>NZ_JBLKCZ010000011.1:0-152032 GCF_047530595.1 Enterobacter sp. 01-M-02-SI-ECC | reverse complement strand
TCTGTTCGTCGGAAAAACGCTTCTTCATGGGGATGTCCTCATGTGGCTTATGAAGACATTACTAACATCGGGGTGTACTAATCAACGGGGAGCAGGTCAAATAAACCTTACCTGTGATTTTTATATTTACCGTGTTCCCATAAGCAGAAGCTGTAACATTGCTTGTATTGGCTTCAAGGAACGGCGATCGATCTTTAAGGGCCTTCATAATGTTCCCGCTTTTGTCTTTATCTAAATAGAAGCGGTAAATATCCGACACCGTAGCTCCTCCGTCATCATACTTTGTTATGTACAGTGTGACGGTATCAGATAGTTTCTGTTTGCTGGCAAAGCTATCGCGAGGAGGTGCATTAAAATAGTATTGATATGTCAGAAACCCGCAAACAACGATCAATAAAATCGTTGTGAGTAAACAATGAAGCCGTTTAATAACCGTGTTTCTTTGCATATTCAATCCCTTGACTTATCCAAAACTGATCGTGAGGATCATCCCCATATGGCGGTTTTTGATACCAGTGCCTCCATTTCTTTTTGGAGGTTTTAGCTCTTTCCTGCGCCCATCCTGCCCCCATCAATAACGTTTCTGATGGTATCCCGGCAGCATAGCCAGCCGAACCATAATTGAAGTTCCCAAAGTTTGCTAACTCAGGGTGTCCTTGCTTGTAATCCCACGGCCCCTTATTTCTTACTTTTTGATAAAACCAAAGATAGGTTGTAGGGATAGCCATATTTCTACTCATACCATGCGCTCTTGCAATCCTCATGTTTGCTAATGCGAGCGCGATTCCTTCTTTTGGTAACAAAGGTATAACAGCCATATTAACCATTCTTTTCACATGGATATATGGCCGCGTATCGTACACTTTTGCGATAGTAAAAAAGATATCTGTTTCAAGACAAATGACGGAAAAATAACCGATTAAGGTATTGATCGCATTAAAAATCAAAGAAATTTAGGCTGCGCCCTGTGGTTCGGGCATCAGCCTGATTCGCCCGACGGCGCTACGCTTGCACGGGCCTACAAGGAAGCTTTGCACAATGTAGGCCGGGTAAGCGCAGCGCCACCCGGCAAGAAAGACGGCGCGTTCGTTTACTCCAGCGCCAGCAGCGCAAAGCTCGCCAGCCAGTGCCCGCCGCTGTAGTGGCTGCCGACAACATGCTCAACGCTAGCCGTCAGGTGTTTCGCTACCGCCTCGCGCAGCGCCTGCTGCGCCGGATGGTTAGCGGGAAGCGCTCTGGCAATATGCTTCATGCACCAGGCGCGGCTGAGGTTTAATCCGTCCAGATGGGCAATTTTCGGGTCGGTACGATCGCTGACTTCCGCCGGGTTCATCAGCGCCGTAACGGCGCCCACCTCCGGCAGAAACGCGTCAAACCAGGCCGGGAAGTCTTCAGATACCTTGCTCATCAGCAGCGCCTCCGTCAGCGCCCCGGAAATATACTCATCACCGCCGGGCTCGTAGTGGGCCGGATAACGCGTGTCGGCGAGATAAAACCGCTCCGCCGCCGTCACAATCGCCTGTTCGAGCGCGCTATCTTCCACGGCGCGGGCGTAATCCAGCGCCAGCGCCAGGGCAAACGCCGTGTTGTAGTGCGTCCCGACGCGGATCGGATAGGTGAGCTTGCCGAGATAATCCACCAGCCTGTCGCGAATATCCTGGGTTAAAGGCTCCAGCGTTTGATACCAGACCGCGGCCTGCGGCAGCGACGACTGCTTTAGCTCCTGGGCCAGCGCCAGCAGCCAGCCGTAGCCATACGGGCGCTCAAACGAGGCGCGGAACGGCGCGGTGAAATAGGCCAGCTCCTTCGCCACGTTCTCTTCGGTCAGATGCTCGTCGACAAGCGCGACGATCGCGTCCCGGCACGGCAGCGCCGGGTAGAGGCGCAGGCAGCGCAGCAGCAGCCAGTAGCCGTGTACCGCCGAGTGCCAGTCGAAACAGCCGTAGAAAACCGGGTGCAGCTCGCGCGGCGGCAGTACGTCGCCATCATCATTCAGCAGGTGCATGATGTGGTTCGGATATTCCTGTCGCAAATAGGTTAAAGGCATGCGGGCAAACGCGTCGGCCTGATGTTGCGTTAATTCCATAACAGCTCCTTAGCGAAACACGAGGAAATACATGAGGAACACGTTCACCACCAGCAGGGTTAACGCGGTCGGGATCTGGATCTTGATCACCTGATATTTGTCTTTCAGCTCCAGCAGCGCGGCGGGAACGATATTGAAGTTCGCGGCCATCGGCGTCATCAGCGTGCCGCAGTAGCCCGCGTACATGCCAATCGCCAGCAGCGGCGCCGGGTTGCCGTGATGCACGTTAATCAGGAACGGCAAGGCGATGCCGGCGCTCAGCACCGGGAAGGCCGCAAACGCATTTCCCATGATCATGGTAAACAGCGCCATCCCTACGCAGTAAATCACCACCAGCATAAAGCGGTTATCCGGGTTCACAAACAGGCTCACCACCTTCTGCACCGAATCACCGGTGTTGGCCGCCACGAACACGCCGCCGAGCATGGCGAGCATTTGCGGCAGGATCACCGCCCAGCCGATGGTATCGACAAGACGACGAGACTGGCGAATGGCGTGCAGCGGCGTGCCTTTGGTCAGCCACCAGCCGGTGAGGATCGCCGCCACGCAGGCCACGCACAGCGCCGCGAGGGTGAGCTGTTTCTGATCGAGCAGGAACACGCCGCCAATCGACACGCCCTTCAGGAACAGCGTCCCGATAACCGTCACCACCGGGATCATCAGCGCCGGCAGGAATAGCCAGTTTTTAAGCCGATTTGACGATGCGAGACGTTCGTCTTCGGTCGACATTTGATAGTGCCCTTTCCCGACAAGACCAAAACCCGCCAGCAGCGCGATAGCGATAACGCCCCCGCCGATTATTCGGTACGCCAGCGATTTCCCCAGCTCCTGAACCATCAGATCGCCAAACAGGAAGATCCCGCCAAACAAGAACCAGAACAGCGCAGTAGTAAAACGCTTCGGATTGGCGCGATCGCGCAGGGTCATCACAACCAGCAGCATCACGACGAAGCCGATCAGGTAGTACACGCGGTTAATGGTAATAAGCGTCATCATTGCGCGGCCTCCTGCGTGTCCTGCTCAGCACGCCAGGCCATCACGTCGCGACGGATGCTGGCATCGAGGCGCAGCAGGCGCGTCATATGAATAACCAGTGCCGCAATGGCGGTTGGGATAGCCCACAGGCCGATATGCAGCGGTTCGATGCCCGGAATACCGTTTTCTTTCAGGAACGCGTCGATCAGCAGCACCGCGCCAAAGGCAATAAAGATATCTTCCCCAAAGAAGACCGCGATGTTGTCGCACGCGGCGGCATGGGCTTTGATTTTGTCACGGATGTGCTGCGGCAGCTCGCCGTATTCGTTCAGCGCCGCCCCTTCGGCCATCGGCGCCAGCAGGGGGCGTACCGTCTGGGCGTGGCCGCCCAGCGACATCAGCCCCAGCGCGGCGGTGCCTTCACGGGCGACAAAATAGAGCATCAGAATACGCGCCGAGGTGGCGCTGGCGATCTTCGCCACCCAGGCCTGGGCGCGCTCCTTGAGACCGTAATATTCCAGCAGACCAATCACGGGCAGGATCAGAATGAAGGTCGCCAGCGATCGGCTATTCACGAACTTTTCGCCAAAGGTCTCCAGCAGCATCCCGAAATCCATACCGACCAGCAGACCCGTCGCCAGCCCCGCCACCACAACCACAAGCAGCGGGTTGAAGCGCAGTGCAAAACCAATAACCACGATCGGTATCCCGATCAGCGGCAACAGCGTAGTACCGTCCATAACGTTTACCCTATCGAAAGTGAGCGTTGCACGCCGACGGCTATTTTTTTAATTTGCGGCGAGCGATGTTGTGTTTTTCGTCAGGTTTCGGAAAACCTGCGATAAAAAAGCTATATCTGAACCTCAAAAACATGTAAACAAATTATCAATAAAATGTTCTTATTTTATCGATGAGTTTACATTTCTGGCTAAGGAACGTTATGACCTCGAAAAAGAGTGCTTCACCCGATCGCGACGATATCAACGATGGCCGGATCGTCTCTTCCCGCCATCTGGTGTCCGAGCGCTGCGCGGAGCTGTCAGAGCTGGAGTACGCGCTGATCATGACCAGCAACGCGTTCAATAAATGGATGGTGCGCTGCATGACGGCAGCCGGCGAACCCGATATGGGCGCATTTGACGTCTCGCTGCTGCATCATGTGAACCACCGCGACCGCAAGAAAAAGCTGGCCGATATCTGCTTCGTCCTCAACGTGGAAGATACCCACGTGGTGACCTATGCCCTGAAAAAGCTGGTCAAAGCGGGGTACGTGACGAGCGAGAAAGCGGGCAAAGAGCTCTTTTTCTCGACTACCGAGGAAGGAAAAGCGTTGTGCATGAAATACCGGGACGTGCGGGAAGCGTGTCTGATTGCGATCCACGCGGAGAGCGGCATAGCCGGGAAGTCGATTGGCGAAACCGCGCAGCTGTTACGCACGATCTCCTCCCTGTATGACACCGCCGCCCGCGCGGCGGCATCACTCTAGGGCTAAGGACGTCTGAACAGCGTAATACTGCGTCCGGCCAGTTCGTACTCTACGGTGTCGGTGAACGCTGTCCCGGCGGCAGCGCCATCTGCCGTAGACAGCTCCAGCACCCATCCCCCTTCGCCAAACTGCGGGATCTGGAACGGCACGGTGCCTTCAAACGGGTTGAACAGCATCAGCACGTCGTGCCAGATACCGTCCTCCTGCCGCAGATCAGGCCTGCTGATGGAGACGCCGAGCGTTGAGCCTTCGTCCCACTGCTCGGCCTGCTGAGGGCCGCCTCCGGCATTGAACCAGCGGATCTCCAGCCCGTCGCGCCAGCTTTCACGGCGCAGCAGCGGCTGCTGAGCGCGCAGGGCAATCAACCGCCGGGTAAACTCGCGCAGCGCGGCGTCGTTTTCGGTTATTCCGTTCCAGTCGATCCACGAAATTTCGCTGTCCTGACAGTAGCCGTTGTTGTTGCCCTTCTGCGTGCGGCCAAACTCGTCACCGGCCAGCAGCATCGGCGAGCCGTGGGAAAACAGCAGCGTGGTCAGGAAATTACGCTTCTGCCGCTCCCGGGTGGCGATGATATCCGGGTTCTCCGTCGGCCCTTCCTCGCCGTAGTTGTACGAGCGATTGTCATTATGCCCGTCGTTATTGTCCTCGCCGTTGTCGGCGTTGTGCTTCTCGTTGTACGACACCAGGTCATTCAGCGTAAAGCCGTCGTGAGCGGTGATGAAGTTAACGCTGGCCCACGGACGACGCCCGCGCAGATCGTACAGATCCCCGGAGCCCAGCAGGCGTGCTGCAAAGTCGGTGGAGACGTTATCGCCCTTCCAGTACTCGCGTACGGTATCGCGGTATTTATCGTTCCACTCACCCCAGCCCGGCGGGAAACCGCCGACCTGATACCCGCCGGGACCGATATCCCAGGGTTCACCAATCAGCTTGAGTCTCGATAACACCGGATCCTGCGATATGGCGTCGAAGAAACCGCCGCGCGGGTCAAACCCTTCCGGCTCGCGGCCCAGTATCGTCCCCAGGTCGAAACGAAAACCGTCAATATGCATCGATTCCGCCCAGTAGCGCAGCGAATCCATCACCATCTGCAGCACGCGCGGGTGCGAGGTATTGACCGTATTTCCCGTCCCGGTGTCGTTGATGTAGTACCGGTGCTGGTCCGGCAGGGTGCGGTAATAGCTGTAGTTATCAATCCCCTTAAACGAGAGCGTGGGGCCAAGCTCGTTCCCTTCCGCCGTGTGGTTGTACACCACGTCCAGAATCACCTCGATGCCCGCATCGTGATACGCGCGTACCATGTCGCGAAAGCCCTGGATCCCCGCCGGGCCGTAGTAGCGCGACGCCGGGGCAAAAAAGCCCAGCGTGTTATAGCCCCAGAAGTTCTTCAGGCCGCGGTCGAGCAGGTGCTGGTCGTCCGGGAACCAGTGAACCGGCAGCAGCTCCACCGAGGTGATGCCAAGACTCTTGACGTAGTCGACCGAGGCTTTGTGTCCCATCCCCTCAAACGTCCCGCGCAGCTCGGGCGGGATGGCCGGGTTCATCTGGGTAAAGCCCTTCACGTGACTCTCATAGACGACGGTATGCGGCCAGGGCACGTTTGGCCGGCTGTTGTCCTGCCAGTCGAAAGCGTTCGGGTCGATAACCTTGCATTTCGGCGTGAACGGCGCGCTGTCACGCGTATCAAAGCTCAAATCTAACTCGTCATGCCCCAGCTCATAGCCGAAATGGGCGTCGTTCCAGTCGATATCGCCCACCAGTTCACGGGCATACGGATCGATAAGCAGCTTATGCGGGTTAAAGCGGTGACCGTTTTCCGGATCGTAGGGCCCATAGACGCGATAGCCGTACAGCGCCCCCGGTTTCAGGTCAGGTACATAGCCGTGCCAGACTTCATGGGTATACTCCGGCAGTTCCAGCCGGGCGATTTCCGTTTTTCCGGACGGGTCAAACAGACAGAGCTCCACACGCTCGGCGTGAGCGGAGAACAGCGCGAAGTTGACCCCTTTTCCGTCATAATTCGCTCCCAACTGCTGACCATGACCGGCCCGAATTTCAAACGTAGTATCCTTTGCCATTTTCGTTCTCCACGATTATTCGCAGGTAAGCAGAACCAGTACACATCCCTTTTCTGACGTTAAATCCAGCGTCTCTTGCAGAATGCGGCTCTCACCGCTGAACAGGTCCCGATAGCGCTTCCCGACCAGTTCGTCGGGTATCGCTACCGCGGTATTGACCCACAGCTGATGGTTATCGGTGATACCAAAAGCCAGACGCGGCACGGCAACAATCAGCGCCTCCTCGTCCTTAACGCGCGCATAGACAATCAGATTCTCCTCGCGCTCGCCGGAGACCTTAAGCGGCAGCCAGTCGCCGTAGCGGAATAGCGCGTCGTAGTGTGGTCGAAGCCGCAGCAGCGTGGCGGTAACGAATTGCTTAACGCGCCCGTCTCGCCAGCAGGCCGGGTTGTCAAACACGCTGGCATCCGCCGCGCTGAGATTTTGCACCAGGGTCGGAAAATCCGGCTCCCGCCGGTTATCCGGGTCGACAAGGCTAAAGTTAAGCGCCTCGCTGCCCTGATAGATATCCGGCACGCCGGGAGCCGTCAGCTTGATCACCGTCTGGCTGAGGCTGTTCATCAGCCCGGCCCGGATAAAGGGCTGCATCGCCTCGCTAAAATCATGCAGGAACAGCACGTTGTCCGGCGAAAGCAGGTGCCGCGCGTAGCTCAGCACCACGCTCTCATAGCTCTCGTTGCTGTCGATCCAGTCGGTGCGCTGTTTTGCCTCGCGCAGCGCTTTCTCGAGGAAGCCGTTAAAACGCGCTTCCAGTGATGCAAGCCCTTCAGCGTCGTCCGGAGACAGCGTGGCGGGCCAGACGCCCGCCAGGGCCTGGTAGATCATCCACGTATCGGCGGCGTTCGGCGCGGTACCGTCATTGAGAAAACGCACCTGGGTCTGGTTCATCTGCCGCCAGCGGGCAAGGTTGTCGCCCCACCGCTCCGGGGCTTCCGTCAGGGTGTAAAGGCGCGCGCGGGCATCCTCCCCGCGCTTGGTATCGTGCGTGGAGGTGCCCAGCAGCGCGTCGGGCTGACGGGCCAGACGAATGCGCATCTCCTGGTGGAAGCGGGATAATGAAAACGCGCGCGGCGTCGGGTCGGCGCCCACTTCGTTGAGCGCAAGCTCGAGGTTGTGGCGAAAGAAGAGCGTGTCTTCAACGGACTTCGCCATCAGCGGCCCGGTCAGCTGCTGGAAGCGGGTCCTGAAAAGCGCGGCGCTCTCGCGGCAATCTTCCGGCAGGTCGCCGGTAAGAATGTGTACAATCAGACTCAGCGCCGCTTCAGACGTCTCCACGCTGGCGACCACGCGGTTAAGCAGCGCCACGTCCGGCGGGGTTAATCCCTCCCGGGTGCCATAGGTGCGGTAGACCGGAAAGGCAATAAGCAGCTCGCGCAGCGGGTGGCGGATCTCCTCGCGCGGTAGCGCAACCTCATTGCGGCGGGCCAGATCGTCAGCAAGGTTAAGCAGCGTGGTGAATTCACCCTCAAAATTGCGATCGGTCATCAGGCCTTTGGCATCGCGCAGTTCCGCTTGGCGATCGACCGTTATCCCCAGCGTCTCGTCGTGGATGGTCTCCAGGCGCGACAGGTTATCGTCGTCAACCAGCACTTCCGCCAGCGAGGCGATAAACTCGTAGCCGGTGGTGCCGGATACCGGCCAGTCGGCGGGGAGCTGTTCCCCCTTCGCGAGGATTTTTTCAACCGTGATGTAGCAGTCGGGCCCGGTTTTCTCCCGCAGGCGCTGCAGATAGCCCAGCGGATCGGCCAGGCCGTCGACGTGGTCGATTCGCAGGCCGTCCACCACGCCGGCGTGAACCAGCTCCAGGATCAGCCGGTGCGTATCGTCGAAGACCGCGTCGTCTTCAACCCGAACGCCGACCAGGCCGGTGATCTCGAAGAAGCGCCGCCACGAGAGCTGCTTCGGCGCCTCCCGCCAGGACATCAGCCGCCAGCTTTGCGCTTCATGCAGTTCAGCGATGCTCTTATCCTCGCTGTACGTGCCGGGGTTGAGCGGATACGCCGTGTCGTAATAGACCAGAGAGGCCTTTCCCGTGACAGCGTCACGCTTCAGGGTGATCGCCCCCTTCTCCAGCTCCGCCTCAAAGGTGTCGCCGAGGAACGGCAGCGTTAGCGGGCGCGACCCGTCGATATCGAAATAGCGGAAATAGCGGCTCTGCTGGCCGTATTCAATTACGTCCCGCCACCAGGCGTTTTCCAGCGAGGTGGACATATGGTTCGGGACAATATCCAGAATCAGCCCCATGCCGGCCTGCTTAAGCGCCGCGGCCATGCGGTCGAAACCGTCTCGTCCGCCGATCGCCGGGTCGATTTCATTCGGGTTGGTCACGTCATAGCCGTGGGTGGAACCCGCGGTGGCGGTAAACACGGGCGACGCGTAGAGATGGCTGATGCCGAGATCTTTCAGGTAAGGCACCAGCGCCGCAGCGCGGTCGAAGGTCATGCCGTTACGAAACTGGATGCGGTACGTGGCGGAAGGGATCATAACGATGCTTCTCCATCAGCAAAGCGAACGACAATACCGTTCGGGGGTAACACGTTAGTGGCTTCAGGCCAGGCAAAGCGCGTCTCACCCGCGATATCGGGCAGCGCGGCGGGCTTATTACCGATATTCAGCGCCAGAGAGAGCGTCCCCGACGGGAAATGCCAGCTCACCGCCACCATGCCGGGCGCGGTCTTGATTACCTTGCCCTCAACGGCGCCGCCATGACGCAGAAGCGGAACGATATGGCGATGACGCAGCGTCAGCAGGTGGCGCGTGAAGCGCAGCCACGTTTTGCCTTCGTCGGTGGCAATCTTATTCCAGTCGAGTTTTGAACGGATGAAGGTGTTCAGGTCGTTCGGATCCGGGACGGTTTCATCGTGCCCGGCATGGCCGGTAAACTCTTTCGCGCGCCCTTCCCGCACCGCCTTTGCCAGATCGCCGTGAAAATCGGTGAAGAACAGGAACGGGTGCGTTTCACCAAACTCCTCGCCCATAAACAGCAGCGGGATATGGGGGGAAAGCAGCAGCGCTGCAAGCAGCACCCGCGTCTTGTCGGCACCGGCCAGGGCGATCAGCCGCTCGCCCTGGGCGCGATTCCCGGTCTGATCGTGGTTCTGAATAAAATCGACGAAGAACTGCGGCGGCTGCGTCTGGCACTCCACTCCGCGGGATTCGCCGGTTTGCAGCGACACCTCGCCCTGGTAGACAAAGCCTTCCGCCAGCGCCCGGGCGAACTTTTTCTCGGGCTCAAAGGCAAAATCCTGGTAATACGCGTGGGTCTCGCCGGTGGCAAACACGTGGGCAGCGTTGTGGAAGTCATCATTCCACTCGGCGGTAAACAACGGCGTGTTGCCCTGTTCATCGCGCGGGTGCAGGAAAATCACGTTGCGGCTGTCTTCCGTGGTCAGGTGAACGTGGCGGTGCGGGATCGCCTCGCGGATTTTTGCGGCAATCTCCTCCAGAATGTGCGTCTCAGCGCTGTCTTTAATCTGGTCGATGGCGTCAAAGCGCAGGCCGTCCAGACGATACTCCGTCAGCCAGTAGAGCGGCGCATTGGTGATGTACTGCCTCACCGGCTCGCGTTCGTAAGCGATGCCGTTGCCCCACGGCGTCATCCGATCTGCATCAAAGAACGCGGGCGACAGCAGAGGCAGATAGTTCCCCTCGGGGCCGAAGTGGTTAAGCACGATATCCAGCACCACGGAAAGCCCCAGCCCGTGCGCGGCGTCGATAAACGCGTGGAAATCCTGCGGCGTACCGTAGGCTGAGTGCGGGGCGTACAGCAGCACTCCGTCATACCCCCAGCCGCGGGTACCGCCAAACTGAGAGACGGGCATCACTTCAAGCTGGGTAATACCGAGCTCTGCCAGATACGGCAGCTTGTCGATGGCGGCCCGGAAGGTGCCCTCCGGGGTAAACGTGCCGATGTGCAGCTCGTAGATAACCGTGTCTTCCCACGGCCGCCCTGCCCAGTCCCGGTTGACCGGCTGATAGCGTTGGGGATCGATAACGATGGAGGGGCCGTTAACGTCGCCCTTTTGCGCGCGCGAGGCGGGATCGGGCACCGTCATGCCGTCCTGCAGAATAAATTGATATTCTGCACCGTGCGTGACGCCGGATACGTCAGCCTGAAACCAGCCGTCGCCCGTTGCCGTCATCGGCACGTCGGCGGCGGCCAGACGTAGCGTAAGTTCTTTCTGTTCTTCTGCCCAGACGCGAAAACGTACAACGTCATCGGAAATAAACTCAGCACCCCACTGCTTTTGAAATGTCCTGAATTCCATTCATTGTCCTCGAATGACCCACATTTTACGCGGAACGAAGTACAAGCTTAGTTCAGGATTAAAAGTGCGTGAGCCCAGCGGATTTAACCGCTTCGTCTATTCTTTATTAAATAACTCACTACCGGGAATAGTATGCAGATTCGAAAAGGACTCAGTACCGACCTCACGCGCCTTGAATGCTGTGACTTTTCTTTCACCATAAGCCACGTTGCGCGAGAGCCCTTTATCCACTGTGATTTGCATATCGAAGCCGTCGCTGAGCCCTGGATTAAAACCTACGAGCTCGATATCCAAACCCTTGAAAACCATTGCGTTAATCCGGACGCCATATTTCTTATCGCCGAAACGGACGACGGGGAAATTGCGGGATTTATTACCGCGTCAATCGGCTGGAATAAGTTTATCTCGGTGGATTACATTGCCGTGGATCGCACGAAACGCAGAACCGGCGCCGCGCAAAAATTAATGGCCGCTGCGCACGTGTGGGCCCGCAGCGTAAACGCGCCGGGATTACGGCTTGAAACACAAAATGTGAACGTTTCTGCCTGTCTGTTTTACCGCAACTACGGGTTTACCCTGGGCGGATACGATCGTTATCTCTACAACTCCTTACCGGAAAAAGACGAGATCGCCCTGTTCTGGTATTACATGCTGGTCTAACGGCGCGGCCTTCATATTTCTGTCATTGAATTTCATTACGCTTTCGGGATTTTAACCACGGTGTTGAGGAAAGAAGTGTGAATTCAATGGCTAAGGCATTACTGCTGGCATTACCTGTTTTGAGTGCAACGGCAGCGGCGACGGCCGCCGGGGGCGATCTGTGTGAACCCAAAGCGTACGAAATGGCGCTGCGCTATCAGCAGAAATCGGCAGAGATCGTGGCCCTTCAGCTGCAGACGTATCGGTTTGCCACCGAGCGTTTTAACGAAAAGTTAAAAGATCTGGAAGCGCCAGAAAAATACGCCGTGGTGATGGATCTCGATGAAACTGTGCTGGATAACACCCCTCTGCTGGTGCGCGACACCGAGCAGTGTCACGACTATACAAAATGGGACACCTGGAGCGACTGGGAGAAACAGGGAAAACCCGGCTTAATTCCCGGTGCGAAAGCGTTTCTTGACCACGTGAATCAGAGCAAGGTCCGTATCTATTATGTCTCGGACCGCATGCAGGAAAACAAAGCCGATACGCTCAGGACGTTAAAAGCTCTGGGACTTCCACAGGTGTCCGATGAAAGCGTGCTTCTGGACACGGTCAGCAAGGAAGAGCGTCGCCAGAGCATCCTCAAAAAGCAGCAGATCGTGATGCTGTTTGGCGACAGCCTGCCGGATTTCGCCGTGCAGTTTAAAAATAAAAAGCCGAGCGAGCAGCAGCGTGAGCTGGTTGAGGCCAGCGCGGAACACTTCGGTAACGACTGGATTGTGCTGCCAAATGCCGCTTATGGCTCCTGGTCCAAAGCCACGCCGGACAGCTGGAACGCACCTCTGAAAAAATAACGTGTTACGAGCCGGGAAAGGCAGCATCGCCACCCGGCTTCTGCGCTGTGCTATCCACTGCGTTTATAGGTCCTATCATTTCTGGGCAGGTTCTTATAATTTTACGAAGAAGTAAGATGAGCGCTTTCAAAGGAGACTCGTATGCTTACCGTGAAAAAACTTGCTCTTTCTACGCTGATTTCCAGTTCATTGCTTTTCTACCCTGCGCTGCAGGCGGCGGCAGAGACGCCCCAGCACGTCGTTAAACAACCGGCGGGCGGATACAGCGTTCAGGTCGGCGACGTTCTGGTCACCTCGTTTACGGACGGGACCGTCGCGCAGGATCTGCACAAGCTGCTGCGCCGGACAACGCCGCAAAAAATCGATGCGCTGCTCGCGGAAAATTTCCAGACCAACCCGCCTGAGGTATCCATTAACGCGTTCCTGATTGCGATGCCCGGACATAAAATTCTGGTGGATACGGGCTCAGGCCAGCTCTTTGGCCCCGGCAACGGCGGACGTCTGATTGAGAGCCTCGCCACCCAGGGGGTTAAACCCGAGGACATTACTGAAGTCCTGCTGACCCACGCCCACTCCGATCACGCGGGCGGCCTGGTGAAAGACGGCAAGGTGGTGTTCAGTAACGCGCGCGTTTTCGTTGGTAAACCGGACGTCGACTTTTTCTTTAACGACGAGAATCAGAAAAAAACCGGCTACGGCAGGAACTACTTTGACGTCGCGCAGAAGACCTTAAAACCCTATCTTGACGCCGGTAAAGTGGTGCCTTTTAGCGGCACATCGGAGATTCTCCCGGGGCTGACCGGCACGGTTCATCCCGGCCATACGCCGGGTTCAGCCTTCTACACGCTGACGAGCAAAGGCGAGAAGATCACCTTTGTCGGCGACATCATTCATGCCGCGGCGGTACAGTTCCCGCAGCCTGACGTGACCATTACCTACGATGAAGATCAGAACAAAGCCGCAAGCGTGCGCGAACATGCGTTTGCTGACTTTGTGAAAAATAAAGATCTGGTTGCTGCGCCCCATCTGCCTTTTCCGGGTATCGGGTATGTCACCAAAGGCGAAAACGGCGGCTATGCCTGGGTCCCTGTGACCTATACCAACCGGGACGCCGGCAGCGCGAAATAAGATGACGACCAGCCCTGACATGGACATAGACCTGATCCTGACCCTGGACGCCCTGCTTCAGGACAGGAATATCACCCATGCGGCCGCGCGGCTGGGCATCAGCCAGCCCGCGCTGTCCGCTCGTCTCGCGCGTCTGCGAACGCTGTTTGGCGAACCGCTGTTTATTCCTTCCCCACATGGACGTGGGGTGCTGCCCACGCCGCGAGCGGAAGCGCTTAAGCCGCAGATAGAGAGCGTGCTGCGCGGCATCAGCGCGCTGTTTGCCCCCACTACGTTTGATGCCCAGACCAGTACCCGGACCTTTGTTATCGCCCTGCACGAAAACCCGGCGCTGATGCTGGGCACCGGGCTGCTTAACCAGGTGGGTACCGCTGCTCCCGATATTCGCCTGCGCTTCGCCCTGCCACAGATGTCCGAACTGGCGCAGCAGCTGGAAAACGGAGATGTGGATATCTACATCGGCGTAAGCGCGGGCGCCCATGACGGCTGGGTGAGACGCAAACTGCTCGACGATACGTTTGCCACCGCCCAGCGCAAAGGCCATCCGCGCGGGACCGGAGCGTTAGATCTGGAAAGCTACTGCGCGCTTTCTCATCTGGTGGTGTCATCGGCGGGAGATCCATTTACCGGCTTTGTCGATCAAACCCTGGCCGGGCTGGGCTACCAGCGGCACGTCGCGATGTCCACGCAGAGCTACGCCGTGGCGCCTGCGCTTGTCGCCGGTACCGACCTGGTGTGCACCCTGCCGGAACGGATGCTGAAACAGTTTGCCAGCACGCTGGATCTCTTTGCGCCGCCGCTGCCGCTCCAGCCGATTATCATCTACATGTACTGGCACCCGAAAAACAGCCAGGATCCGGCGAATGCCTGGCTGCGCGAGCAGCTGCTGCAGGCCGCCGGGCGTCAGGTCTGATCGAGGGTAATCAGGAATTTTTTAAGCACTTCTGAGCGAATAATCCGGTGGCAAACCAGCGTCAGCTCGCTTTCCCGGAGCCGGTCGAGGATGTCCACGTAAACCACGTTCTCTACGCTCACCGCCTTTGCCGACGCGGGCAGCAGCGCCAGCCCAAACCCCGCCGAGACCAGGCTTATCACCGTGGGCACGTCGGTCGCGTTTTGTACCACGTCCGGCTGAAAGCCCGCCCCGCTGCAGGCGTCATAAAAGTATTGTTCCAGCCCCATTCCCTCCGGGTCGCGCAGGGAGATCCACTTTTCGTCCTTCACCGACGAAAGAGTCAGCGCGGAAGATCCCGCCAGCGGATGCTGACGATACAGCGCCAGCACCGTTTTCTCTGACGTGAACGGGCGGCTTTGCAGATCGTCAGGCAGCGACGGCAGCGGCGCCCGGATAATAGCCACATCGAGCTGGTTGCTCTGCACGGCCGCGTAGAGCGTCTGCACGTTTCCCGTCACCAGCGACATGGTAATGGCCGGCCAGCGCGTGTGCATATGGCGCAGCGCGGCGGGCAGCCTGCCGTCAAACATCGCGCTCGACACGCACCCCAGGTTTAATATCCCCTGCTCGCCCCTTGCCGTTTGCCTGGCGTCCAGAACCGCCTGCTCGGTGAGGGAAATGGCGAGCCTGGCTTTCACCAGAAACGCTTCACCCGCGGGCGTCAGGGCTAAGCGGCGGTTCGCCCGGCTAAAAAGCGTTACGCCTAAACGTTCTTCCAGCGCCTTAATCTGCTGGCTCAGGGCCGGTTGCGCCATGTTCAGACGCTCAGCGGCCCGGTGCATGTGGAGCTCTTCGGCCACCACGATGAAATGGCGCATCTGACGAAACTGCACGGAACGCTTCCTTTTTTGATATGGATTTACTTATCAATTTAGCAGTAATGATGCAATTGATGCTATTGGTCATTGCCATAAAAATGGAGGTATTCAACCGAGGGAGGAAAATATGGAAAACCCGATCAACGATCTCCGCAGCGCCATCGCCCTGCTGCAACGCCACGAAGGGCAGTATCTTGAAACTGATTATCCGGTCGATCCCAACGCGGAGCTGGCGGGAGTCTACCGCCATATCGGCGCGGGCGGCACGGTAAAACGTCCCACCCGTACGGGACCGGCCATGATGTTCAACAGCGTGAAGGGCTATCCGGGCTCCCGCATCCTGGTGGGCATGCACGCCAGCCGCGAGCGCGCGGCGCTCCTTCTGGGCTGCAAGCCCTCTGAGCTGGCAAAACACGTCGGCCAGGCGGTGAAAAAGCCGGTTGCGCCGGTTGTCGTTCCAGCCTCGCAGGCGCCCTGCCAGGAACAGGTTTTCTACGCAGACGATCCTGACTTCGACCTGCGCAAGCTGCTTCCGGCACCGACAAACACGCCGATTGATGCCGGCCCGTTCTTCTGTCTGGGGCTGGTGCTGGCAAGCGATCCGGAAGACAGCTCGCTGACGGATGTCACCATTCACCGCCTCTGCGTCCAGGAGCGCGACGAGCTTTCCATGTTCCTTGCCGCCGGTCGCCACATCGAAGTCTTCCGCAAAAAGGCGGAAGAGGCCGGAAAACCGCTGCCGGTGACGATCAATATGGGTCTCGATCCCGCCATCTATATCGGCGCGTGCTTTGAGGCGCCCACCACGCCGTTTGGCTACAACGAGCTGGGCGTCGCCGGGGCGCTGCGCCAGCAGCCAGTCGAACTGGTGCAGGGCGTGGCGGTAAAAGAGAAAGCGATCGCGCGGGCGGAAATCATCATCGAGGGCGAACTGCTTCCGGGCGTGCGCGTAAGAGAAGATCAGCACACCAATACCGGCCACGCGATGCCGGAGTTCCCGGGCTACTGCGGCGAGGCGAACCCGTCCCTGCCCGTGATCAAAGTGAAAGCGGTGACCATGCGAAACCACGCGATCCTGCAAACGCTGGTGGGACCGGGAGAAGAGCATACCACCCTGGCCGGTTTACCGACGGAAGCCAGCATCCGCAATGCCGTTGAAGAGGCGATTCCGGGCTTCCTGCAAAACGTCTATGCGCATACCGCGGGCGGCGGTAAATTCCTCGGGATCCTGCAGGTGAAAAAGCGCCAGCCGTCAGACGAAGGACGTCAGGGCCAGGCGGCGCTGATTGCCTTAGCCACCTATTCGGAGCTGAAGAACATCATTCTTGTCGACGAAGACGTGGATATTTTCGACAGCGACGACATCCTGTGGGCGATGACCACCCGCATGCAGGGCGATGTCAGCATCACCAATATTCCGGGGATCCGCGGCCACCAGCTGGATCCGTCCCAGTCGCCGGATTACAGCACTTCGATTCGCGGAAACGGCATTTCCTGCAAAACCATCTTTGACTGCACGGTGCCGTGGGCGCTGAAGGACCGCTTCGAGCGCGCGCCGTTTATGGAAGTGGATCCGCGTCCGTGGGCGCCGGAGCTTTTTACCCAGACAAAATAACCGCTTGATAGCTTAAGGCCGAGCATCAGCGCGGCCTTTCTGTCCCATTACTGCTGTTCAGGTCAGGGCTTCATTTTATTCTGTCTTTGTTTTTTCTCCCAAGGGTCATCATGACCGGGTGCTGGCGCTTCACGCACCAGGCCGCCCCATGGAGATCGATGCTTTCTTACTGATTCGGATAATGCTTTTTCTAACCGTTCATCTTCCTGACAAAATTTATCCGCCAGCTCTGGCAGTTTAAGTTTTTCAGAGAATAGATGCAGTATATCTTCATAAGCACGTTTTTTATGCAGCAAGGGGGCTATTAGCGTCATGGCGTTGCGCACATCATCGGGCTTTATAGATAGATCTGATAATCGTTTTTCAACGGCTTCCGGCGTGGGCATTTCATCGTCTTCCATAAGCGCGTCATCAATTATTTCTTTAAGCGCTAGATACTGCCCAACCCCTATTCTTAATACATCTTTTAAGGCAGAGTATTTTTCCGGGATACCTAACTGAACGTGATCATACAGTGGGGCGTTGATAAATTTCCATCCCTGCATACCCGGGATGCTAAACACGGCATTCGATTCATCTTCTGCCAGCACGTCAAAAAGGTCGATTAATGACGCTTTTGTGAGAAGAACAGAGACAGCGCGATTGAGAATAATAGATCGCGAGTGACCAGGGAGAGGATCAACAACGTTCACCGCAATCTCTTTTCCTGAATCTATGGACGTGTGTGTACAGACGAAGGTGCTTATAGGCTGGTTTTTTTGCCCTTTCCAGCCAACTCTGGTGACGCTTTCTAACTGCGCAATGCCCTCTTCGATTCTCTGCCATCGACTGCTACTTTCGCCGCCTTTGCTCTCAAATACGTGCCACTTCCCCTGGGTCGTCTCAATCAGATAATCGGGGGTAGTCTTCTTACCCTTTTTTCGCTTAAGGCTTAAGGATGCTTTATCCGCGAGCCCGGCATGAATAAATAGCTTGATTTGTTCATGTCTGGAGTTTAACCAGTTGGTTGCAGACTGGTAGCAAAAGAAACCGCCTATAATAAAGGAAATAGTCGCTTTCTCTGAGGCTTCAATGCACTGGTAAAAATTCTTCACCTTAAAAGATCGGCTATGGCTAATACCAATACAGGCGCCGGCCAGCTTTAATCTGGCGAGTACGTATATACTAATCTTTCTGTGTATTTCTGCATTTAACATCCCTTCTGCAGTCCAGTTGATACTTTGTGAATAGCCACACTCCAGCGCACCTGGGATCGCATAAAATTTGGTTCTGGCAACAAGTGTGTCTGCAGGTAATAACATGGTTTTAGGAGGCTTATAAGCTACGCAAACATCGCCGTAGGAAGGATGATTGATCTGTTTTTTAATTCCGTCCTGCCGATTGAGATACTTTTTTAACTCAATTTTTTCTATTTCATCGTTCCTGCGACGGACGTGTGGAGGTGAAACCACCAGGTAAGTAAATTTATTTCCGCTGCTGCTCATAGTATTTCTCACGAAGGGTTAGATATTAAGTGACCAACGATTTCATCAATGCAGACAATGTCAGGCGTCTGACGATATTATACTTTTACCTCTAACACTCTTAACGCTTAAATAAGGTGGGTTTACTCCGCTTGCACTCATCCCCATTGCATATCCAGTCTGGATTGCATTGCCGCTTCCCCTGCTTTCTTGTACCCTTTCAGGGGTTACCCCAATCCCCTAAAAATCGAGACATCCGGACACCTATGACTGCACATATTTCCAAAGATCCTTTGCATGGCGTAACGCTGGAGATGATGGTCAATGCCCTGGTGGCAAAATATGGCTGGAGCGAACTGGGCGACCGAATCAAAATTAACTGTTTCAGAAAAGATCCCAGCGTTAAATCGAGCCTGAAATTTCTGCGCCGCACCCCGTGGGCGCGCGCGGAAGTGGAAGCCCTGTATCTGGACTCCCTCAACGATGAGGTAAGCACAGAACAGGCGGAGCCCGCCTTTAATCCCTGGGCCAACAGTCGGATTATCAAGAGCTAATACGCAAATGACGCGACACGTAAAACGGATTGGTGCGCTGGCTGCCTGCGCGCTTTTACTTGTGAGCTGCTCCTCCAAACCACCCAAATCACTGGTTACCCCTCTCCCCAACGTCAGTAAACCGACGCAGCAGGCAAACGAGCCGATGCGCGGGATCTGGCTGGCAACCGTCTCTCGTCTCGACTGGCCGCCAGTAGCCTCGGTGAACGGCCGCAGCGCCGATCAGCGCATCGCGATGCAGAAGCAGGCGCTGATCGGCAAGCTCGACAATCTTAAGCACCTCGGTATTAACACGGTGTTTTTCCAGGTGAAGCCGGACAGCACGGCCCTCTGGTCATCAAAAATTTTGCCGTGGTCGGATATGCTGACGGGCAACATCGGCGAATATCCGGGATACGATCCGCTGCAGTTTATGCTGGATGAAGCGCACAAGCGCGGCATGAAGGTCCATGCATGGTTCAACCCGTACCGCGTGTCGACCAACACCAAACCGTCAACCATCGCCGCCCTGAACCGGACTTCCTATCAGACCCCGTCCAGCGTCTATGTCCAGCACCCTGAGTGGGTGCGCATCTCGGGTGACCGCTTTGTGCTCGACCCCGGCATTCCGGAAGTGCGCGACTGGATAACCAAAGTGGTGACCGAAGTGGTGGCGAATTACGCGGTAGACGGCGTGCAGTTCGATGATTACTTTTACGCAGAATCGCCAGGGTCCGCGCTCAATGATTCGCAGACCTGGCGGCAGTACGGTCAGGGATTTGCCTCAAAGGCCGACTGGCGAAGACACAACACGCAGCAGCTGATCGTCCAGGTTTCCCGCGCGATTAAACAGACTAAGCCCGACGTTGAGTTTGGCGTCAGCCCGGCGGGCGTGTGGCGTAACCGCTCCTTTGACCCGGCAGGCTCGGACACCCGCGGCGCCGCGGCCTACGATGAATCCTACGCCGATACGCGTCAGTGGGTTCAGCAGGGCCTGCTCGACTACATCGCTCCGCAGATTTACTGGCCCTTCTCCCGGGACGCCGCGCGCTACGACGTGCTGACCAAATGGTGGGCCGACGTCGTTAAGCCGACCCACACTCGCCTGTATATCGGCATTGCGTTCTACAAGGTGGGCGAGCCGTCGAGAAACGAACCGGACTGGACGGTTCAGGGCGGCGTGCCGGAGCTGAAAAAGCAGCTCGATCTCAACGATTCGCTGCCCAACGTGAACGGCACCATCCTGTTCCGGGAAGATTACCTGAACCAGCCGCAGACCCAGCAGGCCGTAAACTACCTCCGAGGACGCTGGGGTAGCTGATTGATGACCAGGCAGAAACATCCCGTTTCTGCCTGTTTTTTTTACGGCTTCGGCCCGAACATCGCCTCAAGCTGCTGCGCATCCGGCATACCGACCACCTGCTGCAGCTCATTTTCCGCATTCAGATAGTAAATGGCCGGCGTGGCGTTAGCGCCCAGGCTGTCCATCAGCGTCTGGTGCTTCTGCAGGATCTCAACCGTCTCACGGGAAGCCTCGCCCTCTGGCTTCGGTAATTTTTTCCCACCGGAAAGCTCGTATTCGCGCCACGCCGAAACCGGATCTTTCGCATTCAGAATCGCCGAGGCGTTACGCCCGCTGTTGGGGTTGAGAAACGCCACCAGCAGCGTGTTGAGCTGCACCTCGCCCGCCTTCACCCACGGCTGCGCTTCGGCCCAGAACTGCTTGCAGTACGGACAGAACGGATCGGCGAAAACAAAGACTTTACGCGGGGCGTTATCCGCCCCTTCCTTCAGGGGATGCGCCGCGTTGAGGTTCTTCCACATTTCGCGGCCCATCGGGGCGTAGATCTCTTTCTGGAAATAGCCCTCGCTGAGGTTCTTCCCTTTTTCATCATAAAGATAACCTGAGATCACGTGCTTGCCGTCCGGCGTAAGAAAGAGCGTCACGCCCATATCCTGATACTGCCCCAGCCAGGCTGGCGCCCCGCCCGGCGCATCCAGCTTCTTGATGATTTTGATGTTCTGCTGCTCGCTGAAGTGCTTCACCACATCCGGTATGGCTTCAGCCGCCTGTACCAGCCCTGACGTCGCCAGCGCCGAAAGTAACAGTAATTTTTTCATTTCCCTCTCCGGTTTGTCGGGGGCATTCCGCCCCCTTCAGGTTAGCGGTTTTTCAGTGCGTCACTGACCATTTCGTCGAACTGTTCAAACGGCACCCAGCCGGGAAGCAGCCCCTCGCCGATAAGCGTGGCGGGCGTGCCCTGGATCCCCATTTTTTCCGCCACAATGAGGCTGCGCCTGATCGTCAGAAAACTCTCCTCGTCTGGCGTCGTCACGCTCACGCCCGCCCGCTTTTGCGCCTCCTGAATGCTGGCGTCATCGTGGTACCCCTTTTTCGCCATCAGAGTGTGGTTCAGCTTCATAAACTGCTCAGGATGCGCACGCCAGAGGGTTAACGCGTCTCGTGCGGCGGTCAGCGAACTTTCCGAGCGGAAAGGTAAAAACTTAAAGACCACCGCCACGTCCGGGTGTTTTTCGACAATCTTCTCCAGGTACGGATCGAATTTTTTACAGTACGGGCAGTTGTAGTCGGTAAACACCACCAGGGTGAGCTTTGGGTTTTTCGCTCCGATGCGCGGGGAGTTTGGATCGTTAAACAGGAAATCAGCGATCATCTTCTGCGCGCGCTGCTCCTGGTCCGGCGTCAGCGGCTGGGCAGCGAACACCTGAACCGGGGCCAGCAGGAGCAGAAGCGTAATAAGGATTTTTTTCATAACACAGTTAGCCTTTTGCGTTGTTCAGGGTGGTGATGAGGGTGCGCTTGTCCAGCAGCGGCGAGAGGATTTCGCCGTCAGACAGGCCGGGGCCATACACCGCGTTAAACGGAATAGCGTAACGGTTTCGTTTCGCCAGAAAATCCGCGATAAACGCGGACGGCTGGCTCCAGTCTCCGCGCAGGGCCACCACGTCCGGCTGGCGCAGCGCGGCAATGACGTCCGGCTGATTCAGCACCCGATGCTCGTTAACTTTGCAGGTCACGCACCAGTCCGCCGAGATATCCACAAACACCCGCTTCCCCTGCGCCAGCGCCTGCTGGATGGCCTCCTCGCTGAGCGGCTGCCACGGGATGGACTGAGCGGTATTCTGCGCCGGAGCGTCAGGCGGCGCGTTAAGCAGCCCGCGCGCCTGATACCCGCCGAGCGCCGACAGCGCGATAATCACGAGCCAGAACAGCGGTGAGGATTTTTGCCCCTTCAGGGCTAACAGCGCGAGCGCGACGGCGATGAGCACCAGCATCACAATCTGGCTGACCGCCTCGCCCAGATGCACGCTTAACAATGTCGCCAGCCACAGGCTGGAGGCGAGCATCATCAGGCCCAGAACGACTTTTAGCGTATTCATCCAGCGGCCGGGTTTCGGCAGCAGCATGGCCGTTTTCGGCACCAGAGCGACAAACAGCCACGGCAGGCTCATGCCCACGCCGAGCATCAGGAAGATCAGCCACAGGGAGTGCAGCGGTGCGCCAAGGGCAAAGGCGACCGCCGTACCGAGGAACGGCGCGGAGCACGGTGTCGCCAGCAGCGTGGCGAACATCCCTTCGCAGAAGCTGCCGCCAATCCCCGCGCCACCTGCCGTAGCCAACCGTCCCGTAGCGGCGGAAGGCAGCAGCATCTCAAACACGCCAAACAGGTTCAGCGCAAACAGGAAGGTGACGGCGATCATCAGGCCGATAAACCACGGGTTCTGGAACTGAATGCCCCACCCCAGCGACGCCCCGGCCAGCTTCAGCGCGGTCACCATTCCCGCCAGCAGCATAAAGGAGGTGAGGATCCCGGCGCTGGTGGCCAGAAAGCGCAGCCTGATGGCGCGCCTGTCCGATCCCGCCTGCAGGATGCTGTTAAGCTTCATCCCCATGACCGGCAGCACGCAGGGCATCAGGTTGAGGATCAGCCCGCCCAGCAGCGCAAAGAGCACCATTTTGCCCGTCCCTTCAGGCGCAGAGGGCGCTACGGGCGTCGCGCCAACGCTCATGGTGGTTTGCTGCGCGTGACCGCCACTGGTCAGCACAAACGACAGCCTCTTGCCCTCCAGCGAGGCGGGCTTGTCTCCCCATTCGTCGGTCACGGGTACCGTCACCCGAAGCGTATTGCCGTCGTGTTTGATGACCGGCTCGCCGGGAAGAATGTCATCCTCCAGCGGGTCAAAGTAGATCCCCGGGTTATCCCACTTCCCGTCCGTCGTACCGGTAATCACCAGCTTGTCGCCAGCGAGCCAGGCGGAGAGATCCGCGGATACGCCTGACGTACCGGGCACGGCACGCATCGCCTGCTCGAACTCGCTGCGGAAGCCCTCGTCCACCGGCTGGGTAAAATCGAGATGCAGCGGGTAGTCCGTCAGCAGGCAGACGTTACTGCACGTCGAGAGCGTGAGCGTCCCGTCGAGCGTGTCGCCCTTCACCCCGTCGAGTGTAATCGGGATAGCGACCTTATCGTGATAGCCCTGCGTGGTCATGCCGGAGATATCGAAGCGCGACGGGACCGGCCAGGACCAGCTATCCGTTACGCCTTCCGGCCAGCTGATTTTTGGCGCGACGCCGCCCTCGCCCGGCGATCGCCAGTAGGTTTTCCAGCCGGGCTTTAGCTCAACGGTGAGCAGGCCTTTAACGTGCGTTTGCTCCCTCTCCGCCTGAAAGCGGATGCGGGCGTGATCGTTTTGTGGGGAAACCTGCCAGCCGGTGTCTGCCGCATGGACAATGCCGATGCAGGACAGCCACAGGAAGACGAATCCCCTGAAGAGGTTAACCATGTTTTACTCCGTGAACAGTGAAAATTATCGTGTGAGGACGATGATTTTCATTCACGGAAAACGCAGTTTTTAAGGTGTATTCGGGGAGGCGGTGCCTGAACGGGCTGTTCTGCGGGAGCCAATGCCCGCCCTTGCGTAAACAGCTGCAGCAGCGCGAAGAAGATAATAATGGCCGGTAGCGCGCCGTCGAAGAACAGCGGCTGGGCGCAAAGCAGCGAGTGTGCGCCAAGTTGGCAAGGCGACGGGCCGGGCTGTTCGGTGCTGCTGGTTTGAGCCGGGGCATCTGCACTCAGGGAAATCTGCGGATCCAGTCCCTGTAAAAAATGGTTGAGCATCACCGCACGCTGCACGAGGCAAAGCGCCATAGCGAGACAGGTGACGATCAAAAGCCATTTTCCGAGGAGCTGACGGTTGCGCATAACGTTCCAGAGTAACAAGACGCCCCGATCATAAACGATAGTGATGAATCTACAAGTGCCGGAAGTGTAAGGTTTTGTCTGTCACCGCTATTCGCCCGTCAGCGCGTCATAGACGTCCCGCAGCCGCGTGCGCAGAAAAATCACCGCCTTGTGCTTGCGGGATAACAGCGCCTGTTCGCTGGCGCCGGTCTCCTCTGCCAGCATTTTAATGCTGTAGCCGTGGAGCTCGGTCTTTTCAAACGCCTCCCGCTGCGGCGGCGGCAGTTCAGACAGCGCCTGCCCAAGCTCTTCCCACAGTAGCGTCTTGAGGTACTCCTCTTCTGGCGTGTGCGGTACGCCGAACAGGGTTTCGGCCAGCTCGTCCTCCGGGAAACCGTCGTCGTCTTCGCCCGTAAAATAGCCGGAGAGCGACACTTCACGCTTTTTACGCGCCCGGTCGGTCATCTCGTTACGCGCCGCGCGGAACAGCCAGGCGGCGACGTTTTCGACCGGCTGCTCCACTTTCATCAGCTGATAGGTGACTTCCTGCAAAATGTCGTCGGCATCATCGCGAACGGAGGTCCGTCCGCGAATGAAGGCTGTCAGCCGGGCGCGGCAGGCATTGAGCGCCGACATCAGCATGGATCCGCCCGCCTCCCCGGCTTTCATTTCGCTCACTCTGCTTCCGGGTTTTTGGGCGCGGCGTCGTCGCGTTTTTCCTCACGATGACCGTGCCAGCCGCAGTGGCCGCGACCGTGGCGACCAAACCCTTCGCGGCGCTGCTGAATAAACGCCTCGCGCTGTTCGGGGGTCATGTTCATCCAGCGCTCGTGCATCCGGCGGTGCGCGCCGAACATCCCCGGACGGAAACCTAACCCGCCAAACAGAATGCGGCACAGCACCAGAATGCCCAGCGCCTGCCAGAAGCCAATATCCTTAACGCCGAGAATGGCCGGGAGCAAGGCGTTCCACAGGGTCATCACCACCAGGCCGAGCACGATGAAAATCACCGCGCCGATGACTAAGCCCTTACCCATGCGGTGGCGACCAAATCCGCGCCCGTGACCTCTGCCGTGCATTTCAAAATCTCTCATGGTGTTTACCTCGTTTACAGTAACTGATTATGGCTTGTGATGAGGTAGACGGATGAGGAAGGGAAATATTGCTGGGGTGAATAAAATTTTTTGGGCTGACGATTTGGACTCATAGCGGTAACGGCTGACGGGTGCTATGAGTCGCTTGCAGGCAAATCATCTCGTACGAAGAATTCGCTTAACCAGTGCGATAGCAATAACGGCCAGTATGATTGACACCAATGCCAGGAAGATAAGCAAGGATAATAGTGGATTTAACAAGCCACCTAAACTGGTGAAGTCGCTGATACGGCCAAGTTGCTCGGACGTGCATACACGCAAAATGATCTCAGGAATAATAAGCAAAAATATAATGACGGTCAGGACATAAACCAGAGCACTCTTGCGCTTTCCCATTTTCGATGTTGCCCCTTTCTCAAACATGATCAATGATAATAAGATAATGATACTGCAAGGTTATATAAAATGGCACAAAACTATTTGCAACTAAAAATGCAGTCGAATAAACAGTTAGCGATTGCATTAACAAACTCGCTTCGAGACATGCATGAAGAGCATATGGCTACTCTGGAGAAGGTGAAACAGGGCACACAGCGACTGGTTAGCTATGGTGCATGCCTGATGCCAGACGAATATTATCGTAACCAATCGCTAATAAACATAATATGCGGTGAAGGTTTTCCCTCACCGCTTTTAACTTCAACTCAGCCTTGATTTTTTACAAGGCCCGCAACTCCAGCAAAAGAAATTCTTACCTAACGCATACCATTTATCATATAACTTTGGACTCAAAGGAGGGTTATACCTCCTTAAACTACCTTGATTAATATGTTTTAATGTATTGCTGAGCAAACCATCACCGAACCCATCATAAGTCAAACATGAAGGCTTACAATCACATTTTTTGGAGTCAATGCAATCACATTGAATATCATCGTTAAGTTTTTTCAAGATGGGGCGCCAATAATCCCCATGAGCATTATCGAGTTCCAAAGCAGTTTTTAAATCAAATCCTTTCTTATGGTCAAAATAAAATTTTGCCGACTCATCGATTGAACATATTTTTTTAAAAAATCAAGCGATTCTTGTTTTTTAACTAACAAATTCAAATCAGATAGTACTTTTTCAATTGTCTCAAAAGGTACCAGCGACTCGATTTCATGCACATCTAAAATCTCTACTAAACCTGACTTATTGGTTTTAGATTTGATAAAATGAGCACTAGTCCCTCCGAATGGAGCTCTAGGATGCTTCTTATCATTATCAACTATGCAAAACGCAATTTCGTTGTTTTGTATGGTCCGGTCAAAAACATCCTTTGTACTCCCACCGCCACCATTTAACGCAATGAAATTTATTGAACACCCTGACAATGACTCTTTTCTATCATAGAAACTGGCAACTATCTTAAAAAAATCAGAATCTAAGGGATTTTCACAAACTATTTTGGTTTTCTGTAGTTGGGATGAGTCACTAAAGAATAAAGGGCCACAGACAAACTTATACCTCACTCCCAAATCGACCCAACTAAATGAATTATCACGAATTGAAAAATCTATAGAAACATAAAAAGATACTTGATTGATGATCGAATGGTACTCTAGCAACCCAGATAAAGCTTCAGAAGCAAAATGCTTAGAAGATGTACTATAAACATCGCCCTGAGATTCAATTATATTCTTAAAAAAAGCCCTTTGTGCAATTAGCAAATGCTTTTCTTCAGCAAATGAACGCAGAATATTCTCAATTGAAATTATATAATCTTTATTGAGAACATCCTCTTTGGTCGCATTTTCAATTTTAATCAACATCATTATCTACCTGAAAAGAAACCTACGGGCCAGTTCTGGAGGTAACCATCTTCGTTGAAATAGGTTTTTTTGACGATTGTCTGCTGCTTTGAATTTTTTTCAAAGACTAAAACTGAAACATCATCTTCTGATAATCCCACCTCACCTTCAATGCACTCACCTAAAGCTTCAATCATTGTTTGGCTATGTGTTTCAAAAATTATTTTTAGATCAATTTCATTCTCTTTTGCTTTAGTAACAACTTTTGCAAATATCTTTGCCAAGTTATGCTGATATGATGGATGTAAATGAAGTTCTGGTTGCTCAATGATAAATGTAATAGGTCTTCTCGGACTACTAGCTCTACGTTCCGTTTCAAGCCAAATTGCAGCAACGATAGGTAGCACTTGAGAATAACCAAACCCCATATCACTTATATTATAGTTTTCAGCATTGTCACCAGTATTAACTAGGATAGCGAAATGAGAACCCGATTGTTCGACTTTAATAATAAAGTCGAAGTTAGTCTTGGTCCACTCTTCAAATTTTGCTTTATCTGTTGGCCTTAATGAATTGAGGAGCATCGCTAAATTAGACCCAGTATGATCTATTTCATTTACCTGTAAATCTTGAAAGCGATAGAATCGTTCTGAAGTTGCACGCAGTGGCGCAATATATTTTACATTTCTAAATGAATCTGCTAAAGATGTGTTAATTATATCAATAATATTATTAATATTCCAACCAATGACAAAAGGATATAACTCATCCATAATATCATCTTTATGTTCTTTGAGATTCTTAGTGAATATTTTTTGTTCTTTGAATAGGAATTTCAAAAGTGAATGTGCATGTTTTTTTGGCACGAATCCGATTTTTTTAAACGATTCAGTGAACTGACTAACGTCGGAATTTATATGGAAATAATTCCTTATCGATTTCGACGCTGCGTCAATAAATGATAACTCTAAAGCCCTGTCACCTCGAGGATGTCTTATCGAAAAGAAAGTTGGCGACGTTACTGTCGAATCCTCTTTACCCTTGGAATGCAGGCTAGGGATGAACTGGCCAAGATTTCTAGCAACAATACCTTCACGCTCTAAAGTCCTTCCTTTAGATTCTATTTGCAACTTCACATTGCCATTGTCGTCAAGAGATATTGTTATGATACCATCATCCAAAATCAATTTTATATTTTTTGTCTTAGTTTTTTTATCCTTAGAATAAACTGTCAATTCAGTTTCAATATTTGTAACCGTTTTGGCAGAATCATTAAATCGATAATAAGCGTATCTTTGCGAAATTTCCGGCGGGACAGAAAGCGAAAAACTAAAAGTAATTTCTTTATTCTCTGAGTTTCGAGACAATACATCTGTAAAGTCACCAAAGTCTACAAAACGCCCATACCAAAGGATAGGACCTGTGGTATTTTCTTCAACAGATTGACGCAGCAGAGGGAACGTACGTAATAATGAACTTTTGCCGCTACTGTTTTTTCCAACAAATACAGTGATTGGTTTGAGATTTATAAATGTTTTATCCACATAAGCTTCTAAAATTTTGCAGGCCAATGCCATTAATCATTTTTATTCATCCCTAAGTAAAATTTACGGCTCACTTAAACTTATGAATTAATATATTGCTTTTAGTTCTATCGTGCAATGCTTTCCCCACCTCGTCTGCCCGCTTAAGGGGGGCGATTCTAATGCAGATGCACCAGGAGCCCCGAGCCGTGCCAGCGCTGCAGCTGACTGGCAAACGCTGGAATATTAGACGGATGCAAACTCATGCACCTGATGCATGTAGAGCTTAAAGATGAGAAGATCGCGAGTAGATGGCATAAAAAGACCGGCATTCTGAGTGTCGGTCTTGTGGCTTAATTCATGCATCAGTTTTGCCATGATATGATGTCGTCCAGACCAGAGAGCAGGTCTGGAAAGTAACTTTCATCGATATCGAAGGAATCATCCAGAGTAATACTGTCAGCATGGTTTTCAGGCTTAAGTACCATACTAGCGCCAACAGCCCCGGCAAAATGTGCCTGATGAAACTTAAGCACAACCTGCTCGAATGCCGAGGTTAAACTAATATCCTTAAATCTCTCACCTGTCCTTAAGGCCTGATGGAAACCATGTGTATCATTCCTGAACTGCTCCAACTGACCGACAAAAAACTCTGCAGCAAACTCTGTTTTTAAGGCAGGGATTGAGAATTCAACCCAAACCATAATACGGCTATAGGCAGGCTCTTCGGGCTCAGTCAGCCTTTCATAAGGCGTTATTTTAAGGTGTCTGTCACCGCTTGTGATATCTATCATGATCCCCCCTTACGGCATGTACTGAAAATGCATGATAGTCCAGTCAGTTTCCCTGACCAAAACCTCAAGACGGTAAGACTTATAAATATAAGTGCCTTTATTTTGCCTGTCTTCCACAAGCTTATACATACGAGCCTCGTAACGGAAAAGCCCTGGCTTTTTGAGAGGGTCCGGCGTTCTGATGCCATAACGAATGGCCTTTTCCTGAATCTGTAAAGGCACATAACGACCTGGGGTCAGCATGTGTTTTGCAGATGACTCACTCATCCTGAGCGCGCGAGCTGATAAGCCCATTTTAAGACGGCCACGCAAGAGACTGATGGTAGCCTCACTGAGTCTCACAGTTACGGCGGCTTTGACACCACTTTCCAGTAACGCCTTACCTGCTCGAAAAAGACGAAATGCACCAAAAGCAATTAAAGCGAGGTCCGTTGGGTCAATCAGGGGGGCTTCTAATGGCGCTTCTTCCAGCCTGACAAACATGCCGTCTGCATCATAAATCTGCCACAAACCGGCAGCCTGAGCGACGGAATAACCAATACACATCCCGCTTTCGTCATCAACGATGGGTTTTGAGTTCAATGGAGGATTGCGGGGGCGAAATTCGAAATATTCACCGGCTGGCAATGTAGACTGGAAGGTGAAGAAACGTCCCGGCTCGTCTGTAATTATTCCAACGCTCATTGTCATGATTTCCTTTTGGGCTAACCTTTGAGTCATCATAAAGGACGTTTTTACTTCAATCTACTTTGCTGCCCCTGATTTATCGACTTAGAAGCTAACGACTCGTAGGGCTCGTTGTTCAACACCACCGATACTGAAAGTGAGTTTCAGTGCCGGCGGCGTTTGCTATCGTAGACGTGGCGGCGGAATTAAGCACCAACGAATGAATCACTGGTGCTCTTCAAAACATTAAAAAGGCCCTCTCAGGAGCCTCCCGTCATTCAATCAAGCCTGCACCGGCAAACTAAAACTCGAAATACTCCGTGAAAGCTGCTGCGCCTGCTCTTCCAGCGATGCCGCTGCCGCAGCGGACTGCTGCACCAGCGCGGCGTTCTGCTGGGTCACGCCATCCATCTCGGTCACTGCCTGGCCGACCTGGCCGATCCCGCGGCTCTGCTCTTCGGAGGCGACGGAGATCTGCTCCATCAGCGTATTCACTTTATTCACTGACGAAATAATCGAGTCAATCACCTCGCCCGAGCGGCTCACCAGCTCCGCGCCGTTTTTCACGCTGGAAACCGACTGCGCAATCAGGCTCTCGATGTCCTTGGCTGCCACCGCGCTTTTCTGTGCCAGGGTGCGTACCTCGCTGGCCACGACCGCAAAGCCGCGTCCCTGCGTACCGGCGCGCGCCGCTTCAACCGCCGCGTTCAGAGCCAGAATGTTGGTCTGGAAGGCGATACTGTTAATGACGCTGGTAATGTCTTCGATGCGCTTCGAGTTCGCCGCGATGGTGTTCATCGTGTCGATCACTTCACGGGTCACCGCTTCACCGGTGTGGGCATTTTTCACCGCGTCCTGCACCAGTTTACCGGCCTGATAAACGTTGTCGGTGTTGTTCGCCACCGTTGCGCTCAGCTCTTCCATGCTGGCCGCCGTCTGGGTCAACGCGGAAGCCTGCTGCTCGGTACGTGACGCCAGGTCGATATTCCCGGAGGCAATCTCCTGCGCCGCGTGCGTTACGGTATGGCTCGCATCGCGCACCTGGGCGATGGTCGCCAGCAGCGCCTGACGCATCTGCTCCATTGAGCTCATAAGATGATCGATTTCGTTATGTGCGCTCCCCTTGACCGGTACCGGAACGTCCAGCTTGCCCGCCGCAATCTGGCTGCAGTGCTCGCGCGCCAGGTTTACCGGCGCAAAGACAAAGCGCTTCATCAGCAGGCTGACGGCGACAATCACCACCACAAACAGGCTGGCGATAGCGGCAATGATCGCCAGGCCGGAGACGAAATTGCTGCTCGCATCCTCGTTCAGGCTTTTGGCGTATTTCTGGTGGACGGAAAGGACCTGGTCGAGAACGATCTCGTACTGGCGGTCGAGGCGGGAGACTTCCGGGATCAGCGCGTTAAATTTGGCCACATCGTGCACCTCGGCGGCATCGATCAGCGGCGCCAGCCCCTGGTTGCGGTAGTTTTGCCAGGCGTCCTGATAGGCAGCCACCAGCGGCGCTTCATCCGTCAGACGCGGCGAAGCCATAAAGGCCGCAAAGGCGTGGTCCGCTTTGGTCAGCGCCTCTTTCACGGCGGTTAGCTTTGCAGCCCCGTCTGCCGAGTTACCCGCTTCCACCATCTTCACATACTCCATCACCCGCACGCGCAGCGTACGGCTGTGGTTGATGGGGTCAATAATGGACAGCACAACCTGGATTTCTTTATTGACGTTATCCAGGGAATTATTACTTTTTATGATGAGGCCAACGCTGGTGACAATGCTGACAACAAAGAAGAAAAGTAGCGAGAACAGGACGATCAGGGACGACTTTTTCAACGACATAAACCAATACCTCAAGGAGAATTATTCCTTATGGTTATCGGCCATTCCAAAACTTAAATTAATTAAAGTTATTGAAGTATCGAACCGGGCTATTTCGCTGGCTTATAGCGTCGCTGCAGGGTGGCATTGAGCTTGCGCTGCAACGGCTGCGGCGTCTCCCCTTCGATCAATTTGCTAATCAAATCAAAGCAGTGCCACGCCAGCTGGCGGTTATCCTGACGAATAGTATCCACCGGGATCGTCAGCGAATCGTAGAGATAGTGATCGTCAAAACTGGCTAACCTGATATCACTTTGCAACAGGTTGTGCTGGCCCATATAGCGCAGCACCCCTTCCAGCAGCCCGCAGGCGGCGGCGAACAGCGCTTTCGGCGGACGCCCCAGACGGGCGCAGAGTTCAGCAAACATCTCGTACCCGGAGCTCGGGTGATAGTTGCCGTGAATGATCCACTCGGGACGCAGCTCCACGCCAGCCTCTCGCAGACCTTGTTTAAACCCTTCCAGACGATCGCGCGTCGGAGAAAGGCGCGGCTGGCCGCCGAGGAAGTAGAACTCATCAGGATGCTGGCGCGCAATGTCGGCCACCAGTTCCGCCGTCGGGGTAATGGAGTCGGTGATCACCAGCGGCAGCGCGCTGTCGTTGATGTGGCGGTCAAACAGGACAACGGGCAGCTGCTCGCTCAGCTTGTGGTAGTCCGCATCGTTAAGCATGCTGGAGGCCACAATCAGTCCGTCAACCTGACGCGCCACCATGTTGTTCACCACCACCGTCTCCTGCCCCGGGTTTTCATCACTGCAGGAGATCAGCAGCTGAACCCCCGCCTCGCGGCACAGCGTTTCCAGCTCGTGAGAAAACACGGCAAAACCGTAGTTGGTGATCTCCGGGACCACCAGACCAACGGTGTGGCTGCGGTTATCGCGCAGCGACCGGGCGTGAATGCTGGGCTGATAGTGGTGCTCTTTTGCAATCGCCAGCACGCGCTCGCGCGTCTCTTCCGCCACGCGAAGCTCTTTGCTGCGCCCGTTGAGGACCAGGCTGGCGGTGGCTTTTGACACGCCCGCCAGCTCCGCGATGTCTTTAATGGTGACGCGTTTTGTTTTTCTCACAACGACTTAGATCCGGCTGCCAAAACCCTCATTCTATCATGCAGGCGCGCAGCGACCAGTAGCGTAATGTGATATCGGACGCACCTTCGAATCGCACCCGGGCCGGATGGTCAGGAAAATAGCGGCTGCTCATCACCCCTTCACCGTGATTGATGAAGATTTCAACGCTGGAGCGGTCGCAGAGAACGCATAAATGAGTGACGTCGCCCTGCCAGTAGCGGGTCAACGTTTCACCGGTTTTCAGGCTCGCGCGTTCAAGACGTATACCCTGCTCATCGACCGTGAGACGCAGCGCGCCGCCAAAATCGACATTCACCTGCGCTGCGCTCAGCTCGAACTCCAGGCGCGTCGCGTCCAGGTCCGGCGCCTCGCTGGCGCGCCCCTGCCAGCGCTGTTCATCTTCACGCAGCGCCGTCAGCTCGCGAGCCGGGGTCTGCCAGAGCCTGCCGTTGCGATAGCGTAATTCACGCGGGCAGGTCATCTGGTGCATCCAGCCGTGTGCCCGGGTTGGCTGAAGCATCTCTTCCCCGTCCGGTACGCCCATCCAACCGATCAGAATGCGTCGTCCGTCCTCCGCCAGGGTCGTTTGGGGTGCGTAAAACTCAAAGCCCGCGTCCAGTTCGTGCAGCTCGCCGTGATCGAACGCGGCGTTTTCATAGTCAAACGCCCCGCTCATCCAGGTCGCCGGATAGGTGTTGAGATAGCGATGCGGCTCGCGCGCCAGCCCCTGCGGACAGCCGATCAGGACGTGCGTTCCGTCGAGGGCGAACAGGTCCGGACACTCCCACATATACCCCGCGTCCGTCAGGCCGTTGACGCCGTGACCGGCGATTTCCCCGCAGGACGTCCAGGCGTGCAAATCGGCTGATGTAAACAGCAGCACCTTGCCGCGCTTTTGCACATCCTGCGCGCCGAGCACCATGTACCACTCCCCGTCGTGCTGCCACACCTTCGGGTCGCGCACGTGTCCGGTGTAGCCTTCCGGCAGCGCCAGCACCGGCCCCAGCTTCGTAAAGGTCCCGTCCGGCTGTTCCACGGCGAGGCACTGCCAGGCCGTGCGGCTGCCGTCATCAAACTTAACGTTGCCGGTGTAGCACAGGGTCAGAACGCCCTGGTTATCCACGGCGCTACCGGAGTAGCAGCCGTTGCGGTCATACTCTTCATCCGGCATCAGCGCCAGCGGCTCATGCTGCCAGTGCACCAGGTCCGCAGAGCTCCAGTGCCCCCAGCATTTAAACCGATGCTCGCAGTCCAGCGGGTTCCACTGATAGAACAGGTGGTAGCGGCCGGCAAACCAGATGAACCCGTTGGGATCGTTCATCAGCCCCGTCACCGGCGCGGGGTGCCACTGCGGATAGTGGCTATCCGCCAGCGCCCGCGGCTGACCTTTCATAACGGCCTGCAGGATCGCAGGCCAGCGGGAAGATAACGTCATTATTCAGAGTCCGTTTTATATTTCAGCAGCAGTGAGACGGTAAACGCCACGCCGAAGGCAATCACCATACCGATAATATAGTTGAGCAGCGAGCTGGCCTGCACGATGGCCATGCCCGGAATAGCGGTCAACCCAACGGCGGTCATGTAAACATGAACAGATACCACCCAGGCCCCGCCCACCGCGCCGCCGATCAGCGCGGCGATAAACGGTTTCACGAAGCGCAGGTTGATACCAAAAATAGCTGCTTCGGTGATGCCCAGCATCGCAGAAAACGCCGACGGTAAGGTAATGGCTTTAATTTTGGCATCTTTGGTTTTGAACCACACCGCCAGACAGGCGCCGCCCTGCGCCACGTTCGCCATGGCCCAGATCGGCAGCAGGAAGTTCACGCCAATCGACGGGTTGCCCAGCAGACCGGCTTCAATCGCGTGGAAGCTGTGGTGAATACCGGTGATCACAATCACCGAGTAAAGCCCGCCGAACAGCAGCCCGGCCAGCCAGCCCGCGTGTTCAATTAACGTGCTCAGGATAAAGGAGATGCCGTCGCCCAGCGCGCGCCCCGCCGGGCCGATAATCAGCAAGGCGATAAAGCCGGAGATAACGACGGTGAGGAACGGCGTCAGGATCAGATCTAACGCGTCCGGGATCGCGCGGCGCAGATTTTTCTCCACGATGCTCATAAACCAGACGGCCAGCAGCACCGGGAATACCGTGCCCTGATAGCCAATCATCGCGATCTCAAGGCCGAAGAAGTTCATGGTGTGGAAGCCGGAGGCCACGCCCCAGGCGTTGGTCAGCGCCGGGTGCGTCAGAATGCCGCCCAGCGTCGCGCCGAGATACGGGTTACCGCCAAATTCCCGCGCGGCGGTAAAGCCGATCAGAATAGGCAGAATGATAAACGCCGCGGAGCTGCACATGTCCAGCATGATGTAGAGAGCGTTATCCGCATTGACCCAGCCGTAGGTTTTCACCATGCCGAGCAGGCCCATCAGCAGGCCGGAGGCCACAATCGCGGGAATGATCGGCACAAAGATGTTGGAGAGCAGACGGGCAATGCGCTGGAACGGGTTCAGCTTGCGCGCCGCCAGATCCGCGGCCTCAGATTTACTGGATTCGCTAATCCCCGCCGCCTGAATAAACGCGGCGTAGACCTTGTTGACCACGCCCGTGCCAAAAATCACCTGCATCTGTCCGGCGTTACGAAAACAGCCTTTTACGCCGTCGACCTTGCCGATCGCCTGCTGATCGGCAAGCGCGTCATCGACCAGCACCAGACGAAGACGCGTTGCGCAGTGCGCCGCGCTGGCGATATTTTCCTTGCCACCGAGCAGCGGAATAAGCTCGCGGGCGATTTGATTAAAATCCATAGATACCTCTGCCTGACTTCTTTTTATGATGTGCGAAACGCTCCCGCAAAGCGGGAGCGTGATGGGTTAAAACCAGGTTTCCATCTGGACCCCAAAGTTCCATTCCCCGCCGGCGTTGAAGCCGCTGCTGCCAAAGGCATCATCGCTGGCGTAATGATCCAGTTTGCTGCTCCAGTCCATCCAGGTGGCAAACAGACGCAGCTCCGGACGGCTGAAGAAATCGCCGATTTTGCTCGCTTTTAACGTCGGCGCAAAGGTCAGCTTGTAGAAACTGCCGTTGACGGCGTTGCGGTCCTTATAGCCTTCCGGATTCAAATCCATGTACTGATAGCTTCCCTCAAACGCCAGGGCGAAGTTCTGCGTCACCTCTTTAATCAGGCGGGTGTTGAGCGTCACCCACTCATAGCTATCGCCCTTGACGTAGCGATCTTTACTGCTCTGCGCCAGGACGGCGGGCGCAACGCTCCAGCCGCCGCCGACAGGCGTGACACCGTAACTTGCGAAGCGCCAGGTATCCGCCTCAGGCAGCAGCGCGCCGTCGGAACCGATGCTTTTCACTTCCGCACCCAGCCCGTGACCGTACAGCAGCGCCGTTTTGGCTGTCCCTTCCCGCAGGCCGTAGAAGCTCTCATTATGCAAGCCGACCAGGGCATGAACGCCGGTATTGGCGGCGTCGGTTTTGATGAGATCGCCGTTGGTGTCTTTACGGTCGTCGTTATCCTTCGCCCGCAGGCCGCTCACCATCAGCTGGAACGGTCCGGCGAAGTGGTTCATGCTGAGGATATAGTTCTGAACGTTATTGTCGGTCTGCTCCACGCTGCCGAAGTTGCGGCCGTAGATGGAGAAGTTGCTGCGCAGCGAATCGTTCCATTTCACGTCGTAGACGCCGCCGCCGGTACCGGCGAGGAACACCACGTCGGAGTCCAGCCAGTGAATATCAAAGTTGTCGCGGTCGAAGCGTTTACCCGCCCAGAAGGTGCTGCCCTTCAGCGCGCCGGTAAAATCAGGCAGGTTACCCAGCTCCGCGAAGGCCTGGCGAATATTGAGATCGCTGGTATCGGCTGACCAGTCGTTATAGGTTCTCTGACCGTCGGCCAGCATCGCTTTGAAGCGCGTGGTGGCCCCGTTATCCAGAGTTTGCTTGTGCTCCAGGTTCAGCTCGACGTAGGTGTCGGCTTCATTACCCAGACGCCCTACCGCGCCGCCGGTTTCTCCGGCCGGGGTCAGATAAGGACCGCTTTTGCTGCTGGAGGCCGCATCGTTCATCAGCAGGCCCGAACGGGCGTAGCCGTGGAACTCAAACCCGCTGCTTTGATCCGCCTTCTTCTCCAGCGCGGTGGTGCGCTGCGCCACCGCCTGGGCTGTCGTTTGCGTCTGCTGCTGCGCGGCCACAAGCTGCTGCGTTTTTTGTTCTGCATCGGTGGCACGTTTTTCAGCCACCTGCGCACGCGCTTCCGCCGCCTGGAGGCGCTGCTCCATCGCGGCAAGACGCGCTTCGATACTTGTCATATCCGTCTGGGCAAAAACAGAGGTACTTCCGGCCAGCATGCCTATCATCACGGCAAGTCTGCGTTTTTTATACATTTTGTCGCATCCCTAAAAGAAGTCATTAAAAGTGCTAAATTGCTAAACCGGTTTAGGTTGCTGATACTAAACCTCTGAATTTTGGATCGGCAATCTTTTTTGCTAAACCGTTTTAGTAAGTGTGATCGAGGCGACAATTCAGGCCGCCGGATGGCGGCCAGTGGAGGAAGGAATTACAGATCGTGCTGCCAGGGCAATGCGGTCATCGCGCCTTTGGCCGTGGTGGCTAATGCGCCGCAGCGCTGGGCTAAGGCGATGACCGGCGTCAGGTCCTGCCCGGCAGCCAGCCCGTAGAGCAGCCCCGCCACGAAAGCATCGCCCGCGCCGGTGGTATCGACACACTCAACGGGCGTTGCCGGATAGTGCTTCACGGCGCCGTCATGCCAGGCGATCACTCCCTCTTTTCCCTGGGTGACCAGCACCAGACGCGCCGGGCAGCGCGCCATCAGCGCGTGCAGACCGACGTTAACCTCGACATCTCCGGTTAAAAACACCAGTTCTTCAACGGAGAGTTTCACCACGTCGGCGCTCTGCAGGGCCAGCTCCAGGCAGCGGCGCAGCGCGTTCTCATCCGGCCAGAGATCCTGGCGAATATTGGGGTCGAAGCTGACGTAGCCGCCCGCCTCGCGAATGGCGGCCATCGCCTCAAACGTCGCGGAACGGCTCGGCTCTGCGCTTAACGCGATGGAACAGACGTGCAGCCACTCTCCGGCGCTGAACGTCGGCAGATCGGCAGTTTCCAGAAACAGATCGGCGCTCGGGCGCACCATAAAGGTAAACGAGCGTTCGCCGTGGTCGTCGAGATCGACCACCACCGTTGAGGTGCGGTGCGCTGGGTCAAGGCGCATAGACTTCACGTCAACCTTTTCGTCAGCGAGAGTTTTCGCCATAAAGCGCCCGAAGGGATCGTCGCCAACCCTGCCGATAAAGGCGCTCTGGCCGCCCAGCCGGGCAATACCGACCGCAACGTTTGCCGGTGCGCCGCCGGGACACTGCAGCAATCTGCCTTCTCCATCGGGCAGCAAATCCACTACCGCATCGCCAAGTACCCAGATTTTTTTCATGCTTTCCTCGCAGCTAAACAATATTAAACCGTTTTAGCTATTTAAGCACAGGCAGTGCGAAGGGGAAATAACGCGGGAGGAAAATTGGCTAACGCACCAGATGCGGCCAGTGAATATCACCGACGCCATTAAGCTGCGGGCGGGCAAACAGAAAGCCCTGGAAGCGGCGGATCCCGGCAGACTCGAGCCAGCACCACTCCTCTATCTTCTCGATCCCTTCCGCCACCAGGGTAATTTCGAGATCGGAGCAACAGCTGACGATGGAGCGCACAATCGCCTGCTTCGGACCGCTGAGGTGGATATCGCTGACTATCTCCCGGTCGATCTTAATTTTATCCGGCTGGAAGCGGGTCAGCAGCGAAAGACCGGCATAGCCGGAACCGAAATCATCGATCGCCAGGCCAATCCCCTCACCGCGAAGCTGCTTGATGGCGCTATTAAACTGATTGAAGCCGGAGATCATCTCGTTTTCCGTCACTTCAATGACCACCTGCTCCAGCTGAAGGCCATGTTTTTTTATCTCGCTGACCAAAAATTCCACGGCGTTGGGGACATTCACCAGCGACATCGGCAGCAGATTTACCGCAATCTTATGGCTGCCAATGCCCAGCTTTTCCGCGAGAGCAAAGGCATACGCTTTCGTCTGGAGATCGACTTCGTAGATTTTGTCCGGGTCAAGGGCGCTGAAGAAATGCTCCGGGCTGCCGCCTTCGTTGCCGCGAATAAGGGCTTCAAGTGAACTGATCTTCCCTTCCGAGGGCTCAACGATGGGCTGGAGCGCAAACTGACAGGTTTGGTTGGCCATCAGCCCCAGGTGTTCGCCAAAGGGCAACGCCTCGGGTGAAAGCGTCCATTTTTCAGGTACGTAGCGTGCACCCGACAGGGCCGGACGTTTGCCTGTGATAAACGTCTGAATAAATTTGAACACCCGGTCATCGGATGTGAGATAGCTTTCCAGCTTGCTGTAATTCAGAACCGACTGCAGCACCTCTTTCGGTGACTGCGTCTGCAGATCGAACAGCAGCATACCGACGTTTTCGAAGCGCCTGCGCGGGCCATAGTCCCGCATCAGCTCAACCACTCCACTGTGCCGCTTGTCGTCACGGATTTTATGGAACAGCTTGAGCACGCTCTCTTCCGACCCTTCGAGTATTTGCAGCACATCGCTGCCTTTTGCGAGCAGAACCCCGGTGATATTCAGACTGGCATTGCGGATCCGGGCGCGCTCCACCAGTTCCCGCAGCTCGGTGGAGGGGCGGGATAAATTCAACTGGCTTCGGTAAATCAGAGTCGTCAGCACAAAAATGGGTTCCGATGAGAAAGTGAGGTGCCTTGAAGCTACTATTTAACATACTTAATCAATGCGACCTAACATATTCACACCACAGGGGAACGTTACTTTTCCCCGTTGCCAATGCGGCTGTCGATCCTCTCCTGCATATAGTCGTAGAACGGATTCGAGGTGACCCGCATCAGCGCCTCTTTTCCGACGCTCAACACGGAGGTTTCGCCCCAGAGCGCAATCGTCCCCAGGCTGATGCCGTAGCGGTTTTTCACCCCAGGCTCACGGCCATAGAGATCGTCATCCGGCGGGAACGGCACCGCAATATGCGACAGGGAATAGACATCCTGCGGCCAGGCCTGCGCCAGCGGCACGACCGTCTCCCGGGTGCTGCCTGCCGGAGTGATTTTCGCCACAGTCGAGAAACTGTGCTCGCTGGCATTGGTAATAATCGTGACACCGTAACGCCTCTGCGCAACCGGCAGCAGCGCCGAAGTTGCCGTCCACGACGACGGTTTGAACAGCGGACGGAAGCTCGCCGCCTGGTTGATGTCAAACACCACCAGCTCGCTGCCGTTTGCCGGAAGCTGGTCAAACAGGCCGGTCACCACCGCGCGGGTGCTGACCGTGGAATCCATGACCGACTGGAACGCCAGAACCGGCGGCAAATTCGCCAGCCTGTTCTCCCGCGCCTCGCGGCCGATTTGCTCCTGCAGAGCCTTCGTCAGAAGCCATGACTGGCGGGCGGCGTTCACCGGGAACGAGTTATATTTGTACGGGTTATATTCCGGAGAGATATTCAGCCACGCCGCTTTGGCAAACGCCGGCAGCAGCGCCGGTAACCCGGCGAAACCGGCAAACCGCGCAAAGGCCGTCACGCCGATCATCGGTGAGAGCAGTATCACCTGCTGCGGTTTACGCAGCGAAGGCGCGTCCAGCGCATCGAGGGCATATTTCATCGCCAGCGCCCCGCCGTTGGAGTAACCCACCAGATGCAAAGGCACAGCCTCACCCGCCAGGCGCGTGGCTTCCCGCACCGCAAGACGCGTCGCCGCCAGCCACATTTCCCAGTCAACGTCCGTCAGCGCGCCGGGCGCGGTGCCGTGCCCGGGCAGGCGCGGTACCACGGCCACAAAGCCGTGCTGTTGATAGTTCACCGCAAGCCGCCGGACGCTGTAGGGCGAGTCCGTCAGACCGTGCAGCAGCACCACCGCGCCGCGCGGCTTTCCGGCTGGCATCAGCACAAAGGAGCGGTTGGCATCGGGGGCAAACTGACCGGGCCACACCAAGCTCTGGCGGTAATAGCGGTTTAACGGGGTTTGTTCCTCGCCCGCTGTTTTCGCCGTCACCGCGTTATCCAGAGCGGTGAAAATCGCCTTTTCCCGGGCCTGATACCCGGCAAAATCGGCGTTGTCCATCTCGCGCGCGGACATCTCATCGGCCCGCCAGGTGTGCCACAGGTGCAGTTCCGGCCCCTGCTGCGAGAGATAGACCCGCACCGCCAGCAGAACGACCAGGACGATCCCCACGACCATTCCTGTTTTCTTTGCAAGCGCGATCAGGCGCACGCTGACTCGCCAGGGCAAATTCGCCATGAGGGATCCCTTTTATGTTCTCAATGCTTCTATCTTATCAAAAATGTGAACGGACTGACGTATTCACCAAATTCATACCTGCCCGCTCAGCCAGTGCACCAAAAGTGAACTACGCTGCACAAATGTTGATCATTGGTTAAACAAATATTGCATGAAGTTTACTGCACAGCGGGTTTCACCCGCCCTGTGAACATGGCACGCGTCATGCATTGTTAACCCGGTAACAAAAATTCGGCTTTTGACAGCCTGTTAACAGCGAGGCGGTATGACGACGAAACTTGAGATGTTGAGCCGTATCGAAGCGACGTTCAGCCAGCTCACGCCCAGCGAAAAGCGGGTCGGAAGCTGGCTGCTGGCGCACGCCGCGCAAATCCCGTTTGAAACGGCGGAGAGCATCGGCCAGGCGAGCGGGACCAGCGGAATTACCGTCGGACGCTTCCTGCGCAAGCTGGGGTATCGCAACCTGGAGGATGCCAAAAAGAGCCTGCGCGATCCGTATCAGCCCTGGGGCATGAACGAGCGGCTGGACTCCTGGCAGCAGCAGCGCCCCCTTTCCAGCCGCCTTCAGCACGCCCTGTCGCTGGAAGTGGATGCCATCACGCAGGTGTACCAGATGGCGCAAACGGACGCCTTTCGTCAGGTGGTGCACAACCTCGCCCACGCCGACGCGGTGTTTGTGCTGGGGATCCAGTCCACGCGCGGGATTGCCAACGCCTTCTTCAGCCACCTTGAATACCTCCGCCCGCGCGTGAGCTATTCGGAGGGGGCTTCCGGCAGCTGGGTGGAATCCCTGAACTCGGGGTTTTCGCACCCGTACGTCGTGCTGACCGATACGCGCACCTACTCCTCGATGGCCCGCCAGTACTGCCGCGTCGCCAGCGAGAAAGGCATTCCGCTGGCCTTAATCACCGACATCTGGTGCCCGTGGGCGCGGGATTACCCGATTGATTTACTGCAGGTGAAAACCGATACCGGTCACTTCTGGGATTCGCTTGCCCCCGTGAGCTGTCTGTTCAACCTGCTGCTGTCGGGCGTGGTGGAAGCGCTTGGTGATGCGCTCCCGGCGCGTCTGGCGGTCAACCGACAATTACAACAAGAGTTTGGTCAATTCGAACGCTAAAGGAGCGGAGCTATGCCCGAAGAGAGTGAACTGATTGATGTGGCGAAGACGTTTCCCACGCTGCATATCGATCTGAAGTACGCCACCGCCGACAACATCACCGGCCGTCCGATCTATCAGGAGGCGCTGTGCCTGCTGCATACCGACGCGGCCACCGCGCTGGCAAAAGCCATCAGCATTGCCTCGCTGGCCGGGCTGAAGCTGGTGGTGTACGACGCCTATCGGCCGCAGCAGGCGCAGGCCCAGCTGTGGGATGCCTGCCCGAACCCGGAATACGTGGTCGACGTGGCGATTGGCTCCAATCACAGCCGCGGTACGGCCATCGACGTCACCCTGATGGATGAACATAACGCCGTACTGGATATGGGTGCCGGTTTTGACGAAATGCACGACCGCTCGCATCCGTATCACCCTTCCGTGCCGCCGCACGCCCAGCGCAACCGTCTTCTGTTGAACGCCATCATGTTCGGCGGTGGTTTTGTCGGTATCAGCAGCGAATGGTGGCACTTCGAACTGCCGAACGCCGCCAGCTACCCGCTGCTCGACGACCGTTTTGCCTGTTTTCCCCTGACGCACACTTCTCTTTAAACCTGGAGCACTGCCATGAAAACATCGCTTGTTTCGACCCTGATCGCCGCCACGCTGGCCCTGAGCGCCCCGCTGGCGCTGGCTGCCGTTCCGAAAGACATGCTGGCGATCGGTAAAGCCGCCGACCCGCAAACGCTCGATCCTGCCATCACCATTGATAACAACGACTGGACCGTCACCTATCCGTCCTACCAGCGTCTGGTCAAGTACAAGCCGGGCTCTACCGAGGTGGAAGGCGATCTGTCGACGGGCTGGAAGGCGTCTGAAGACCAGAAAGAGTGGACCTTTACCCTGGCGGATAACGCGAAATTTTCCGACGGCACGCCGGTCACCGCCGAGGCGGTAAAACTCTCCTTTGAGCGCCTGCTGAAGCTCGGCCAGGGGCCGTCTGAAGCCTTCCCGAAAGATCTGAAAATAGATGCCGTCGATGACCATACGGTGAAGTTCATCCTCAGCCAGCCGTTCGCGCCTTTCCTCTACACGCTGGCAAACGACGGGGCGTCCATCATTAACCCGGCGGTGCTGAAGGCCAATGCGGCGGACGATGCGCGCGGTTTTCTGGCGCAAAACACCGCCGGTTCCGGGCCGTTTATGCTGAAAAGCTGGCAGAAAGGCCAGCAGCTGATTCTGATCCCTAACCCTCACTGGCAGGGTGAAAAGCCGCACTTTAAGCGCGTATCGGTGAAAATTATCGGTGAGAGCGCCTCGCGCCGACTGCAGCTTTCCCGCGGCGATCTGGACATTGCCGACTCCCTGCCCGTCGATCAGCTCGCAGCGCTGAAGCAGGAAGGCAAAGTCGCCGTCGCGGAATACCCGTCCCTGCGCGTGACTTACCTCTATCTCAACAACGGTAAAGCGCCGCTCAATCAGGTGGATTTACGCCGGGCCATCTCCTGGGCGACGGATTACCAGGGGATGGTGAAAGGCATTCTGAGCGGCAACGGCAAGCAGATGCGCGGCCCGATCCCGGAAGGCATGTGGGGCTTTGACGCCACGGCAATGCAGTACAGCTTTGACGAGGCCAAAGCCAAAGCGGCGCTGGAGAAGGTCAAAGACAAACCCGCCAGCCTGACCTTCCTCTACTCGGACAACGATCCGAACTGGGAGCCTATCGCCCTCTCCACTCAGGCCAGCCTCGGCAAGATCGGCATTAACGTCAAGCTGGAAAAACTGGCCAACGCCACCATGCGCGACCGCGTCGGAAAAGGCGATTACGACATTGCCATCGGCAACTGGAGCCCGGACTTTGCTGACCCGTACATGTTCATGAACTACTGGTTCGAATCGGACAAAAAAGGGCTGCCGGGCAACCGCTCGTTCTATGAGAACAAAGAGGTCGATTCCCTGCTGCAGGCCGCGCTGAAAACCACCGACCAGGCAGAACGCACCAAAGATTACCAGCAGGCACAGAAGGTGGTTATCGACGAGGCGGCCTACGTTTATCTGTTCCAGAAAAACTACCAGCTGGCGATGAACAAAGAGGTCAAAGGCTTCACCTTTAATCCGATGCTCGAGCAGGTGTTCAACATCGCCACCATGAGCAAATAACGGTTCTCGCCGGGGGAAAGCGTATGACGTTCTGGAGCATAGTGCGCCAGCGCTGCTGGGGGTTAATCCTGGTGGTGGCCGGTGTCTGTATTATCACCTTTATTATTTCACACCTGATCCCCGGCGATCCGGCCCGCCTGCTGGCCGGCGACCGCGCCAGCGACGAAATCGTGCAGAACATCCGCCAGCAGCTAGGGCTGGACCAGCCCCTGTATGTTCAGTTTGGCCGCTACGTGGACGCTCTGGCCCACGGTGATTTAGGCACGTCCATCCGTACCGGACGCCCGGTCGCGGAAGACCTGAAGGCCTTTTTCCCCGCCACGCTGGAGCTGGCCTTTTGTTCTCTGCTGCTGGCGCTCGTCATCGGCGTGCCTCTGGGGATTTTGTCCGCGGTGTACCGCAACCGCTGGCTGGATCACCTGGTGCGTTTAATGGCGATGACCGGGATCTCCACGCCGGCCTTCTGGCTCGGGCTGGGCGTCATCGTGCTGTTCTACGGGCACCTGCAGATCCTCCCGGGCGGCGGCAGGCTGGACGACTGGCTCGATCCGCCGACGCACGTCACCGGCTTTTATCTGCTGGACGCGCTGCTGGAGGGCAACGGTGAGGTCTTTTTCAACGCGCTTCAGCACCTGATTTTACCCTCGCTGACGCTGGCGTTTGTTCACCTGGGGATCGTGGCGCGCCAGGTCCGTTCGGCGATGCTTGAGCAGCTCAGCGAGGACTACATCCGCACCGCGCGCGCCAGCGGACTGCCCGGCTGGTACATCGTCCTGCGCTACGCTCTGCCGAATGCGATGATCCCGTCCATTACCGTGCTCGGGCTGGCGCTGGGCGATCTGCTTTACGGCGCCGTGCTGACCGAAACCGTCTTTGCCTGGCCGGGCATGGGCGCCTGGGTGGTGACGTCCATTCAGGCGCTCGATTTCCCTGCCGTGATGGGCTTTGCCGTCGTCGTTTCGCTGGCCTACGTGCTGGTTAATCTGGTGGTCGATCTGCTTTACCTGTGGATTGACCCGCGAATCGGGCGCGGAGGTGCCGAATGATGTTAACGCAGGAAACGCCCGTCCCGGCTAAAACCGCCGGACAACGCATCAACTGGGCAAAGCTGTTCTGGATGCTGCGTCAAAGCCCGCTCACGATCGTTGGCGGCATCATTATGATTGCGATGCTCTTCCTGATGGTGGCTTCGCCGTGGATTGTGCCGCATGACCCGAACGCGCTGGATCTGACTGCACGCCTGCAGGCGCCGTCTGCACAACACTGGTTTGGTACCGATGAGGTGGGACGCGACCTGTTCAGCCGCGTGCTGACGGGCAGCCAGCAGTCGATTACCGCCGGGCTGGCGGTGGTGGCGATTGCGGGCGGCATTGGCTCACTGCTGGGCTGTTTTTCCGGCGTGCTGGGCGGGCGCGGCGACGCCATCATCATGCGGGTGATGGATATCATGCTCTCCATTCCCTCCCTGGTGCTGACCATGGCGCTGGCCGCCGCGCTCGGGCCGAGCCTGTTCAACGCCATGCTGGCGATTGCGATTGTCCGCATCCCGTTTTACGTCCGCCTGGCGCGCGGGCAAACCCTGGTGGTGCGCCAGTTTACCTACGTTCAGGCCGCCCGCACGTTTGGCGCCTCCCGCTGGCATTTGATCCGCTGGCATATCCTGCGCAACGCCCTTCCGCCGCTGATTGTGCAGGCTTCGCTGGACATTGGCAGCGCCATTCTGATGGCCGCCACGCTGGGGTTTATTGGCCTGGGCGCGCAGCAGCCGACCGCCGAATGGGGCGCGATGGTGGCCGTTGGCCGTAACTACGTCCTGGACCAGTGGTGGTACTGCGCCTTTCCCGGTGCGGCAATTTTGATTACCGCCGTAGGCTTTAACCTGTTTGGCGACGGTATCCGCGATCTGCTGGATCCGAAATCGAGAGGAAAACAGTGATGACCGAACCGGTATTACGTATTGAGGACCTGCACCTGAGCTTCCCGATTTTTCGCGGTGAGGTCCACGCGCTGAACCACGTCTCGCTGGAGATCGGCAGGGGCGAAATTGTCGGCGTGGTGGGCGAGTCGGGATCGGGTAAATCCGTGACCGCCATGCTCGCCATGCGGCTGTTGCCGGAAGGGAGCTACCGCATTCATAACGGACAGGTGAAGTTACTCGGCGAAAACGTCCTGACGGCGTCCGAGAAGCAGCTTCGCCAGTGGCGCGGTGCCCGAGTGGCGATGATTTTTCAGGAGCCGATGACCGCCCTCAACCCGACGCGGCGGATTGGCAAACAGATGGTGGAGGTGATCCGCCAGCATCAGCCGCTTTCGCGGCGCGAGGCGCAGCAGAAGGCGATTGCCCTGCTGGAAGAGATGCAAATCCCGGACGCGAAGCAGGTCATGGAGCGTTATCCCTTTGAACTCTCCGGCGGCATGCGCCAGCGGGTGATGATCGCCCTTGCCTTCTCCTGCGAGCCGGAGCTGATTATCGCCGACGAGCCGACCACCGCGCTGGACGTTACCGTCCAGCTCCAGGTGCTGCGCCTCCTGAAGCACAAGGCGCGGGCCAGCGGGACCTCGGTGTTGTTTATCAGCCACGATATGGCCGTGGTGTCGCAGCTCTGCGACAGGATGTACGTGATGTATGCCGGGAGCGTGATCGAGAGCGGTGCCACGCAAACGCTGATCCACCGACCCGTGCATCCCTACTCCATCGGCCTTCTGCGGTGCGCGCCGGAAAACGGCCAGCCGCGCGACCTGCTTCCCGCCATCCCCGGCACGGTGCCCAACCTCAGCCAGCTTCCGCAGGGATGCGCCTTCCGCGAGCGCTGCTTTGCCGCCGGGGCGAAATGCAGCGAAACGCCGCGCTTACAGCCCAACGGTGCAGAGGGCCAACAGGCTGCCTGCTGGTATCCACAACGGGAGAAACACCATGTCTGATGTACTGCTGGAACTGGATAGCGTGCACGTGAACTTTGCGGCGCGCAAAAACTGGCTGGGCCGCGTAACGGAACAGGTCCATGCCCTCAACGGGCTCGATCTGCAGATCCGCCGGGGGGAAACGCTGGGCATTGTCGGTGAATCCGGCTGCGGGAAAAGCACGCTGGCCCAGCTGCTGATGGGCATGCTTAAGCCCAGCGCCGGCGCGTGCCAGCGGGCTCACCACGCAGGCGGCATGCAGATGGTGTTTCAGGATCCGCTCTCGTCGCTCGACCCGCGATTGCCGGTCTGGCGCATCATCACCGAGCCGGTGTGGGTGCAAAAACGCAGCAGCGAGCGCGAGCGCCGTCAGCTGGCGGAGGATCTGGCGCTGCAGGTGGGCATTCGCCCGGAATACCTCGACAGGCTTCCGCACGCCTTCTCCGGCGGGCAGCGCCAGCGCATCGCCATCGCCCGGGCGCTCTCGTCCGATCCCGATATTATCGTGCTTGATGAACCCACCAGCGCGCTGGATATCTCCGTGCAGGCGCAAATCCTCAACCTGCTGGTGAACCTGCAACAGCAGCGTAATCTGACCTACGTGTTAATCTCGCATAACGTCTCGGTGGTCAGACACATGAGCGACCGGGTGGCGGTGATGTACCTCGGGCAGATTGTGGAGCTGGGCAGCGCCGCGCAGGTGCTTGGCGAGCCGCGCCATCCCTATACCCGTCTGCTGCTCGACTCGGTTCCCCGCACCGGTGAACCGCTGGATGAAAATCTGGCGTTACGCAAAACGGAGCTTCCCGGCAACCGTCACCTGCCCGAGGGCTGTTTTTTCCGCGACCGTTGTCCGATGGCAACGCAGGGGTGTGAACGTCCCCAGCCGCTACAGCCCTCACGCGAGGGCCGTAACGTCCGCTGCTGGCGCAGTCTGGATTAGATTTGCGCCATTCCGCCGTCCACAAACAGCTCGATGGCGTTAATAAAGCTGGCCGCGTCGGAGGCCAGAAACGCCACCGCTTTACCCACCTCGCCCGGCGCGCCTAAACGCCCCAGCGGTACCTGGGCGGCCAGAGCGTCGTACAGCCCCTGACGGTGTTCTTCCGGCACCAGATCGCCGAGACCTGGCGTTTTGATCGGGCCCGGGCTCACCACGTTGACGCGGATCCCGCGGCCCTGCAAATCCAGCGCCCAGGAGCGGGCAAAGTTGCGCACGGCGGCCTTACTGGCGCTGTAGACGCTGAAGTTGGCCGTCCCTTTAACGGAGACCGTCGAGCCGGTCAGAATAATCGACGAGCCGGCGGAGAGCAGCGGCAGCGCCTTCTGCACCGTAAACAGCACCCCGCGGACGTTGGTGTCGAAAATCCGGTCAAACTGCTCTTCGGTGATCGCGCCCAGCGGCAGCATATCGCCGCCACCGGCATTGGCGAACAGGATATCAAGACGGCCTTCATCTTTGGCTATCCGGGCATAAACCTCATCCAGATCGGCAAGCTTTGAAACGTCCGCGCGAATGCCCACGGCGTCAGAAGCAATTTCTGCTACCGCGGCGTCCAGTTCGGCCTGACGACGACCGGTGATGTACACCTTCGCGCCCTGCGCCGCCAGCTCCTGCGCCGTGGCAAGACCAATACCGGTGCTGCCGCCGGTGACCAGTGCGATTTTTCCTGAGAGAGTCGTGTTCATGTCATTTACCTTTTGTTGGGTTTGTGGTGCGCGCTTTCGCTCGCGTTGAACAAACTTTAGCCCTTGCGGCATTAGTGAAAAACAGGCAAAAATTAAAATGACTATTCACATACAGAAATAATCAGAGGTCATCATGGACCAGCTCATGGCGATGCGCGCCTTTACGCGGGTCGTGGAGTCCGGCAGCTTTACCCGCGCGGCGGACTCGCTGAATATGCCGATCGCCACGCTGAGCAAGCTGGTCAAATCGCTTGAGTCGCACCTGGAGATACGCCTTTTGCACCGCACCACTCGCCGGGTGGTCGCGACGCCTGAAGGGATGGAATACTATGAAAAAGCGCTCAGGGTGCTGATTGATATCGAAGATATCGACACCTCGTTTCGCGTTTCCCGCGCGACGCCAAAAGGGCATTTGCGGGTTGACGTGGGCGGCTCCACCGCCCGGGACGTGCTCATTCCCCTGCTTCCGGAATTTATGCAGCGCTACCCTGAGATCCGCATCGACCTTGGCGTGGCCGACCGGCCGGTCGATCTCATCAGCGGTAACGTAGACTGCGTGATTCGCGGCGGTCCGCTGGACGACTCAACCCTCATCGCCCGTCATCTCGGTAACGCCGAAATGGTCACCTGCGCGACGCCGGGCTACCTGAAAAACCATGGAGTTCCGGCCTATCCACAGGAGCTGTGCAACGGCCACAAGCTCATTAGCTACCTCTCGCCCGTCACCGGGCGGGCGTTTCCTTTTCGCTTCAGAAAGAACGGCGAGACGCTGGAAATCAACGTTCCGCATTATCTCGGCGTAAATGAAAGTAATGCCCATCTGGCGGCTGCCGCGGCGGGGCTGGGGATCGTTCAAACCTTTGAGTATTCGGCAAAGGCGTATTTGCAGGCGGGAACGCTGGCGGCGATCCTGGGTGGCTGGCGCCCTGCCGCGTATCCGTTTCATGTGGTTTACCCGCAGAACCGGCATTTGACGCACAGGCTGAAGGTGTTTATCGCCTGGCTGGCGGAGGTGTTCCCCGCCGCGCTGAAGGGATAGCCGGGCGCAAACCCGGCTGGGTCTTAATTGAGCTTATAGTCCAGCGTAATCTCAGCTTTCAGGAGCTGCGAGACCGGACAGCCCGCTTTTGCTTTCTGAATAATGCCGTCGAACTGCTGCGGGGCGATGCCTGGAACGGTCACCTTGCTTTTCAGGGCAACCTTAGTGATGGCAAAGCCGCCGTCGGTTTTATCCAGAGAGACGTCCGCGGTGGTATCAATGGAATCGGCGGTATAACCCGCTTCGCCGAGCATCAGCGACAGCGCCATTGAGAAGCAGGCCGCATGTGCCGCGCCAATCAGCTCTTCGGGGTTGGTCCCCTTTTCGCCCTCAAAGCGGGTATTGAAACCATAAGGCTGCTGATTGAGAACGCCGCTCTCGGTGGAAACCGTTCCTTTTCCGCGCTTAATGTCGCCAGACCAGTGTGCCGAACCGTGCTTATGAATAGTCATTCTTGCTCTCCTTTTGGCTTACAAAGGGTTAAGTATAGACTACGCATCTGCCCCACCCTGGAACACAGACAATTCCGGGACTTTCACCTGCTGTACCGACAAAAAGGATAATGATATGGCGCTAAAAATCAGGATGGCCGTTGCCGTCACCACGCTGGCTCTGTCGCTCTCTTCACTGGCGAAAACGCCGGAGAACTTTATCTATACCAGCTCGGGCGATCTCGACGCGGCGTTTCCGCTCGTTGCGCGAAGCGATATCGGCGGCGTGCAGATCGTTTACAACTGGCGCCTGCTGGAACCCGAGAAGGACAGCTATGACTTCTCGCGGATCGAACAGGATCTGGTGCGCGTTAAGGCCGCCGGAAAAAAACTCTTTATTCAAATCCAGGATCGTTTTTTTGAGGCGGACGCCCGCTACGTGCCGGACTATCTGATGCACGATAAGCAATACGGTGGGGGGATTGCGCCGCAGTTCGATAACCCCGGCGAAGGCAAGCCTGTCGGTTCAGGATGGGTGGCGCGTCAGTGGGATCCCGCCGTGCGTCAGCGCTACCAGGCTTTGCTGGCCGCCCTCGCGAAACGCTTTGATGGTGAGGTGTATGGCGTAAACCTGCCCGAAACCGCCATCGATCTCGACGAAAAAAATCCGCCCGCCGGGTTTACCTGCGACAGCTATTTCGCTGGAGAAATGGAAAATCTGGCCTTTGCGCGAAAGGCTTTTAAGAAATCACACGTGGTGCAATACGTGAACTTCTGGCCGTGCGAGTGGGATAACGACCACAACTACATGGGGCGTCTGTTTAAGTATGCCAGCGCCAACAATGTCGGTCTGGGTGGGCCGGATATTGTTCCCAACCGCAAGGCACACATGAAGAATGCCTATCCCTTCTTCCATAAAAATAAACAGACGCTGCCGCTCATCGCCATGGCGGTTCAGGAACCGACCCTGACCTATAAAAATCCTGAGACCGGCAAGCCCTTCACCAAAGCAGAATTTGATCGGTTCGCGGAAAATTATCTCGGGGCGGATATTATTTTCTGGAGCACGTCCTCTCCCTGGCTAAAGGCAAAATAATCACCCGTAAACCCTGCTCTTAAGCCAGGTAGCGGGCCAGTTCGTCGAGAAACACGCGCAGCGCGGCAGGCTGATATTCCCGTGACTGATAAATGCCATGGATGGCAAGCGGTTTCGGCTCAAGCGCCTCCAGCACCGGCACCAGCAATCCCTGTTCCAGCGCGGCAGACGCTTCGCGCTCCGGCAGCATGGCAATACCGCAGTGCTTGATCGCCGCGTCCATCAACAGTGAAGAGATGCTGGCGCTCAGGTTGCCGCTGACGGCCACGCTCAGGCTTTCCCCTTCTGGCGTCAGGAAGTGCCAGGACTGCCCGGCAAAAAAGCTGTAGTGCAGACAGTTGTGCTGCGCTAATTCTTCAGGGCTGACGGGGGTACCGTGCTGTGCCAGATACGCCGGCGAGGCGCAGAGCACCGAGCGACATTCCCCCAGCCGGCGGGCAATCATGCCGGGTTCGGGGTTGTCGGTAATGCGCACGGCGACATCAATGCGCTCTCCCACCAGGCTCACCGGGTGGTTGTTCACGTCCAGCTCGATGCGCAGCTGCGGGTAGCGCGAGAGCAGCTCAGGCAGGACCGGCGCAATCAGGTGCATGGCGGTAAAATGGGCGCAGGCCACCCGCAGCGTGCCGGAGGGCAGATCTTTCTCCGACTGGCCCTCGATTTCCTGCGAAATCTGCGAGAGCGTCCGCGTTTTTTGCAGCACCTTTTCACCCGCCGCGGTCAGCGTTAGCTTGCGCGTGGAGCGGTTTACCAGCCGCGTACCCGCCCACTTCTCCATTTGTTCCAGGTAGCGGCTCACCATCGGCCGGGAAATGCCCAGCGCGCGCGCCGCCGCGCTCAAACTTCCCAGCTCGCATATCCGGTTGTAGACCTGAGCGGCAATAACGCGATCCATAAAAGCTCCATCTGCTCGATTTATGAAACTAAGCATGTCTTGTTTCAGGAATTCTGGCAAATGCGAATATCCGTACAATAGACACATTCCTGAACAACTGAGACAACAGCATGAAACTCACTCATATTGCCCTGCTATCCACCCTTTCCACGCCGGCGGTTTTTGCCGCGCCGTTAACCATTGATACCTGGAACCCGCAGGAAAAAGGCATTTTCCCGGTCTCCTCCACGCTGGTTTCCGGCCCGAAAGAGGCGGTGCTGTTTGACGCGCAGTTCAGCGTGAAGGATGGCGAAGCGCTGGTAGAAAAAATCCGCCGCAGCGGTAAAACCCTGAATAAGATTGTGATCACCTCCGGCGATCCGGATTTCTATTTTGGCCTGCAGCCGCTGGTCAAAGCCTTCCCGAATGCCAAAGTGGTGGCCACGCAGCATGTGGTTGACCATATTAAAGCCACCAAAGACGCCAAGCTCGCCTTCTGGGGGCCGCAGATGAAGGACGGCGCGCCAACGGAGCTGGTTGTCCCGCAGGTTCTTGCCTCCACCACGTTCATGGTTGACGGGGAAAAGGTCGATATCGAGCAGTCAGACAGCTATGCGGCCTATGTGTGGATCCCCTCAGCAAAAACGATCCTCGGCGGCACCGGGGTAGCCTGGGGCATTCACGTCTGGACGGCAGACACCCAGACGCCGGAAAGCCGCAAGCAGTGGCAGGAAACGCTGGAGCATATGGCCGCGCACAAACCTGAGCGCGTGATCCCGGGCCACTACCTGGGCACTCCTCCAGCGGGCACTGGCGCGATTGATTTTACCCGCGACTATCTGCAGCGCTTTGAAAAGGCTTTAGCCGCGCATAAAGATTCCGCAGGCGTTATCAATACCCTGAAAAAACAGTATCCGGGCCTGGCTGATGAAAGCTCGCTGGAATTAAGCGCCAAAGTGAATACTGGCGAAATGAAGTGGTAATTTAAAAACGGCTCCTGCTATATTTCCGCGATAGCAGGAGCCCCGCCAAAATATCCCCGCCGTTACCCGTCGATATAGCCACACCTTTTAAAAGTGCATAAAAGCATGCACTTATGCCATTTTTATTTCTAAGATGAATCTGAACCACAACCGGGAAAATATTTGCCATTCTGTTTATGAATTAAATTTTTTGCGAGCCGTACCATTAAACAGACAACGACACGGAGGCAGCATGTTTACTTATTACCCGGCTAATACCGCAGCAGCACAACCTGAACTCGTTAACGCGATTGCGCAGGGTCTTCACGCCGAGCACGGTGCTGTGACTGAAGATGACATTTTGATGGAACTAACCAAATGGGTGGAATCCACCGATAATGACATCCTCAGTGACATCTACCAGCAGACTATTAACTACGTCGTCAGCGGACAAAACGCACCCTTGTAAAAACCTGCTAAGCTGGATCTGCAACCTAAGGGGTTACATTTCGTTTGCGTAAGCAAACTGGTCCTTAAAACTATCAACAGGATTGAGGAGTTAACATGAAATCGAACCGTCAGGCACGCCATATTCTGGGACTGAACTACAAGCTTTCAAATCAGCGTAAAGTGGTGATTGAAGGCGACTACGAAACGCAGGTCACGCACGCCACCGGCAGAAAACGCCACACCGGCAAGTAAGTTCCAGACTGAGATCCAGAACACCATCGGTAATCCCGATGGTGTTTTTGTTTATGTGTTGCGGTAATTAATATTTAGCTCCTTTATAATACCGCCTGACCGCACCCCATCGCACAGGCCAGAAAGATGACAAACAGCAGTGTCAGGGACGGATCTTCATAAAAAGAGTGAGTGACATGGACAACAAACTGAAAAAACATCGTTCCTTATACATCCCATACGCCGGACCGGTTTTACTCGAATTCCCCCTGCTCAACAAAGGCAGCGCCTTCAGCATGGAAGAGCGCAGCAGCTTTAACCTGCTGGGTTTACTGCCCGAAGTGGTTGAAACCATTGAAGAACAGGCGGAGCGCGCGTGGATCCAGTATCAGGGTTTCAAAACCGAAATCGACAAGCACATCTACCTGCGTAACATTCAGGACACTAATGAAACCCTCTTCTATCGCCTGGTGCAGAACCATCTCGAAGAGATGATGCCGGTGATCTACACCCCGACGGTGGGTGCGGCCTGCGAGCGTTTCTCAGAGATCTACCGTCGTTCACGCGGTGTTTTCATCTCCTATCAGAACCGCCACAACATGGACGATATTCTGCAGAACGTGCCGAACCACAATATAAAAGTGATTGTGGTGACCGACGGCGAACGTATTCTCGGCCTCGGCGACCAGGGCATTGGCGGGATGGGGATCCCAATCGGTAAACTCTCTCTCTACACCGCCTGCGGCGGCATCAGCCCGGCGTATACCCTGCCGGTGGTGCTGGACGTCGGGACCAATAACCAGCAGCTGCTCAACGATCCGCTCTATATGGGCTGGCGCCATCCGCGCATTACCGACGACGAGTACTATCAGTTTGTCGACGACTTCATCCAGGCCGTGAAGCACCGCTGGCCGGACGTTCTGCTGCAGTTTGAAGACTTCGCGCAGAAAAACGCGATGCCGCTGCTGAACCGCTATCGCGATGAGATCTGCTCTTTTAACGACGACATCCAGGGCACCGCAGCCGTGACCGTGGGTACGCTTATCGCCGCCAGCCGCGCAGCCGGCAGCCAGCTGAGCTACCAGAAAATTGTCTTCCTGGGCGCAGGCTCTGCGGGCTGTGGTATCGCCGAGCAGATCATCGCCCAGACGCAGCGCGAAGGCTTAAGCGAAGAGCTGGCCCGCTCCCGCGTCTTTATGGTTGACCGTTTCGGCCTGCTGACCGACGCTATGCCGAACCTGCTGCCGTTCCAGAACAAGCTGGTGCAGAAGCGCGAGAACCTGAAAAACTGGGATACCGACAACGAAGTCCTTTCCCTGCTGGACGTAGTGCGCAACGTGAAGCCGGATATTCTGATCGGCGTTTCCGGGCAAACCGGCCTCTTCACCGAAGAGATCATTCGCGAGATGCACAAGCACTGCGAGCGCCCTATCGTGATGCCGCTTTCCAACCCGACCTCCCGCGTGGAAGCGACGCCGCAGGACATCATCGCCTGGACCGAAGGTAACGCGCTGGTCGCCACCGGCAGCCCGTTCGACCCGGTGGTGTGGAAGGATAAAACCTATCCGATCGCCCAGTGCAACAACTCCTATATCTTCCCGGGCATTGGTCTGGGCGTGATCGCCTCCGGCGCGTCCCGCATTACCGATGAGATGCTGATGTCGGCGAGCGAAACACTCGCGGGCTACTCGCCGCTGGTCAACAACGGTGAAGGGCTGGTGCTGCCGGAGCTGAAAGACATTCACAAGGTGTCGCGCGCTATCGCGTTTGCGGTGGGTAAAATGGCGCAGCAGCAGGGCGTGGCGGTGAAAACCTCTGCGGACGCGCTGCAGCAGGCCATCGACGACAACTTCTGGAAACCTGAATACCGTAGCTATCGCCGTACCTCGATTTAATTCTGCACTGCGACCGTTCCCTCTCCCTTTGGGAGAGGGAATTAGATTCGCCCCCCACTAGCCAAACCCCTTTTCCCCCGCTACACTCCCTTCATCTATTAACCTACTGAATATATAAGGAGGCCAATTATGCTGTATCGTGAAATTTTCAATGTTTCACATACATTTGGTGATCGCACCAGCTCAAGCGTTATCGGTATCGTGCTGCGATAACTTCTGCTTGAGCGAAGACACCAACCCCTGAAATCCCTTCTCTCGGGCTTACTGAGTTATCGTCAGCGATGTTTGACGAGGCATAAACATGCCTGTAACTCTTGGGTAAGCAACAATGAGCACTTTACTCACTGCACAATCTTTACGCGTTGATACGGCGTTTGGCACGCTCTTCGACTCACTCTCCTTTACGCTGAAAAAAGGCGATCGCATTGGCCTGCTGGGCGACAACGGCTGCGGCAAAAGCACGCTGCTGAAGGTGCTGGACGGCACTGACTCCCCCGCCGCCGGCACGGTAGCGCTGGCCGGGCACTGCCTGATGGCGCGCGTGGAGCAACATCTTCCGGACGCCATTTTCCCGCTGACCATGCTGGATGCCGTGCTCGCACAGCTGCCTTTAGCCGAGCGCGATAGCCTGCGCTGGAAAGCCGAAACGCTGCTGGCAGGCATGGGCTTCACGCCTCAGGATATGGCGCTGCAATCCGCCACGCTGAGCGGCGGGCAGCACACCCGCCTGCTGCTGGCGCGGGCGCTGATTCACGACCCGGATCTGCTCCTGCTCGATGAACCCAGCAACCACCTTGATTTGCCGACCATGCTCTGGCTGGAACACTTTCTGCAGAACTGGTCAGGCAGCTTCGTGCTGGTCTCCCATGACCGACAGCTGCTGGATGCCGTCACCAACGGCAGCTGGATCCTGCGCGATAAAACGCTGCACTACTTCGCCCTTCCCTGCACGGCCGCCCGCAAGGCGCTTGAAGCAAAGGATGAAAGCGACGCGCAGCGCCACAAGGCGGAGCAAAAGGAGATTGACCGCGTGACCGCCAGCGCGAAGCGGCTGGCGACCTGGGGCAAGGTTTACGACAACGAAGACCTGGCCCGCAAAGCCAAACAGATGGAAAAACAGGTCGAACGGCTGAAGGAGAGCCAGACGGCGCTCAAGGCAGGCAGCCAGTGGACGTTAACCCTGCGCGGCGACGCGCTGCGGGCCGACCGTCTGCTGGAGATGGAAAACCTCAGCGTCCCGCCTGCGCCCGGGCTACCGCCGCTGTTTAACATCGAAATGGCGCGGCTAAAAAGCGGCGATCGCGTGGCGATTGTCGGTCGTAACGGCTGCGGCAAATCGTCGCTGATGAGGCTTATCTGGCAACAGTTTGCCGATGAGTCCGCAGAAAGCGGGTTGAAAATCCATCCGCGCGTGTCGCCAGGCTATTACGACCAGACGCTTAATCAGCTGCCGGATGACGCCACGCTGCTCGACGCGCTGGAGCCTTTTGCACCGGATCCGCAGAACCGCAAAATGGCGCTCATCAGCGCCGGGTTCCCGTGGTCCCGCCATGGGCAGAAAATCAGCACGCTCAGCGGCGGCGAACGCTCGCGCCTGCTGTTCGTGGGCCTGACGCTTGCCCGCTACAGCCTGCTGATGCTGGATGAGCCCACTAACCACCTGGACATGGAAGGCAAAGAGGCGCTGGCGCAAACCCTTCAGCAGTTTGAAGGCGGCGTGCTGCTGGTCAGCCACGACCGTCAGTTAATTAGCCAAAGCTGCAACCGTTTCTGGCTGATTGAAGAGGGAAAGCTGAGCGAGTGGCACGATGCAGAAGCGGTGTTTGAGCGCCTGCGTGAAAGCGCGGGGCTGGCGACATCCACCGCGCCCGTCATCGACGCTGCGACGGTTCAACCCTCGCCGTATGACGATCTGCTCGAACGGCTGGTCGCGCTGGAAACGCTGCTGGAAGACGATCTGGCGCGTAAGCCGAAGCATCAAAAGCCGCATCTTCAGGCGCAATGGCGTAAAGAGATAGAGGAGATAGAGGCACAGCTGTAAGTCTGCGCCCGGCGAGTCTCTCGTCGGGCCAGTATTTTCCCCCTAAATTATTAGAGGAACGCCGTATTCTTATTCTGAAAATGGATTAAATAATGACATTATGTTGCCGTTGCCTTGCATTACAGCGCCAAACCACTAATCCTTGAGGAGTATTACACCTGCTATGCAGATACTCATCATGAACAAGGAGATACATATGAAGGCTGCTGTTGTCACTCAGGATCATCAGGTTAATGTCACCGAAAAAACCTTACGCCCGCTAAAGCACGGGGAGGCCCTGCTGAAGATGGAATGCTGCGGCGTATGCCATACCGACCTCCACGTGAAGAACGGTGATTTTGGCGATAAAACCGGGGTTATCCTGGGCCACGAAGGGATTGGCATCGTAAAAGAAGTCGGCCCCGGCGTGAAGTCGCTGAAAGTCGGTGACCGCGCAAGCGTGGCCTGGTTTTTCGAAGGCTGCGGCCACTGCGAATACTGTAATACCGGCAACGAAACCCTGTGCCGCGACGTGAAAAACGCCGGTTACTCCGTTGACGGCGGGATGGCGGAAGAGTGCATCGTCACCGCTGACTACGCCGTAAAAGTGCCGGACGGTCTGGAATCCGCTGCGGCCAGCAGCATCACCTGCGCCGGCGTCACCACCTATAAAGCGGTGAAGGTCTCGGGTATCAAACCGGGCCAGTGGATCGCAATCTATGGTCTGGGCGGTCTGGGAAACCTTGCGCTGCAGTACGCCAAAAACGTCTTTAACGCCAAAGTCATCGCTCTCGACGTTAACGACGAACAGCTGAAGCTGGCGGCCAGCATGGGTGCGGATTTAACCATCAACTCCCGCAGCGAAGACGCCGCGAAAATTGTGCAGGAGAAAACCGGCGGCGCGCATGCCGCAGTCGTTACTGCCGTCGCAAAAGCGGCCTTTAACTCAGCCGTTGATGCCGTGCGTGCCGGTGGCCGCGTGGTCGCGGTTGGCCTGCCGCCGGAAGCGATGAGCCTCGACATTCCGCGTCTGGTGCTGGACGGCATTCAGGTGGTAGGTTCCCTGGTCGGCACCCGTCAGGATCTGCAGGAAGCCTTCCAGTTCGCCGCAGAAGGTAAGGTGGTGCCGAAAGTCACGATGCGTCCAATCGAGGACATCAACGCCATCTTTAAAGAGATGGAACAGGGCCAGATCCGCGGCCGTATGGTGATCGACCTACGTTCATAATCGTTCATTTTTCATTACCGCTCCTCGCTGGGGCGGTTTTTTTATAGCCATTTTCCGGCAATCCTTATCTTAATTCCTTTGTTCCCTTGTTTTCCCCCGCGCCCGATGATGAATCCGACGCTAACAAGAAGATAACAAAGGAATTCACCATGCAAACCCCATTTCGTCTGCCGCTGCTGACGGCGCTGATTCTGGCGACAACCGCAGCCTGGGCAGCAGATGCGCCCGTCAAAGGCGGCACGCTGATTTATCTGGAGCAACAGGCGCACACCAACCTCTATCCGCCTGCCGGTGGCTTTTACCCGAACGGCGGCATTCTGAATCAAATCACCGACAAACTGACATGGCAGAACCCAAAGACGCTGCAGGTCGAACCCTGGGTGGCCGAAAGCTGGACCACCAACGCCGATAAAACCGAATACACCTTTAAGCTTCGTCCCGGCATCACCTTCTCCGACGGCACGCCGCTGGACGCCAACGCCGTGGCGAAAAACTTTGATACCTACGGTTCAGGCAATAAGGCACAGCGCCTGCCGGTGTCAGAAGTGATTAATAACTACGATCGCAGCGAAGTCATCGACCCGCTGACCGTGAAGTTCTACTTCAAAAAACCGTCGCCGGGGTTCCTGCAGGGCACCGCCACCATTGGTTCGGGTCTGGTCTCGCTCAGCACGCTGAAGCGCAACTTCGAAGAGCTGGGAGATGCCCGCCACATCATCGGTTCCGGCCCGTTTGTGGTGAAGGACGAGAAGCTGGGACGTGAAGTGACGCTCGAAGCGCGCAAAGACTACCAGTGGGGGCCGAAAAACCTGGCGCAGCAGGGGCCCGCTAATCTCGATGGCATCAAGTTTATCGTGACCCAGGAAGACAGCGTGCGCGTGGGGGCCCTGCTGGCCGGTCAGGCCGACTTTATTCGCCAGGTGCAGGCGTATGACGAAAAGCAGGCGACAGATCAAGGCTATAAAATCTACGCCGCCCCGACCCGCGGGGTGAACGACAGCATCAGCTTCCGCCCGGATAACCCGCTGGTCGCCGACGTTCGCGTTCGCCAGGCGCTGCTGCATGCCACCAATGCAAAACAGGTGGTCGAGACCCTCTTCTCGGCCAACTATCCGCAGGCGAAGTCCGTGATTGCCGGTTCCGCCGCAGGCTTTGTCGATCTCAGCGACAAATTGACCTTTGACCCGGCAAAAGCCAACCAGCTGCTGGACGAGGCGGGCTGGAAAGCAGGCGGCGACGGGATCCGCGCCAAAGACGGCCAACGTCTGGGGCTGACGGTGTATGAATCCCTGCCGCAGCCACAAAATAAAGAGGTGCTGCAGCTGGTTGCCCAGCAGTGGCGACAGGTGGGCGTGGCGCTGAGCGTCAAAGCCGGTGACGCAGGCAGCCGCACGCTGGATAACCTTGACCCGCTGAAAACCCCGTTAACCGTCTCCGAAGTGGGCCGCGCCGATCCTGACGTGGTGAAAAGCATGTTCTACCCGGCTAACCGCGACGCGCTGCTGCAAAAAGGCGGATCCAGCGACAAGGTCAAAAACTTCCGTGACGACAGGCTGAATGAACTGCTGGTGAACATTTCTGCTGAAGTCGATCCGCAAAAACGCCTGCAGCTGACGGGGGACGCCCAGCGCTACCTGCTGGATAACGCCTACGTTATTCCGATTTTCGAGGAGCCGCAGGTCTTTGCCGGTGCGCCGTGGCTGAAAGGCGTCAATTTTGAAGCGGTAGGCCGCCCGTCGTTCTACGGCGCGTGGATTGAGAAACACTGAGGAGCCGACGATGCGCCACGCACTTCTTCAACGCTTTGGGCACGGGCTGCTGGTACTGTGGGCCGCCTTTACCCTCTCGTTCGTGTTGCTCCAGGTGCTGCCGGGCGACGCGGTGCTGATTAAATTTCAGAACCCGGACCTGGGCTTAAGCCCGGCGCAAATCGAGGAGATGCGCGTGGCCTACGGCGCAGACAGCCCGCTGTGGCAGCAATACGGTCATACGCTGCTGGCGATGCTGCGCGGGGATTTCGGCTATTCGCTACAGGCAGGCGTGCCGGTCAGCGAGCTGATTGCCAGCAATCTGCCGGCTACCCTGAGCCTCGCCCTGCCTGCCTTTTTACTCGCGGTCCTGCTGGCATTTGCGCTGGCCTTTGCGTCGCGCCTGCCGGGTCTGCGCTGGCTGAGTAATACCCTCCAGTCTCTGCCAGTCCTGTTTATCTCTTTACCGACGTTCTGGCTGGGGATTGCCCTCATCCAGCTTTTTTCTTTTCAGCTGCGACTGATCCCGGTGATTAACCCGACGCCGCTGCAGGGGCTGATCCTGCCGATCGTGACCGTCGCGATCCCGATCTCCGCCCCGCTGGCGCAAATTCTGATGCGCAGCCTGGACCAGGTGGCGACGCAGCCGTTTGTCGCCGTCGCCCGTGCCAAAGGGCTGAGTGAAACCGCCGTCCTGTGGCGTCACGTGACCGGCAACGCCCTGCTGCCGGTCCTGAACATTGCCGGGCTGCTGCTGGGCGAGCTGATTGCCGGGGCGCTGATCACCGAAACCGTTTTTGGCCTCAGCGGGCTCGGGCAGCTGACCCAGCAGGCGGTGAATAATCAGGACATCGCCGTGCTTCAGACGGTGGTTATGATTTCCGCCCTCGGTTTTGTCCTGATCAATCTGCTGGTGGATATGCTGATGCCGCTGCTGGATCCCCGTCTGCAAACCGTTACCGGAGGTGCATCATGAGTCTGGTCGATTACGCGGCCGCCGCGCGAAAACGCGTTCCAGCGTGGCAGGGAGTGGAATGGCAGCCGGGGCTATGGCTGGCATGGGCGGTGATTATTTTAGCCGCTTTTGCCGCCGTGGCGCCCGGCCTGTTAACCCACTTCAGCCCGATTGAGGGCATCGCCGGGGCACAGCGCCTGGCACCGCAGGCCGGTCACTGGCTCGGGACCGATCAGCTTGGCCGGGATGTTTATACGCGTATCGTTTATGGCGCCTCCCATTCCCTGAGCGCGGCGCTGGCCGCCGTGACGATGGGTCTGGTGGTAGGCACCGGTTTAGGGGTGATTGCCGGGGCGTTCGCCGGACGCGTCGAGTCTCTGCTGATGCGCTTCGTCGACGTGCTGCTGTCCATCCCGTCTCTGCTGCTCTCGCTGACGGTGATTATTCTGCTCGGGTTTGGCACCGTTAACGCCGCGATTGCCGTAGGCGTTGCCTCCATTGCCAGCTTCGCCCGCCTCGCGCGCGGTGAAGTGGTGCGCATCCGCCACACGGATTACGTCGAGGCGGCGTTCGGCAGCGGCGGGACGTTTTTCGCCGTGCTGTGGCGACACATCCTGCCCAACGCGTTAACCGCCGTCCTCGCCTTTGCCACGATGCAGTTTGGTCAGGCCATCCTGGCGCTCTCCACGCTGAGCTTTCTCGGTTACGGCACCCCGCCGCCGGTGCCGGAATGGGGCTTACTGATTGCCGAAGGCCGTAACTATCTCTCTACCGCCTGGTGGCTCACCACTTTCCCCGGCGTCGTCGTCATCGCCGTGGTGCTGGCCACCAACCGCATCAGCCAACAGTTCAGCGGAGGTCGTTAATGACCGTGCTCTCAGTGGAAAATTTGACGATCAGCTACCGTACCGCGCGCCAGTGGCGAGAGGTGGTGCATAACGTCAGCTTCACGCTCGGACGAGGGGAAATGCTGGCGTTTGTCGGCGAATCCGGGTCCGGCAAGACGACCACGGCGCAGGCGATCATTGGCCTGCTGGCCGATAACGCCCGGCGCGATGCGGGAAAGATATCGCTCAACGGCGAGGAGATTAGCCGATGGTCCGCGAAGCGTCTCGATACCCTTCGCGGGGCGCGAATTAGCCTGGTGCCGCAGGATCCGGGTAATTCGCTCAACCCGGTGAAAACCATCGGTGTGCAGGTCGGAGAAATTATTCAGCTACACCAGAAGGTGACCCGCGCCGAGCGCGACGAGCAGGTGCTCGCCCTGCTGACAAAGGTCGGCCTGAGCCACCCCGAACAGCGCATGACGCAGTATCCCCATCAGCTCTCCGGCGGGATGAAACAGCGCGTGCTGATTGCCATCGCCATTGCCCTGCGTCCGGACGTGATCGTTGCCGATGAGCCCACCAGCGCGCTGGATGTGACGGTGCAAAAACGTATTCTCGATCTGCTGGATATCCTGCGCCGGGAATCGGGTACCGCCGTTCTGTTTGTCACCCACGATCTGGCGCTGGCCGCACAGCGCGCGGACAGGCTGCTGGTGTTTCGCGATGGCGAGGTTCAGGAACAGGGCAACACCGCCGATATCGTCCGCACGCCGCAGCACGCCTACACCCGTCAGCTGTTGAGCGATCTCCAGGGCCAGCGCCTGACCATCGCCCCGGTGGCCGGTCGCCCGCTCGCGTCCCCGGCCATTCGCGCCCGCGGCATCAGCAAGCAATTCTCCCTGGGCAAAGGTCATCAGCTTCAGGCGCTGGATCGGGTTACGTTTGACGTCAGGCGCGGCAGCACGCATGCGCTGGTCGGTGAATCCGGCTCCGGGAAAACCACCCTCGCCCGTATTTTGCTGGGTTTTGAACAGGCCGACAACGGACAGGTCATCATTGATGATATTGATGCCACCGCGCTCAGCCGCGAGGCACGCCGTCAGCTGCGCCAGAAGATCCAGTTTGTCTACCAGAACCCGTTTGCCTCTCTCGACCCGCGTCAGACGCTGTTCGAGATCATCGAGGAGCCCCTGAAGAACTTTTCTCGCCTCGGTAAGGCGCAGCGAAAGCTCCGGGTGGAGACGGTGGCTCAGCGGGTTGCCCTGCCCGTCGAACTCCTGACCCGCACCGCCCGGGAGCTTTCAGGCGGACAGCGGCAGCGCGTTGCCATCGCCCGGGCGCTGATCCTGGAACCGACCATTCTGGTGCTGGATGAAGCCACCTCCGCGCTGGACGTCACCGTGCAGGCGCAGATTCTGGCTCTGCTTCAGCAGCTGCAGCAGCAGCTGGGATTGACCTACCTCTTTATCACGCACGATCTGTCTACCGTCCGCCGGCTCGCCCACAGCGTCACGGTGCTGCGCAGCGGTCAGGTGGTCGAACAGGGTGATGTCGGAACCTTATTCGCGTCGCCGCAGAACGACTATACCCGCGAGCTGATTGACGCCATTCCCCATTTTTCATCCGCTACGGAGGAGTTCGCATGACGCGAAAACGCCTGGGATTTTTCACCCGCCTGCTTGACGACGCTACGCCGAAGGAGCGCTATCGTCTGGCAACTGAACAGATCCGCCACGCCGAACGCCACGGTTTTGACAGCGCCTGGATTGCCCAGCACCACTTCCACGAAAGTGAAGGTGGCCTGCCGTCGCCGCTGCTGTTTCTGGCGCACGTAGCCGCGCATACCGAAACCATCCGACTGGGCACGGCCATCATCACCCTGCCGATGGAAAACCCGCTGCGCGTCGCGGAAGATGCCGCCGTGCTCGATTTACTCGCTGATGGCCGTCTTGAGGTCGGTTTTGGTTCGGGCGGCACACCGACCTCATTTCTGCCGTTCGGCCTGACGTTTGAGGAGCGCGGCGCGGCCTTTGCTGACCATTTGCATGTGATCCAAAGCGCCTGGCGCGGGGATTCGCTGACCCATCCGGATAACCACCTTTACCCGCCTGCGCCGCAGCTGGCCGACCGTATCTGGATTGCCACCGTCTCTGTTGACGGAGCCGTTCGCGCCGCCCGGGCCGGACACGGTTTAATGCTCTCCCGCACGCAGCCGCGCCCGGCAGATCGGCTGGATTTAACGCTCGACGAGATCCAGAACCCGATTGTGGATGCCTACCTCGATGCGCTGCCTGCGGGCATCGCACCGCGCATTTTGGCCTCCCGTACGGCGTTCGTCGCCGACAGCGACGACTATGCGCTCAGGGTCGCGACGCCGGGCCTTACGAAACAGGCCCAGCAGCATCGCGCTGCCGGGCACGTGGTTAGAGGTGACAACGTCACCGATTATCGCCGCCAGTTTGACGCCCATATTGGTTCGCCCGATACGGTGCTGAATTCTCTGAATGCTGACTCCATTCTCAGGCGCGCCACGGATATCTCATTCCAGGTCCATTCGGTCGAACCCACGCATCGCGACACGCTGCGGTCCATCGAACTGATCGCCGAACGTATTGCCCCCCACATCCTTTGAGGAGACACCTATGTCGTTAAGTCAGGACATTCTCGCCGAGCTGGCGGAAATTAAACCCGGTTCCCCTCTGGCAGAGGCGCGCGCCACGCGTGATGCCTCCACGCGTCACGCGCAGGGCAGCTACGAAATTCTCTTTAGCCAGCAGGATGCTGATTTTGCACTGGACGAGCGCTTCGCCGTAGCGGCAAAAGTCGCCAGGTGGCACAGCGCGGAGGCGCTGGCCGCGCACTATGCGGGATTTGGCCTGGCCGATCCCACCTCAGAACGCCTGACCCCGGCGCTGAACTTCGCGCGCCTGCTGACGTTCTCCCCCGTCGAAGCGACGCCCGCAGCGTTAAGGGCGCTGACCCAGGCGGGATGGAGCAAGGAAGGCATTGTTACCCTGGCGCAGCTTATTGCGTTTGTGAGCTTCCAGAGCCGACTCATCACCGGGCTGCGGCTGCTGAACGACAGGCCCGTCGCCAAAAGCGATGCGCCGGTGGCGGCAGGCATCTGGCACACGACCGCAACAACGGTCACCGGGAAGGCGGCACCCGTCGCGTTTACCCAGCAGGAGCTGGGATGGGAACCGTGGATAGCGGCCAAACCGCTGGCGGATTTCCGTGACGATGAGGTTGCCATTCTGGCGAAATTTGGCCATACCGATTCCGACTACTTCCGCCTGCTGGGGCGCAACCTGCCGGTGCTTGAACAGCGCACGTTAACGGATAAAGGAATTTTTTATACATCGGGGGGATTGCCGCGCGCCGAGCGCGAGCTGGCCGCAACGGTCGCCAGTAAAATCAATGGCTGCATTTACTGCGCATCTGTCCATGCGCGTAAAGCCAGCCAGCTGTCAAAGGATGACGCGGCGGTAGAAGCCCTGCTGGCCGTGAGGCCGGGGCGGTCCCTGAGCGAGGGGCAATCCGCACGCTGGCAGGCGGAAATCGATTTTGCGGCGGCGCTGTCGGTCACGCCGCCTGCCGCCACGCCGCTGCACCTTGCCGCGCTGGAAAAAGAGGGGCTGGATACCTTAGCGCAGCTTGATCTGGTGCAGTCCGCCGCGTTCTTCGCCTGGGCCAACCGCCTGATGCTGACCCTGGGTGAGCCCTGGTTTGCCTGAAGCCTGTGAGGCTAGCGCGCGAGCGTTAGCCTGAGCCCGTCTGGCCCGCAGGTGACCGTAGATCAGCAGTGCGCTCATGGCCGAGAAAGAGAGTATTGCCGCCGGCAGCGTAACGTAACGCCAGCTAAAGCCGAGGACAATCATCATCCCGCCAAAGTACGCCCCAATCGCACTGCCGAGATTAAACGCCATCTGTCCCCCTGCCGCCCCCAGCATCTCACCGCCCTTCGCATTTTGCAGAAGCAGAATTTGTAGCGGCGCAGAGAGCGCGAACAGTCCGGCACAGCAGATAAAGCCCATGACCAGCGAGGCCGTTTTCAGTTCACCAAAGGCGAAAAGCAGCAGCAGCGAGGCGACAATCACCATGTCGGTGGTGGCCGCAATGCGCAGCGGGCTAAAACGCCCCGAGAGCTTACCGCTCAGCAGATTGCCCAACACCATGCCAAGCCCCATCAGCATCATGATGGCCGTCATCATCCCTTCTGAATAACCGGAGACGTTAACCATAAACGGCTTAACGAAGCTGAACCACGCGAACACCCCGGCGTTGCCAAACATGGTGGCGGCAAAAATCAGCCAGGGTTCTGGTTTTTTCAGAAAATGGAACTGCTCGGTCAATTTGATTTCTGAAGTGTCGCGGATGTCCGGCACCCAGAGCAGAACCGAGAGGATCACCAGCGCATCGAACACGGCAATCAGAAAAAAGGTATAACGCCAGCTGAACTGATGTCCGAGCCAGGTCCCCAGCGGAACGCCCATCAGGTTGGCCACGGTCATACCGGCGATCATCCCTGCCACCGCGACCGTCACCCTGCCCGGTGGCGCAATTTTAGACAGGATAATCGCCCCGACGCCAAAAATAGCCCCGTGCGGAAAGCCGGAAATCAGCCGCCCCACCGCCAGCCAGAAATAGGACGTGGAAAACGTGAACAGGGCATTGCCGACAGCGGACATCGCTACCAGAAACAGCAGCGTGGTCTTTAACGAAAACTTGCCTGAGAACAGCGCCACAATCGGGGCGCCAATCACCACGCCGAACGCATAAAACGAGATCATATTCCCGGCGGAGGGAATCGAAATACCGGTGTCATGTGCCAGCTCGGTTAACACGCCCATAATGCCAAATTCGGCCATTCCGAGGCCAAATGTGCCAAGCGCCAACGAAAAAATTGTCTTTTTCATACTTCAACCACTGGTTAATCACACGCGACGGACATTATTGAATAATCTTGTATGGTGAGCCAGCTCAAATCCGTTGGCTGGCAGGTTAATCCATTAATTCAGGTAAGGTTGTGAATACCGCTAGCCCAAAACCACGATGCCAAGCCGCTCCATCAGCTGGGCAATCTGATAGCTGTCCAGTTTGACACCCTGCAAATCAATACCGCGCACGTCCAGTTCACCCAGTTCTGAGTTGGTCAGATCGCAGTGGGTAAAATTGGCTGCTCGCCAGTCAAAAGAGGAGAACTCGCCCCCCGACAGATCCGAGCCGCTGAAGGTGGCACCGAGTATTTGCGCACCGTTCCAGCGGTTTTCCCACAACTCGCATTTTTCCAGAACCACCTTCGAAAAATTGGCATAGCTCAGGTTGCTTTTTGTTATGTAAGCACTGCAAAACCAGGTACGCGTAGTGATCATGTTCATAAAACTGGTCCCGCGAAAATCAGCCCCTTGCGCCCTGCATTCACGAATTTCGATGCCTAATGCATTCGAATGCCTGAAATCCGCCATCGATAAATCGCAGCTTTTGAAAATAGCATCTTTAAGCTGCGCCCGAGTAAACTTACCGCCCTGCTGGCTTTCCCGGTCATAGAACTGACAGCCAATAAACTCCGTGCTGGTTAAATCCGTGCCGGAAAAGTCGCAGTTACGAAAGATTGCATTCTCTATTTTCTCGCCGGTAAAACGAGTACGACCGATTTTTTCGCCCTCAAAAATCAATGCCATCACACCAACCTGTTTATTCATACAGTATCTGTCACCATTCTAACCCGTTACCTGCAGAAGAGAAACACGCTTATCTGACACACATGTCAAAAATTCCCGCGAAGGTTGCAGGCCAGCATTACACTTCAAAGTGTTAGTTCCTTCTAAGCACATCACCCGATCCGGAGATGAGAATTATCATGGGAAACGCAAAGCAGAATAAAACCAAAGCAGCGACCGTGACCAAAGCGAGCGTAGATAGCCTGGTTAAACCCGTGCTGAAGACCAAAGAGTATGAAAAAGAGCTACGTCGCCTCCACGTTGAACTGGTTAAGCTCCAGCAGTGGGTCGTCGCAAAAGGGCTAAAAGTGTGTATTGTTTTTGAAGGACGCGACGGTGCCGGTAAAGGCGGCACCATTAAAGCGATAACCGAGCGCGTCAGCCCTCGCGTGTTTCGCGTTGTAGCCCTCCCTGCACCCACCGAGAAAGAGAAAACCCAGCTCTATTTTCAACGTTATGTTCCCCATCTGCCTGCCGCCGGAGAGATCGTCATATTCGACCGCAGCTGGTACAACCGCGCGGGCGTCGAGCGGGTCATGGGATTCTGCACCCCCGAGCAGGTTGAGAAGTTTCTTGATGGTGCGCCGGTGATGGAAAAAGCGATGGTGGATGCCGGGATTATCCTGCTGAAGTACTGGCTGGAGGTCACGCCTAAAGAGCAGGAGCGCCGCCTGCGCGACCGTATTAACGATGGTCGTAAAATCTGGAAGCTATCGCCGATGGATATTAAGTCCTTTAACCTGTGGGACGAGTATACCCTCGCGCGCGACGCCATGTTTGAAGCGACAGATACCGCATGGGCGCCGTGGTTTGTGGCACGTTCAGAAGATAAAAAACGCGTGCGTCTGAATATTATTTCGCACCTGCTCACCCAAATTCCTTATAAAGAAATTCACGTCGAAAAGGTGGATTTACCGAAACGTAAAATTGGTAAAGTCAAACCCACAAAATATCCGTTCCGGTATGTGGAAGAGCGGTTCTGAAATTACTGGAATACGCCTCGCAGAATGTAGATTACCAGGGGATACGGTATTGTTTTTTGTTGGCTGCGGTTGATAATGACCGCACCAACAAAGGAGCTGAAAATGAAGCCAAACCGTAACAAAGACTATGGCAAAAGGGAGAGCATGGCGAGTGGAGTCTCCCGCGAGGCCCGTACACCAGAGGCGCGAAGACGAGAGCATCAGCAAGATAAAGAATTCATAAAAGCCATGAATGAATTTACGGCTAAAGCGGGATTATTATCAGACGATCCTTTCTTTGGAGGGATTTAATGTGCTTTCAGTTTGACGTTTACCGTAACCCTTCAGAAAGAACACGGGACTACCAGCCTTATTTTATGATAATTCAACATGACTATTATGATGATTTATCAACAAGACTGATTATTCCATTAAGCTACCATAGCTATCTACGTGGACATATCAATGCCGCGATGCCTTTAGTGAATATTGATTTCGAGCGATATTTCCTTAACACCGCTGGCATAACACACGTGGAGAAACAGAAACTAAATAATAAAGATTATGTATGTAATCTTCGCAGCGCGAGAAGTACTGTTATCGCGGCGATAGATGCGTTAGTGACCAATACATAACGTAGGCCAGCGCAAGCGCAGCGCCGCCGGGCAAAGCCGACGGCGCAGGTCTTACTTCATTCCTTCCGTACTTTCCTTTTTCGCTTCCAGCCGTTCCACATCACGATACCAGCGCGGGTGGTGTTTCTGCGCCCAGCGGCGGCTCACCTTCCCTTCAATCATCCCTTTAATCGATCCTTTTACCCAGAACGCCATATACATATGGATCAGGATGGCGTGGATAAGAATGATGGCCGACGTGGCGTGGATCAGCAGCGCGTAGCGAATCACCTGAATCGGGAAATAGTGCGCAAAATACGGACGCCAGATAATCACGCCGGTCACCAGCAGCACAAAAATCATGCTCATGATGGTCCAGAACATCATCTTCTGTCCGGCGTTGTATTTCCCCACCTTCGCGACCTTATGTTCGTTGCCCTTCAGGACTTCGACGATCCCTTTCACCCACGGGATATCCTGCTTGTCCGGGATGTTATGGTGGACAAAGCGCACGAACATAAACATCAGCACCACGAAAATCAGCACGCCAAAGAACGGATGCAGAATGCGCCCCATCTGCGGCGTGCCGAAGGTTTCGGTCAGCCACTGCAGCGTCGGGAAGAAGAACGAAATCCCCGACACCGCTACCAGGAAGAAACAGATCACGACCGTCCAGTGACAGGCGCGGTCGACAAACTTCGTGCGCACTATCATTTTCGATTTACTCATGATGATCCTCCTCGTCGTCATCCACCTCTTTGTTCGGCCCGATCCCGATGTAGTGATAAATCAGCCCGGCAAAGGTGGCGATAAAGCCCGCCGCCGAAAGCGGCTTAAGCGCACCTTTCCACAGGTTGATGGAGGTATCGATCGCCGGATCCTTCGGCAGGTTGTGGTACAGCTCCGGCTGGTCGTTATGGTGCAGCACATACATCACGTGCGTACCGCCCACGCCCTGCGGGTTATAAATGCCCGCATTCTCGTAGCCGCGCGCTTTCAGCTTGTCCACGCGCGCCTGCGCCACGTCAAGCATCTCTTTTTTGGTGCCGAAGTGGATAGCCCCGGTCGGACAGGTTTTCACACAGGCAGGCTCCTGCCCGACGCTGACGCGGTCCACGCACAGGGTGCATTTGTATACCCGGTTATCCTCTTTATTGAGCCGCGGGATATTAAACGGACATCCCGCGATGCAGTACCCGCAGCCGATGCAGTTGTCCTGCTGGAAGTCGACAATCCCGTTGGCGTACTGAATAATCGCGCCGGCAGACGGGCACGCCTTCAGGCAGCCCGGATCTTCACAGTGCATGCAGCCGTCTTTGCGAATCAGCCACTCCAGCCTGCCGTTCTGCTCGGTTTCGCTAAAGCGCATTACCGTCCAGGATTTGGCGCTCAGATCCGCCGGATTGTCGTAGACCCCCACGCAGTGCCCCACCTCGTCGCGGATATCGTTCCACTCCGAGCAGGCCACCTGGCAGGCCTTACAGCCCACGCAGGAGGAGACGTCGATAAGCTTGGCGACCTCTGCCTTGTAGTCCCGCGCGCGGGGCGCGGGGGTAATCGGGTTGGTCGCGGAGCGTTTGATAACGTCTTGTGTTTCCATCGCCATTTAATCGCTCCTTACGCTTTCTCGATGTTGACCAGAAACGCCTTGTACTCCGGCGTTTGCGAGTTGGAATCGCCGACGTTTGGCGTCAGGGTGTTGGCGATGTAGCCTTTCTGCGCCACGCCCTCAAAGCCCCAGTGCAGCGGGATCCCGACGGTTTCCACCTGCTGGCCGTGCACGTTCAGGCTTTGGAGACGACGCGTCACCACCGCCACCGCGCGAATAAAGCCGCGCTTGCTGCTCACCTTCACGCGGTCGCCGTTGGCGATGCCTTTCGCCTTCGCCAGCGTCTCGCTGATCTCCACAAACTGTTCCGGCTGCGCGATAGCGTTAAGCCGCGCGTGCTTGGTCCAGGTATGGAAATGCTCGGTCAGGCGATAGGTCGTCCCCACGTACGGGAACTTGTCCTTTTTACCCAGCCGCAGCACGTCCTCTTCGTAGATGCGCACCACCGGGCTGGAGATGACGTTTGGATGCAGCGGGTTGGTGCCGAGCGGCGTTTCCATCGGCTCGTAGTGTTCCGGGAACGGCCCTTCCGCCAGCTTGTTGAGGGCAAACAGGCGTCCCAGCCCTTCCGGCTGCATGATGAACGGCCCGGTGTTGCTGCCCGGCTGGGCGGTGTTGTAGTCCGGGATATCGTTCCCCGTCCACTTCGCCCCGTTCCACTGAATCAGCATGCGTTTCGGATCCCACGGCCTGCCGTTTACGTCTGCAGACGCGCGGTTGTAAAGCACGCGACGGTTCAGCGGCCACGCCCATGCCCAGCCCAGCGTATTGCCCAGCCCGGAAGGGTCGGCGTTATCGCGGTTGGCCATCTGGTTACCCTGCTCCGTCCAGCTGCCGGTATAGATCCAGCAGGACGACGCCGTCGTGCCGTCGTCGCGCAGCAGCGCGAAGCTGCTCAGCAGCTGGCCTTTCTTCGCCACCAGGTTGCCGCTGGCGTCATAGAGATCCGCCAGCGCCACGCCGTTGTTCTCCTTCGCGACTTCCTCTGACTCAGGACGATCCGGCTGCTTGTAGTGCCAGCCCATTTTCAGCAGCGGCTCAGCGCCTTTGCCGCCTTCGGTGCGGTACATCTCGCGCAGGCGGTGGTAAATCCCGGCGAGGATCTCACCGTCATTACGCGCTTCGCCCGGCGCATCCTGACCTTTCCAGTGCCACTGCAGCCAGCGGCCGGAGTTTGCGATGGAACCGTCCTCTTCCGCAAAACAGGTGGACGGCAGGCGGAACACTTCGGTCTGAATCGACGCCGGGTCGACATCGTTCGATTCCCCGTGGTTCTGCCAGAAGGTGGACGTTTCGGTCACCAGCGGATCGATAACCACCATGTACTTCAGCTTGCTCAGGCTGCGAACGACTTTGTTCTTGTCCGGGAAGGAGGCCACCGGGTTGAAGCCCTGGCAGATATATCCCGTGACGTCGCCCTTATCCATCATGTTGAAATACTTGATGACGTCGTAGGCCTGGTCCCACTTCGGCAGCCACTCAAAGCCCCAGTCGTTCTCCTTCTGCGCCGCGTCGCCGTAGAAGGATTTCATCAGGCTGACGTAGAACTTCGGATAGTTGCTCCAGTAGTTCACCTGGTCCGGCAGCGTCGCTTTCGGCGTATTGGCCTCAAGATACGTTTGCAGATCCGCCTGCTTTTCAGACGGCAGCGTCAGGTAGCCCGGCAGGCTGGTTGACAGCAGGCCAAGGTCGGTGAGCCCCTGAATATTTGAGTGACCGCGCAGCGCGTTCACGCCGCCTCCCGCCATCCCCATGTTGCCGAGCAGCAGCTGGATCATCGCCATGGTGCGGATGTTCTGCGCGCCGACGGTGTGCTGCGTCCAGCCCAGCGCGTAGAGGAATGTTGTGGTTCTGTCGGCGGCGCTGGTGGAGGCCAGCACTTCGCACACCTTCAGGAAGTCCGCTTTCGGCGTGCCGCAGATGTTTTCCACCACGTCCGGCGTATAGCGGGAAACGTGCTGCTTCAGCAGGTTCCACACGCAGCGCGGGTGCGTCAGCGTTTCATCACGCAGCGCGTAGCCGTTTTCATCGAACTGATAGTTCCAGGACGTTTTATCGTACTGGCGTTTTTCGGCGTCATAGCCGCTAAACAGCCCGTCATCAAAGGCAAAATCATCCCGCACCAGCAGGTTCGCGTTGGTGTAGTGCTTAACGTATTCCGCGTTAATTTTATTATTTTCGATCAGGTACAGCAGCACGCCGGACAGGAACGTAATGTCCGTACCGGAACGGATTGGCGCATAGATATCGGCCACCGATGCCGTGCGCGTAAAGCGCGGATCGACGACGATAAGCGTCGCATCGTTGTTGTTTTTCGCCTCCATCGCCCAGCGGAACCCCACCGGATGGGCCTCCGCGGCGTTTCCGCCCATCACCACCACGACGTTAGCGTTTTTGATATCAACCCAGTGGTTGGTCATCGCACCGCGACCAAATGTTGGAGCAAGACTTGCTACCGTTGGTCCGTGTCAGACGCGCGCCTGGTTGTCTACCGCCAGCATGCCGAGAGAGCGCACAAATTTTTGCGTCAGCATGCCGGTTTCATTACTCGCCGCCGAGGCGCACAGCATGCCGGTGGATAACCAGCGGTTAACCGTTACGCCCTGGGCGTTCTTTTCAATAAAGTTAGCGTCGCGGTCGGCTTTCATTAATTTGGCAATACGGGAGAAGGCCTCATCCCAGGAGATACGCTGCCATTTATCAGAACCCGGCGCGCGGTATTCCGGGTAGCGCAGGCGGTTTTCGCTGTGTACATAGTCCAGCAGCCCCGCCCCTTTCGGGCAAAGTGCGCCGCGGCTTACCGGATGATCCGGATCCCCTTCAATATGGTAAATCGCTTCTCTGGCGTTCTTCGCGCCATCGCCCAGGCTATACATTAAAAGCCCACAACCTACGGAGCAGTATGTGCAGGTGTTACGGATCTCTTTTGCGCGCAGCAGCTTATAGTTGCGTGCCTGAGCCAGCGCCATTTTGGGAGCAAATCCCAGCATGGCTGCCGTTGTTCCGGCCATACCGCCCGCGCAGATTTTGAAAAATTGTCTGCGGCTGACGTCCATTGTTGTCCTCGTTATCTGAAAAGACTTCGCGCCGCAAACTAACAGCAAAGCCCCTAATTTTTTTGCGTCAAATCAAGGTCATCTGCCTTCCCCCCCTTAATAGTCACCCCCGGAACCTTTAAATACTCCTTTTTGATTAACGGTTTAAGAGAATAATTGGCGACAGCGTCAGGATGAATGCGATACATTTTTCCTTTGATTGTTATTACAATGGCGAAGTAATGGACAGAAAAAGAGCAACGCTTATTGGGCTGGCGGCAATACTGTTATGGAGCACCATGGTCGGCCTTATTCGCAGCGTGAGTGAGGGACTGGGCCCGGTAGGCGGTGCGGCGATGATTTACACCCTCAGCGGATTACTGTGTCTGGTGACGGTAGGATTTCCTGATATCAGGCGGTTTTCACCCCGCTATCTTATTGCCGGCAGCGTTTTATTTGTCAGCTACGAAATATGCCTGGCGCTGTCGCTGGGCTATGCCGCAACGCGCTCGCAGGCAATAGAAGTGGGCATGGTCAATTACCTTTGGCCAAGCCTGACCATTGTGTTTGCCATCTTGTTCAACGGGCAGAAATCGACCCTGTTGGTGATCCCCGGCTTAGCCGTCTCATTGCTGGGTGTCTGCTGGGTATTGGGCGGTGAACAGGGTTTACATCTTGATGAAATAACCCGCAATATCGTTTCCAGCCCGCTGAGCTACGCGCTGGCGTTTGCCGGGGCATTTATCTGGGCCGCCTACTGCACGGTCACCAGCAAATTTGCGAAAGGACAAAACGGCATCACGTTGTTTGTTTTGCTGACCGCGCTGACCCTGTGGGTGAAATATTTCCTGAGCGATCAGCCCGAGATGGTGTTTACGCTTCCGGTGATAGTGAAACTCGTCATGTGCGGTATTGCGCTTGGGTTTGGTTACGCCGCATGGAATATTGGCATCCTTCACGGTAACGTCACGGTACTCGCTGCCGTATCCTATTTTACCCCTGTCCTCTCCGCCGCGCTTGCCGCCGCAGTGCTGAGTTCGCCCCTCTCATTCTCGTTCTGGCAGGGCGCGCTGATGGTCTGCGCCGGGTCGTTGCTCTGCTGGTACGCAACAAGACAATAATGTCGGTTTTGCTGTCGAGGAATATTTATCCCGACAGCAAATAATTAACATAAATTTAATATGTGAGCGCACGCCAAAATATTCATATGAACAGTAGAGCACGTGTTTAGATTCTGTTTATATTCCACCCCCTTTCGTAAATTCCGGCCCTCCCGCATTGACATAAATTGACACCGACAGGTGATTAATACTGTCCAAATACTCACAAGATTAATAGCACAAAGTGCAATAGTATTTTTCTGTTTATTTCAGCCTTCAGAACGGAAATTCCGTGCATTAAGGGGACAAAACAAGGCATTACGGCTATAAAGACCGTTCACCCCTCAAAAATGAACGGAAATACCGATAATTACCATTTTTTATAAAACCATAAAGAAACTATATCCACAGCAATCAACCCGGCAATTAATTGATTAAATGCTAATCATTTGACGCTATTTCATCGTCATTTACCCGATCTCGATCACACTAAATGAAATTATTGCTAATAATTTGAAACTTATTATTGAAATAGGACTACAAGATTTTTAAAAATAGCATGCCATTGACGATCGGCCTCGTTTAGAAATCGTTCAAAGTGGCTCAGGAAATACCAAAGAAAATTATAAGGAACATTTAAGATGAAACTTAAATTAGTTGCAGTGGCAGTGACTTCCATGTTGGCAGCAGGCGTTGTAAACGCGGCTGAAATTTATAACAAAGACGGTAACAAGCTGGATCTGTACGGTAAAGTAACAGGTCTGCACTATTTCTCTGATGATACTGATAACGACGGCGACAAAACTTACGTTCGTCTGGGCTTCAAAGGCGAAACTCAGATCAACGATCAGCTTTCCGGTTACGGCCAGTGGGAATATGAGTTCAAAGGCAACCGTTCTGAATCACAGGGCTCTGACGGCAACAAAACCCGTCTGGCCTTCGCGGGTCTGAAATTCAACGAATTCGGTTCATTCGACTACGGTCGTAACTACGGTGTTGCTTACGACATCGGCGCGTGGACTGACGTTCTGCCAGAGTTCGGTGGTGATACCTGGACTCAGACCGATGGCTTTATGACTGGCCGTACGACTGGCGTTGCAACCTACCGTAACACCGACTTCTTCGGTCTGGTTGACGGTCTGAACGTTGCCGCTCAGTACCAGGGTAAAAACGACCGTAACGACATCACCGAAGCGAACGGTGACGGCTGGGGTCTGTCTTCTACCTATGAAATGGACGGTTTCGGTGTCGGTGCAACCTACGCGAAATCTGACCGTACTGACCGTCAGGTTGCTGCAGGTCGCGTCGCTAACACCGTTAACGCTGGCGGTGAGAACGCAGAAGTATGGGCTGCTGGCCTGAAATACGATGCGAACAACATCTATCTGGCAACCACCTACTCTGAAACCCGAAACATGACCAACTTCGGTAACGGTTATATCGCGAACAAAGCTCAGAACTTTGAAGTTGTTGCTCAGTACCAGTTCGACTTCGGCCTGCGTCCATCCATCGCTTACCTGAAATCCAAAGGTAAAGACATCGGTTCATACGGCGACCAGGATCTGGTGGAATACGTTGACGTTGGCGCGAGCTACTACTTCAACAAAAACATGTCTACCTATGTTGATTACAAAATCAACCTGGTTGACGACAACAGCTTCACCAAAGCAACTGGCGTTGCTACCGACAACATCGTAGCTGTAGGCCTGACCTACCAGTTCTAAGATTTGTCACGATAAAAGGCCAGCCCATGCGGCTGGCTTTTTTTATACGGATTTCTGGCGTCAACAAGGAGTACGCCATGCACATATTCAAAGGACGCTGCTTGTGCGGAATGAGTCAGTTCAGCGTGAGCCTCAATAATTTTGACGTATACGCATGTCACTGCACCCAATGCCAGAAGTGGTCGGGCGGCATTGCCATGTATCTTGAGCCGCAGGGCGAACCACTTCTTGAGCAAGACTCTATCGCCCCTTCTCATTTCGCGTCATCGGCGCGCGGCGAACGCTGGTTCTGCCCCGGCTGCGGCTGCCCGCTGTGGTTCAAACTGACCTCAACGTCGCGCTATTTCATTCCCTGGACGCTGCTTGAGATGGGTGAAGATGAGCGACGCCGGCTGGTGCTAGCCGCGGAAATCTACACCGAAACCCAGCCCGCGTTCTTTGGTCTGACCGGGCAATACGCGCGCTACAGCGGTTCGGAAATTGAAGCGCTTGATAAACACTGCCTGCTTACGCCGTAAGCGGTTCGACGCCTGCAGCCCGACGAAGCCAGTTTTGCAGCAGCTTACCGTCCTCGGTCATCTCTGAATCGGCACGCGTGCAGAGATAATAGTCGCGCCCGTCGTCAATGGGTAAGTCAAATATCTTCACCAGCTCGCCGCTCTCAAGATAAGGCGCGATCAGCGGCTCGCGCATCAGCGCGCAGCCCAGCCCGGCCTGTACGCCCGCCAGCGTTAACAGCCCGTCTTCAAACAGGGGGCCGCTGCGCCGCAGAGATCGTTTTACCCCCTGCAACTGAAACCACTGCGGCCAGCTGGTGCGCTCCTCATCATGCAGCAGCGGCATTTGCAGCAGTTGCTCAGGCGTATCGATATGGCCATGAATGCGCAAAAACGCGCGGCTACACACCGGAACCATCTGTCCGGAAATCAGCTTTTCGCTCTGATAGCCCGCCCACTGGCCGTTACCAAAACGAATCGACATATCCGACGCATCGCTCAGATAGTTACGATGGTTGGCATACACAACGTTGATCTCGGTCTGCGGGTTGGCACGCATAAAATCAGGCAGACGCGGGATAAACCACCCCATGCCAAAAAGCGGGATCAGGCTGATGGTGACCTGACGCGTTTGCGCCTGCTCGGCCAGATGCTCCGTTGCCTGGCGCAGCACGTTAAACGCAGCACGGATCGAGCGGTAATATTCACGTCCGTGCTGGCTCAGCACCAGCCTGCGCCCCTGACGTTCCGTCAGCGGCATTTGCAGATACCCTTCGAGGACCTTGAGCTGATGACTGACCGCCGACGGTGAGATATCCAGTTCCTGCGCGGCCAGCGTGACGCTGCCCAGCCGGGCGATGGCCTCAAAGGCCCGGACGGCGCGAAGCGGTGGGTCGTTTGCCAGACGGCTGTCTGCATACGCAGACAAAGCTGACGATTGTTCTGTTTTATTCATATGTTGATTTCTTTAGGCTTTTCACCTGAAAATACGATTGCATTATCTTTATATAAATCATAAAGATGAAGCAATAGCGGTTTATCATAAGAAATAATATATGTGTATTTTACAATTTAATTCATTTATCGGATGGTAGCCGCAGAAAAAAGACTTTGCGGGAACAGACGTTGGATACACTCATACAACAACTGATCAACGGTGTGATGCTGGGCAGCATTTACGCGCTGATCGCGCTGGGCTATACCATGGTGTATGGCATCTTGCGCATTATTAACTTTGCTCACGGCGATATTCTGATGGTCGGTGCGCTCACCACCCTTTCCTCCATTAACGCCCTGAACGCCACTTTCCCTCACATGCCGCTGCTGTTGCAGCTTGGCGTTGCCCTAGTGATTGCCATGGCCGTTTGCGCCCTGCTGGCAATGGCCGTGGAGCGCTTTGCCTATCGTCGACTGCGCAACGCCCCGCGCCTGGCACCGCTTATCTCGGGTATCGGCGTCTCGGTCCTGCTGCAAACCGTGGCGATGATTATCTGGACGCGCAACCCGCTGATGTTCCCGCAGATCCTGCCTATGGAACCGATCGCCGTGACGTCAGGAAGTGAACAGCATCCCCCCGCCATTGTGACCGTCACCGGCATTGTTACCGTGGCACTGGCGCTTGCGGTGATGACGGGGCTATGGCTGCTGGTGGAATACACCCGCCTGGGCCGCGGCATGCGCGCCGTGGCGGAAAACCCGCGCGTGGCCACGCTGATGGGGGTTAATCCCAATGCCATTATTACCCTGACGTTCGCCATTGGCGGCGTATTTGCCGCGCTGGCAGGCGTCATGATGGCCAGCAACTACGGCAACGCCAGCTTCTCAATGGGCTTTTTGCCCGGGATCAAAGCCTTTACCGCCGCCGTGCTGGGAGGCATTGGTAACATTCGTGGCGCAATGATTGGCGGGATCCTGCTCGGCATCATCGAAGCGCTGGGCGCAGGTTACCTGGGTGAACTGACCCACGGCGTCTTCGGCAGCAACTATCAGGACGTCTTTGCCTTTATGGTGCTGATCCTGGTGCTGGTCTTCCGTCCGGCAGGCCTGCTGGGCGAGCGCGTAGCGCACAGGGCGTGAGGGAAACAATGACAACGCTTCAACTACAAACCCCGGCGGCGACGGGCAAATTCTGGTCAGGCATGGTTCTGTTCTGCCTCGCGCTGCTGGTTGCCCCCGTGGTAGCCACGCAGCTTGGCGGCAACTACTGGGTACGCGTTATCGACTTTGCCCTGCTCTACATCATGCTGGCGCTGGGGCTTAACATTGTGGTGGGCTATACCGGCCTGCTGGATATGGGGTTTATCGCCTTTTACGCGGTCGGCGCCTATCTCGCCGCGCTGATGGCCTCGCCACACCTGCTGGAGGTTTTGCCGATCCTCAACGTCTGGTTCCCGGACGGGCTGCACACCTCATATCTGCTGATTATTCCGCTGGCGGCGCTCGTCGCAGCGGTCTGCGGCATTTTACTGGGCGCTCCCACGCTGAAGCTGCGCGGGGACTACCTGGCGATAGTGACCCTCGGCTTTGGCGAAATCATCCGCATCCTGATGCGCAACCTCGACCGTCCGGTGAACATCACCAACGGTGCGAAGGGCATTACCGGGGTGGATACGCTGAATCTGTTCGGCCTGAAGTTTAGCGGCGTATACCACTGGTTAGGTTTCAAAGTGCCCGCGCTGTGGCTGTGGTACTACCTGTTGATGCTGGTGATTGTGGCGATTATTTTTGTCTGCCTGCGCCTGCAGCATTCTCGTATTGGCCGCGCCTGGCACGCCATCCGTGAAGATGAGGATGTGGCCCGCGCGATGGGCATCAACGTGCGTAACTATAAGCTGCTGGCATTTGCGATGGGTGCCTCTTTTGGCGGCGTGGCGGGTGCCCTGTTCGGCGCGTTTCAGGGCTTTGTCTCCCCGGAATCCTTCACGTTACAGGAATCCATTGCCGTGTTGGCGATGGTGGTGCTGGGCGGGATGGGACACATTCCGGGCGTGATCCTCGGCGCGATACTGCTCACCGCCCTGCCGGAACTGCTGCGCAGTCAGGCAGCTCCGGTTCAGCAGGCGCTGTTCGGTACGATACTGATTGACCCGGAAGTGCTGCGTCAGCTGTTCTACGGCCTGGCGCTGGTGCTGGTCATGCTGGTGCGTCCTGCCGGGATCTGGCCGGTACGCCACAAGGAGGTGAATACATGAGTCTGTTAACCGTACGCAATATGTCCAAACGCTTCGGCGGTCTTACCGCGGTGGATGACGTTTCGATCGCCGTGAACAAGGGTGAGATCTACGGCCTGATTGGTCCTAACGGGGCGGGAAAAACCACCTGTTTTAACCTGATCACCGGGCTTTATCCGGCGGACAGCGGTGAATTTTCGATTGCCGACAAGCCCTATTTCCCAAAGCACATTGAGAAAGTCACCGCCGCCGGGATTGCCCGCACGTTTCAGAACGTGCGCCTCTTTAACGACATGTCGGTGCTGGAAAACGTGATGGTGGGTCGCCACGTGCGCACCCGTAACGGCCTGTGGGCCGCGCTGAGCCGTCACAAACGCGCTCGCGAGGAAGAGATGCAGACCCGGGAACTGGCCAGGCACTGGCTGGAGTACACCGGCATTGCCAGGTTCGCCCACTACCGCGCCTGCGATCTGGCCTATGGTCATCAACGCCGTCTGGAGATTGCCCGCGCGCTGGCAACGGATCCGCTGCTGCTGGCGCTGGACGAACCCGCCGCGGGGATGAACGCGGCGGAAAAAGTGGCGCTCGGCGAGCTGCTTATCCGCCTGCGCGATGACGGCATAACCCTGCTGATGATTGAACATGACGTCAAGCTGGTGATGGGCATCTGCGATCGCCTGACGGTACTTGATTACGGCAAAACGCTCGCCAGCGGCACGCCGGAGAGCGTGCGTCGCGACCCGGCAGTGATCGCCGCCTGGCTTGGAGGCAACGCCCATGTCTGAATTACTGAAGGTGGAACGTGTGGACGTGCATTACGGCGGTATTCAGGCCGTACGCGATGTCTCTTTTACCCTGCGCGAGGGCGAACAGGCTACGCTGATCGGCGCGAACGGCGCGGGGAAAAGCTCCACCGTACGCGCCATTACCGGGCTGGAAAACTTTAGCGGTCGTATTGAATTCAACGGTAAAGCGGTGCGTAAGCACAAGCCCGAAACCCTGCTCCGTGACGGACTGGTGATGGTCCCGGAAGGCCGGGGGATCTTCTCCCGAATGACGGTGCTGGAAAACCTGCAGATGGGCGCCTGGCTCAGGCGTGACACTGTCACCGTCAGGCGCGAGATGAACGAGATCTTCGAGCGCTTCCCGCGCCTGGGCGAGCGCCAGCATCAGCTTGCCGGGCTGCTGTCCGGTGGCGAGCAACAGCTGCTGGCCCTTAACCGCGCCCTGCTCAGCCGCCCGCGGCTGCTGATCCTCGACGAACCTTCGATGGGCCTTGCCCCGAAGATGGTCGAGAACATTTTTGCCGTTATCGCCGGGCTGCGCGAACGCGGCGTTGCCCTGCTGCTTATCGAACAAAACGCCCGTCTCGCGCTGGAAGTCACCGACAGCGCGTGGGTGATGGACAGCGGCAGCATCGTCCATCACGGCGAATCGAAAGCGCTGCTCAATGATGACCAGATTGCACAGATTTATTTGGGCGAAATGCCCGTTTAACAACACCAGCCAACATCAGGGAAAAACAATGAAAACAGTAAAAATCAGTGCGCTCAGCGCCGCTATCCTCCTCGGCAGTTTTGCCTCGACGTTCGCGTGGGCAGTCGACGGTGAAACCGTGGTTATCGGTCTGGCAGGCCCGCTCACCGGCCCGTCTGCCCGTATCGGTAAGGATCTGGAGAACGGCGCGCAGCTGGCCATTGACGACATTAACAAGCAGCACCCGACCATCGGCGGCAAAGCGGTGACCTTCAAACTACAGTCCGAAGACGATCAGTCCGACCCGCGCACCGCCGTGGCCGTGGCGCAGCGTCTGGTGGATAGCGGCGTGGCGGGCATTGTTGGTCACTGGAACACGGGCACCAGTATTCCAGCCGCACGTATCTATCACGATGCGGGCATCGCCCAGGTGGCACCGGTCGCGCCCGGTCACGCCTATACCAAACAGGGTTTTGATACCAGCTTCCGCGTGATGGGCCACGACGACGACGGCGGTCAGCTAGCCGGTCAGTACGCGGTTAATACGCTGAAAGCCAAACGCATTGCGGTGATCGACGACCGTACCGCCTTTGGTCAGGGCCTGGCGGACCAGTTTATTAAATCGCTTGAAGCGCTGGGCGTGAAGGTTGTCGATCGTCAGTACGTTGATGACAAAACGGTGGACTTCAGCGCCGTGCTGACCGCCATCCGCAGTAAAAACGCCGATCTGATCTTCTTCGGCGGCGTCGACAGTCAGGCAGCGCCGCTGGCGCGTCGTATCAAACAGCTGGGTATGAACGCTAAGCTGATGGGCGCAGGCGGATTTGTCAGCCAGACGTTCCTGCAGCTGGCCCAGAAAGAAGGCGAAGGCGTGGTCGCGCTGGAGCCGGGTCTGCCCGTTGACCAGATGCCGGGTGGAAAGGCATTCGAACAGGCCTATCAGGCACGCTACCACACCCATATCGAACTGCACGCCCCGTTCGCCTATGACGCCACCCGCGTGCTGGTTGCGGCGATGGAAAAAGCAGACTCCGTTGAGCCGTCCGACTATCTGCCCGCCCTGCGCGCCATCAGCTACTCCGGCGTCACCGGCCAGATCGCGTTTGATAAAGAAGGTAACCTGAAATCGCCGTCCTTCACCGTTTACAAAGTTGTCGACGGCAAATGGCAGCCGCAAACCGTGCTGGGTGGCGCAAAAGCGAAGTAACGCAGCGAGGGCAATGTGATGAGTGATAATAACGAGCTGGGCATTCTCGCCCGCCGCAAAATTGAAGCAGAAATTATAAAGCCAATTTATGAAATCCTGGTGCGCGAGATAGGGAAAACCCGCGCCCAGGCGGTCATTGGCGAGGCCATTGAGCAGGCCGCGATTGACGCTGGCAAAGCGTTTGCCAGCAAAGAACCCAACGGCACGGACGTAAAGAGCTTCATCGCCCTGCAGTATCTGTGGGAAAAAGATAACGCGCTTGACGTGAAGGTGATCGACGCCGACGACCAGCAGTACAACTACAACGTGACCCGCTGCCGCTACGCGGAGATGTATCACGAGATGGGGCTGGGAGAGATTGGTCATCTGCTCTCCTGCGCGCGCGATGAAAAATTCATCGTTGGCTATGCGCCGGACGTGAAGCTGACCCGCACGACTACCATCATGCAGGGCGGTTCGTGCTGTGATTTCCGCTACCGCAGCAGTAAGGACAAGCCATGATCCACGTTAACGCCGAACGGCTGTGGTCAACGCTTGAGATGATGGCGCAGATCGGCTGCACGCCCGCCGGCGGCGTGACCCGTCTGGCGCTGAGCGAGGAAGATCGTATTGCGCGTAACCTGCTGCGCGACTGGGCGCTGGACGCGGGTTTCACCTGCGACGTCGACAGCATGGGCAATATGTTTATCCGTCGCGCGGGGAAAAACACGCAGCTTGCCCCGGTCATGACGGGTTCACATGTGGATACCCAGCCGCTGGGCGGTAACTACGACGGGGTTTACGGCGTGCTGGCCGGGCTGGAGCTGCTGCGAACCCTTAACGACCATAACGTTGAGACTGAACGTGACGTTGTGCTGGTGAACTGGACTAACGAAGAAGGCGCGCGCTTTGCGCCGGCCATGCTCTCTTCAGGGGTCTGGACGGGACAGTTTAGCGAAGCATACGCGCATGCCCGCGCGGATAACGAAGGCACTACCGTGGGCGAAGCGCTGGAGAGCATTGGCTACCGGGGTGAAACCCCTGCCCGTTCGTTTCCCGTTCACGCCTGCTACGAACTGCACATCGAACAGGGTCCGATCCTGGAAGATGAAGCCATTGATATCGGGTTAGTCCGCGCGGCAATGGGCCAGCGCTGGTTTACCCTGACGCTGGACGGATTCGCCGCCCACGCGGGCACGACGCCGATGCACAGCCGCCGCGACGCGCTGACCGCCTTCGCAGAGCTGGCGCTGAAGGTGGAAGAGATTGGCTATCGGCATGCGCCGGACGGACGCGCGACGATCGGTATGGCGAAGGTTACGCCAAACTCGCGCAACGTTGTGCCGTCTCGCGTGGAATGCAGCGTTGAGTTTCGCCATCCGGCACAGCAGGCTCTGGAAACCATGGAAGCGGCGCTGCATAAGGTTTCTGAAAGCCTCAGCCTGCGCGGCGTCGCTGCTGCCGTTGAGCGCATTTTTGACTACGCGCCCGTCGCGTTTGATGCCGAATGCCTGGCGCGTTCGGAGAAGGCCGTGGCGGAACTGGGCTATTCGTCGAAACCAATGGTCTCCGGTGCGGGACACGACGCCTGCTATGTCAGCAAAATGGCGCCCGCCAGCATGATCTTTATCCCCTGCGTGAAAGGCATCAGCCATAACGAAGCGGAGAGGATCTTGCCAGAATGGTCGGAAAAAGGGGCGAACGTGCTATTGCATAGCGTTCTGTCCGCGGCCCTTGAGAGATAGAACGGTGCGAAAGCAGAGGAGCTCTGCTTTCGCCAGAATCTACACGGCAACGCGTCGGCTGATTTCGACAACCCGATCGCTGGGAAGGTGATAGTGGTTAATGACGTGCGTACAGTTGCGCTTCATGAACGCAAAGATGTGCCGTTGCCAGGCCGCCATACCTGCCTCACCCTCGCCTGCCACAATAGTTTCATGCCCGACATACCAGGTTGCGTCGTCCGTGGCAAAAAGCGCGTTAATCTCGCTGACCCCCTGCAACAAACGCGGGATGTCCGGATGTTCCATAAAACCATACTGCGCCACGCCGTGCCAGTAGCCCGGCGCCCGCTGCTCTACCCTGATGCGTTGCTCTTCCCCCACGTATGGCACATTCAGAATATCAATGGTAAGCGACAACACGTCCTGCTGTAGCGCCCGGTTTCGCGCGACGTGCCAGCGCATGACCGGCGGAATATTGTTCTGTGTCCGGGTCAAAAAGACGGCGGAGCCAGCCACTCTTGGCACCGTCTTTTGCTGAAGCTGGGCAAAGAACGCATCCACGCTGACGCCCTTCTCGCCCACCGATGCGGATACCGCCTTGACGCCGCGGTGCCAGATCAGCATCACCGTACAAATCGCTGCGGCCATCAGCAGCGGAATATAGCCGCCCTCCAGGACCTTAATCAGATTGGCAAATAAGAAGGTGGCATCAATCACCAGGAAGCAGAGGGCAATCACCGCGCTGCTGGCCAGGCTCCAGCGCCACACTTCGCGCATTGCCACAAACAGCAGCCCCGTGGTCATCAGCATGGTTAACGACACGGCAATGCCGTACGCGGCGGCGAGCTTATCGGAGGATTTAAAGAACACCACCAGCCCGATGGTTACCCCCATCAGCAGCCAGTTGATTATCCCGATATAAATCTGACCGTAGCTTTCCGCCGCCGTCTGCTTGATGCGTAATCGGGGTAACCAGCCAAGCTGTATGGCCTGGCGCGTCATGGAAAAAGCGCCGGTGATAATCGCCTGACTGGCGATTATCGTCGCCAGCGCGGCAAGAATGATGAGCGGAACCTGGAGCACAGGCGGACAGAGCGTGTAGAAAAGGTTTTGCTTGCTGTCGGCACCGGCCAGAATCAGCGCTGACTGGCCGGCATAGTTGAGCAGCAGCGAAGGAAAGACGATGCCGTACCAGGCAAGCCAGATGGGCTTTTTGCCAAAATGCCCCATGTCTGCATACAGGGCCTCGGCACCCGTCACGCAGAGAAAAACGCCGCCCAGGACCAGAAAACTGGTGTACCCGTTCGAAAACAAAAACGCGATGCCGTACGCAGGGTTGAGGGCCAGCAATACCGACGGGTGTTGAACGATCCCCCGCACGCCCAGCGCAGCAATCGCCAAAAACCAAACCGCCATAACCGGGCCAAATATTTTCCCTATGCGAGCAGTACCAAAAGGCTGAAGAAGAAACAGCGCCAGCAGGACCGCCACCGTCAGGGGCAATATGTACGGCTGAGATTCAGGAATGACCATCTCCAGCCCTTCAAGGGCAGAAAGCACGGAGATAGCCGGGGTTATCGCGCCGTCACCGTAAATTAAAGCGGCACCGATAAGGGCGGAAAAAATCACCCAGCGCCCGCCTTTGCCTTTCTCCACCAGAAGCGACATTAAGGCCATGATGCCCCCCTCGCCATGATTATCAATTCGCATGGCAAAGGCGGCATATTTTATGGACGTTACCAGGATGAGTGTCCAGGTAATCAGGGAGAGCAGGCCCAGGATGACGCCGGGCGTAGGGTCATGCTCAGAGAGCGACAGCACCGTGCGGAAGGTATAGAGCGGGCTGGTGCCGATATCACCAAAAACGACGCCCAGCGCGCCTCCTGCAAGCAGGGTTAACCGGGAGAGCGGTTGGGACGGTTCACTGCTGTGGCGAGGGCTCATATTTTCCAGCAAGAGTCAGATAATCCTTTAAAAAACATAGCCCATCTGCCCCACCCGCGCCAACCGCGCGCCCTGTATTACTGCGGCTTGGCCTTCGCCAGGCTAAACCAGATCCCCACTGCCAACAGCAGCAGCATTCCGCCCGCGCTGCCCAGCGCCACGCTGTGCGAAGTGATAAACGCGCTTTTCGCCGCCTCAATCACCGACTCCGCCAGCGTCGGGGTCAGATCCTGCGCCACCTTCATCGCCTCACCAATGGATGACGAGGCTTTATCTGCGAGCGAGGCGTTCAGCCCCTGCGGCAGGTCAATTGACGCCGAGAAGCTGCGGGTCAACAGCAGACCAAAGATGGCGATCCCCAGCCCGGCGCCCAGCTCATAGGACATGGTTTCAATCGCCCCTGCCGCGGCGGCTTTCTCTTTCGGCGCAGCGGCCATAATCGCCGAGGTCGAGGCCAGCAGCGCGCTGGCGGCGCTGAAGCCGAGCAGAACCATCAGGGCAGAAGCCAGCAGCTGCTGCGTGCTGAAGTCGAGCATCGACAGGCCGATAAAGCTGACGGCGCTGAGCCCCATTCCGCCAGCCGCCACAATGCGCAGACCGAGACGACCCACCAGCACACCCGCGATCGGTCCGCTAAACCCGCTCGCCACCATCAGCGGCAGCATGAACATTCCCGCTTCAAACGGCGTAAAGCCATGAACAAACTGCAGCTCCTGGGCCATCAGCAGCTCAAACCCGACCAGGGCAATCATGGCGGTCATCGCCATCACCACGCCGCTTAAAATGATGCGATGGCAGAACAGACGCATGTCGATCATCGGTACGCGAGCGCGGAGCTGAATACGCACGAAGATAAACAGCAGCACCGAGCCGGTCACCAGCGCGGACGCGACCACCCACGGCGACAGGACGCCTTTTAGCGCGGTTTTCGCACTGTAGACCAGCAGCAAAATCGCCACAATCAGCATAATGGCATGGCTGATATTCAGCGGCTGCTCCGGACGCCCCTGCTGAGGAGGCACCAAACGCGCGGCCAGCGAAACCACCACCAGCACGATCGGCACGTTGATTAAAAAGACCGATCCCCAGTAAAAATGCTCGAGCAGCATACCGCCAATCAGCGGGCCAAACGCCGCGCCACCGGAGCCCACCGCAGCCCAGACGCCGAGCGCAATGTTACGATCCCGCGCGTCGATAAACAGCGTGCGGATCCCTGCCAGCGTGGCCGGAATAATCATCGCCGCGCCGATTGCCAGCGAGGCGCGCGCCGCAATCAGCCACCCTGCTGACGGGGCAAATGCTGCCGCCAGCGACGACAGGCCAAACAGCGTGCTGCCAATCATGAGCAGTCGTTTAAAACCAATGCGGTCACCCAGGGCGCCCATCGGCAGCACCATTCCCGCCATCACCAGCGAGTAAATATCGATGATCCACAGCAATTCATTGCCGCTGGCGCCCAGCGTCATGCTCAATGTCGGCGCCGCCACGTGCAGCACCGTCGCGTCGATCGCCACCGGGATATACACCAGCACGATAATCACTAACGCTAACCACTGACGAAACATAAATTTCCTTTTCTTTTAAAACATGGACACATGTCCAGGATGCGATCCTACGTAAAGTTGAACGCATGTCCAGCTTTTTGTTACACTCGTTTCATTCCCATTGAGAGTGAGTAAACATGCGATATCTGAGCAAGGATGAACGGCGGGAAGCCATCTTACAGGCCGCCATGCGCGTGGCGCTGGCTGAAGGACTGGCTGCAATGACGGTACGCCGTATTGCCGCCGAGGCCGGAGTCGCCACCGGCCAGGTACATCATCATTTTACGTCCGGCGGCGAACTAAAATCGCTGGCCTTCGTACGGCTAATTCGCGAGCTGCTGGATGCGGATGTCGCGGGTAAACAGGCCGGCTGGCGGGAACAGCTTCATGCCATGCTCGGCAGCGATGACGGGAGGTTTGAGCCCTATATTCGCCTGTGGCGTGAGGCGCAGATCCTGGCCAGCCGCGATGCCGACATCAAAGGCGCCTATGTGATGACCATGGAGATGTGGCACCAGGAAACGGTGGCGCTTATCAAAGCGGGAACGGAGGCCGGGGCATTAAATCCGGGCGATCGGGCGGAAAATATTGCCTGGCGCTTGATTGGTCTGGTGTGCGGTCTTGACGGAATGTATATCTTAAACATGCCCGAAATGGACGAAGCCGCCTTTAACAACCATCTTGATAAATTAATCACGCTCGAGTTGTTTAATACGCCGTCTAAGCAGTGATGTTGCCGGGTAGCGGCGACGCCTTACCCGGCCTGCGTATTATTTCCCGGCCTGAGGATGTGTATCAAACCCTGCCATCACCGCCGTCAATTCTGACAGTGTAAAGCCGTGCTTCGGATCGTCAACCCCAAGACCAAAGCGCTCCTGCATTAGCTGGTATAGCGCCGCAGCGTTGGGAAGATGGATCTGCTCCTCCACATGGCCGTTCCGCCAGTGGGTAAAGTTGAAGTTGGTCAGCGTCAGCTTGCCGCCGTCCGGCAGATGGCGACACATCAACAGATGATGGCGGAAATGCGACTGCGGCCAGTGCGCCGACCAGAAATTCCCCATCACGTAATCGCTGAAATACTGCGTCGTCAGGTCAAACTGGTACATCGACTGCCAGTGCTCGTGGTGCCGGAACTGCAGCACCCAGTCGTTCCCCTCGCTCAGCAGACGATACAGCCCGTGCGGCGTCTCCTGTTCTTCATTAGCGAGCAAGCGAATCGGCGCCGTCAGCGTCTGGCCTCCAAAGCCGACGTCGGCAATCCAGCGCTCACCGTTAAGCTCAACCAGCAGCAGGCGGTGCGTGCGCGGCGGCATTTGCGGCGGACTCGCTAATACCACGCGCCCCAGCACGCTACGCACCGTAAACCCGACTTCACGCAGGACGCGCTCGAACAGGCCGTTTTGCTCAAAGCAGTATCCTCCGCGACGTGCGGTGACCAGCTTGTCGACCAGGCACCGATCGTCAAGCTGGATTTCGCGAGGCAGAACAACATCAATATTCTCAAAAGGGATCGCACAGTTGTGATGTAAATGCAGCGCGCGCAGGGTATCGATATCCACCCGCGTCGGTTGCGCCCAGCCGATGCGGGCAGAATAGGCGGTCAGAAATGGGGACATACATCAGTTTCCTTTGATTGAGATGTTCTGTTTATAAACTATTTTTACGCATCCACTTTGATTTACGTGCTTTTTCGTCATACTCATCGGTGTAGATGAGGAGACCCTATGAGCCACTTTCGCCCTGTTGAATTACGTCATGCCAGCCGTCTGCTGAACCACGGCCCTACTGTGCTTATCACCAGTCGGGATGAAAGCCTCGACAGACGCAACGTGATGGCCGCCGCATGGTCAATGCCCGTTGAGTTTGAACCTCCGCGCATCGCAATAGTCGTGGATAAAAGCACCTGGTCGCGCGAGCTGATTGAGCGCAGCGGGAAGTTTGGCATCGTCATCCCCGGCGTGGCGGCGGCCAACTGGACATACGCGGTCGGTAGCGTCAGCGGGCGCGATGAGGACAAATTTAACTGCTACGGGATCCCGGTGGTGAACGGTCCTGAACTTGGCCTGCCGGTGATAGAAGAAAAATGTCTGGCGTGGATGGAGTGTCGGTTATTACCCGTCACCTCAGCGGCAGAAAAATACGATACGCTTTTTGGTGAAGTGGTTTCAGCGGCAGCCGATGAACGCGCGTTTATCGCCGGGCGCTGGCAGTTTGACGGGGATAAGCTGAATACCCTGCATCATCTTGGGGCCGGAACGTTTGTCGCGAGCGGGAAGATGGTGAAGGCGCCGGATTGAGAAAACCCTCCCCCTATTGGGAGAGGGTGACCGTATTACTTCGCACGCCGCGCAATAATCTCATCCGCAACATTCCGCGGGGCTTCCGCAAAATGATGGAACTCCATCGTATACGTCGCGCGTCCCTGGGACATCGAGCGCAATGTCGTGGCATAACCAAACATCTCTGCCAGCGGCACGTCAGCGCGAATAATCTGGCTTCCGTACTGCTCCGCCATCCCCTGCACCATGCCGCGGCGGGAAGAGAGATCGCCCATGATGTTACCGGCGTACTCTTCCGGCGTTTCCACCTCCACGTGCATGATCGGCTCAAGGATCACCGGGTCCGCCCTGCGGGCGCCCTCTTTAAAGCCGAGGATCGCCGCCATGCGGAACGCCATCTCCGAGGAGTCAACGTCGTGATACGAGCCAAACGTCAGCGTCGCTTTGACATCAACAACCGGATAGCCCGCCAGCACGCCGCTGTTCATCGCTTCCCGAAGCCCTTTCTCAACGGACGGGATGTACTCGCGCGGCACCACGCCGCCCTTGGTGGCATCTTCAAATTTAAAGCCACTTCCAGGCTCCAGCGGCTCCAGGCTCAGCACCACATGGCCGTACTGCCCTTTACCGCCGGACTGACGAACAAATTTACCTTCGATATCCTTCACCGTTTTACGCAGGGTTTCACGGTAGGTTACCTGTGGGCGGCCAATGTTCGCCTCGACGCCAAACTCACGCTTCATGCGGTCGACGATGATCTCAAGGTGTAGCTCACCCATCCCGGAGATAATGGTCTGGCCGGACTCTTCGTCAGTATGCAGGCGAAACGATGGATCTTCCGCCGCCAGACGCTGCAGCGCGATCCCCATTTTCTCCTGATCGGCCTTAGTTTTCGGCTCGATCGCCAGCGAGATAACCGGGTCCGGGAACTCCATGCGTTCAAGCGTGATCACTGCATTCGGATCGGTGAGCGTATCGCCGGTGGTCACATCCTTCAGCCCCACGCAGGCCGCGATGTCTCCGGCGCGCAGTTCGTCCACCTCGTGACGATCGTTGGCATGCATCAGCACGATACGCCCGATGCGCTCTTTCTTCCCTTTCACCGGGTTGTACACCGCGTCGCCTTTGCGCAGCACGCCAGAGTACACGCGGATAAAGGTCAGTTGCCCGACGTACGGATCGCTCATCAGCTTGAACGCCAGGGCCGAGAACGGCTCATCATCGCTCGGATGACGCTCCGCGTGCTGCCCTTTTTCATCCACGCCATCAATGGCCGGCACGTCCAGCGGCGACGGCATGAGCTCAATGACCGCATCGAGCATGCGCTGCACGCCTTTATTTTTGAACGCGCTGCCGCACAGCATCGGCTGAATTTCACCCGAGATGGTGCGAATACGCAGCCCTTTGATAATTTCCGCTTCCGTCAGGTCGCCCGTTTCCAGGTACTTATCCATCAGTTCATCGCTGGCTTCCGCCGCCGCAGAGACCATTTTTTCCCGCCATTCCTGGGCGGTACTGACCAAATCGTCCGGCACGGGCGCATAGGTAAACACCATGCCCTGCGTCGCGTCGTCCCACAGAATGGTGCGCATCTTGATGAGATCCACCACGCCGGTGAAATGATCTTCTGCGCCCACCGGGATGACAATCGGCACCGGATTGGCCTTCAGGCGCTCCTGCATCATCCGCACGACGCGGAAGAAATCGGCACCCGCACGGTCCATTTTGTTGACGAAGGCCAGTCGCGGAACGTGATATTTATTGGCCTGACGCCAGACGGTTTCCGACTGCGGCTGCACGCCTCCCACGGAGTCATACACCATCACGGCGCCGTCGAGTACGCGCATGGAACGTTCCACCTCAATGGTGAAATCCACGTGGCCCGGGGTGTCGATGATGTTGATCCGGTGCGGCTCATAGCCTCTGTCCATACCCGGCCAGAAGCAGCTGACGGCTGCGGAGGTAATCGTGATCCCGCGCTCTTGCTCCTGCGCCATCCAGTCAGTGGTTGCCGCGCCATCGTGTACTTCACCCAGCTTGTGGCTCATCCCGGTGTAAAACAGGATGCGCTCAGTGGTGGTGGTTTTACCGGCATCGATATGCGCGGAGATACCGATGTTGCGATAACGTTCGAGAGGGATGGGTCGGGGCATGATATTTCCTTAAGTCTTATGACTTGTCTGTCACGACCAGGATGGTCGTGCATTCGTTCGTTTGCTATAATAGTCCTATTGTACGAGTATTATCGAACTATTTTTTAACGGTTGACCTATTGTTGATATAGCTCAATCTGACGCCAAACGCAGGAAAACGATGATCCCAAACCACCCTGAAACTGAACAAATACTGCTGGAAAATGTGCTGTTTGCCCTCGGCAATCCGCTCCGGCTGTCGATCATTCGCCGGCTGGCCGATGGCAGCGAACTCAGCTGTAACGCGCTGCGCCCGGAGGATGTAGTAAAGTCGACAATGACGCACCACTGGCGCGTTCTGCGCGACAGCGGCGTGATCTGGCAGCGCCCGCAGGGGCGGGAGAACATGATTTCGTTGCGAAGAGAGGATCTGGATGCCCGTTTTCCAGGGCTGATGGAGATACTTTTACAGGCCAAATCATAAGGGCATGCCTGTTTTTTCCTGAAAAATGCCCCGTACATATTTGAGGGGGCATTACGTCAGCGAAGGGATTTATCTAACCTGCATACGATATTCAATCATTCCACTTTTCTTCGCAATCCAGTCGTACAATCGTTGCCCGCGATAGTTGGCTTCATGCGTATGCCAGTAAAGGTGGCTGGCATGATGTTTTCTCGCTTCTCTCTGAACATATTCTATTAACTGTTTGCCAATGTGTTTGCCCCTTACGGCTTCGCAGACGTATAAATCTTCGAGGTAGCAATAATCGCTCTCAGCCCAGGTCGAACGATGAAAGAGATAATGCGCAAAACCCACTACGTCTCCATTACATCGTGCAACCACGCAGAATAGCGGCTCAACGGGGCTGAAAAATCGTTGCCAGGTTCGTTCAGTAATTGCCCCGGACAGATCGACGTTGTAAAACGCCTGATATTTTCCCCATAGTGGCATCCAGCTTTCAAAATCACGTTCTTTAACTGCCTCAATTATTACGCTCGTATTATTCATATTGCCTCTTTGGTCACCCGTTTATTCGTTTCAGGAAGAGTGTATTCGCTGAATGGCACGTTTTGCCCCGCCAATTCTCGCCATCAAGGCAGACCAATTTTTCATCCTTCTGCATGCAATATTGCTTTAGAATCAAAAGACACACAGGAAAAGTGGACAACGTAATGTTTAAGCACGCACAGCTTGAAACGGTTAAGGCATGGATTATCGACCCCGCTAACGAATCGCTACCGCTTCATGAAAGGATCCAGAGAGCAATACGGACGCTGATACTGGAAGGGGTATTATCTCACGGTAAGGCCCTTCCTGCCTCACGCGCTCTGGCAGCTTCTCTCAGCGTTTCCCGGGATACCATTGAAGCGGCCTACTCCAGCCTGCATGCCGAAGGTTTTATTGAGAGACAAACAGGCAGAGGGAGCTTCGTCTCTTCCAGCGCGCGTTTTTTAAAACCCCGTCCTCGACAGCATCAGCCAACCGCTGAGATAAGAAAAGCGAAACTCAGCGTCCGGGGAAAGATCGTTTATGAAAGCGGCGGGATCCGAGAATTTTCTTCACCTCGCCCCCTTGCGCCCGGCATTCCTGAAACCCGCATGTTTCCCATTCCGATCTGGGAGCGTCTTCAGCGACAGGTCCTGAAGGAGTTTCAGCATCAGGCATTAGAGCAAAGTCCCCCACAGGGTATAGAGCGCCTGCGACGGGCAATTGCGGAATATGTCAACCTTGAGCGCGGAACGCGTGCGAGGGCGGAACAGGTCATCGTTCTGACAAATTCTCAACAGGCGCTTGCGCTCTGTTCCCACGTGCTGATGGACGCCGGTGATGGCATTGTCATTGAAGATCCCTCCTATCAAGGGGCGCACAAAGCGTTCAACGCTGCAGGGCTTCGCTGTATTCCGGTTCCTCTTGATGAAAAAGGCATCTCGGTTGACGGTCTTAATTCTCTGACCGAGCCTGCCAGGGCGATCTACCTTACGCCTTCTCATCAGTACCCTACCGGGGTGACGCTCTCTCTTGACCGACGACTGGCAGTTGTTAAATGGGCAAACCGTTACGGAGCCTGGATTATTGAGGATGACTATGACAGCGAGTTTCACTACGAAGGCAAGCCAATGGCCAGTCTTCAGGGGCTTGATACTTCCAACCGGACAATTTATATCGGCACGTTCACCAAGTCTCTGTTCCCTGGGCTACGTATTGCCTACACCATCGTTCCCTCAGAACTGATAGAGCCCTTTACCATGGCGAGGACATTAATGGATGGTCACACCGCCTCAATAACCCAGCTGACGCTGGCTAAATTTCTGGAGGGGGGCCATTTTGGCGCCTATGTTCGTAAGATGCGGAGTATTTATGTTGCTCGTCGCGACGCGCTGGCAAGCATGATGGACGAATATCTCTCCGAATATGTTACCTGTGAAACGCCTGCGGGGGGAATGCAAATGCCTTGTCACCTGAAATACGGCATATCCGAGAAAGAAATAGCCACCGCCGCCCGCCGCGCGGGTGTTGATATACTTGGTCTTACCAATTTATATGCAGGTCCTCCCGCGTCCACCGGTTTTTTGATGGGATTTGCTGCTTACACGGAAAGGGAGATAGAAGACGCTGTAAAAAAACTGGCCGCAATTTTCCGTCATGTTTGATGCCGTCGACCGGTCAGCGGCGAACACTCATTCCGGGCGAGCAAGGCTATAAACAGGTATCCGCCGGGTTGTTTTGGTGAGCGTATCAAACACCTCGGCGTCGGACGTCACGATCCTCATCCCCGTTTTGCGTAATCTCTGCACATCGGCCGCGATGCGCTGAATGCCAAACCAGAAAAGCCCGTCGAGTGCCGTTATCGCTAACCCATTTTCCAGCGCCAGCTTAAGTCGTTCGCGGGGGGCTTTAACCTGCTGGGCAATTTGCCGGTAAGGCGCTTCATTGCATCCTGTCGCGTCACTGCGCTGGATACGCGTTTTCAGCTGATAGGTAAACTCGTCAGGTATGCCGTCCAGATCCCTTTTAAGGCTATAGACGCAGCCAAAGCGCTTGCCGTTAAACAGAACATTTTTCTGACTGAGCTGAAGCTCTTTTCTGACAGCGTCAATCAGCTGGGGCGCGCGGGTGAGGAGCAGCCTGAACGGCAGCTCGAAGCTGGTGACATAATCCACATTAAGCAGCGCGAGACGCAGACGATCCTCCGCACCGGACTGTTGCTCACGGCACTCCTCCAGCACCTCCGCCCACTGGCGCGTCAGGCGCTCCGGTTCGGCGGCTTCGGTCAGGAGATATTTTTCAATCTGATAATCAACTCTTCCGGTCATCGTGTGGTATCCCGTCGCTGTGGCTGCGGTAATTCTATACAGCGCGGTGAGTTTTATAAAGGACTGAACCGCAGCGACAATCTGTAAATGTCGTTGCGATTCAGTATCCTGACGTTTCGGATCAGTGCGCCATAATCCAGCCCATCAGAAGCGTGGCGAAAATTACCGTCGACGCGCCGCCGATGCGGGTGGCGATCTGCGCGAACGGCATGAGCGACATCCGGTTAGACGCGGACAAAATGGCCACGTCCCCCGTTCCGCCCAGCCCGCTGTGGCAGCAGGTCACAATGGCCGCTTCCACAGGATACATATTCAGACGCGACGCAATAACGTAGCCGCTCAGCGCCATCGCAATCACAACCGAACCGCATACCACCACGTATCCCACCGAGAAGACCGACACCACGCTCTCAAGCGGCACGTATAACATCCCGAGGCCGATCATCAGCGGCCAGACCAGCGCAGCCGAGACGAATTTATAGCAGCTATGCGCGCCCTGCTCCATTGAGGCCGGGATCACCCTGAAGTATTTACACAGAACGGCAATCAGGATCATCAGCACCGGGCCGGGAATGTGCACCAGTTTTTCAAACAGTCCGCCGACGATGAAAAACGCGCACACCATCAGCAATCCGCCGCCCATCAGATGAAAATCCGTCTGCTGCGTGCTTTGCGCCCCGGCAAACAGGCTGGCGTCGTCTTTACTCCGCGTGAGCATGCCATTTCCCGAAAGCGCAGGACGTTTCGCGCCGAGTCGCGCCAGCGAGCCCGCACAAATAATGGCAAAGATATTCCCAACGACCGCAGCGGGTGCAAGCTGCGCAACGTAGACGTCCGGCGTCTGCCCCAGTATTGCCGAATAGGCCAGGGACAGCGGCAAAATCCCCTCGCCGATCCCGCCGCCAATGATGGGCACAATGATGAAGAAGAAGGTGTGGTAAGGCGTATAACCAAACAGTGAACCCACAATGAGGCCGCTCAGCACGGCCATGCATGTTCCCGCCACCAGCGGAACAAACATGCGCATCATCCCCTGGATCAGCAGCACCCGATTCATCCCCAGAATGCTGCCGACCACCAGGCAGGCGATGACGAAATAGAGCAGATTCGCCTCTTTCATCAGCAGATGCACGGTATCAAGGGTATGTTTCCCGAATACGCCAAAATAGACCAGCACGGAGGGGACCATCAGGCACAGGATCGCCGGGCCGCCGATATCTTTCAGCACCGGGATTTGACGCCCGACTTTGGCAAAGGCGAAACCGAGGGTCATGATGACCGCGAGTCCACCTATCATATTTTTCGGCAGCAGCCCTGCCCAGGCGGACGTCGCCACAATCGCGGCAATCCCGACGAACAGCATCAACGGGACCGTGCCCACCTCGGTATTATTGAGCCCAAAGGCAAAACGCGAGGTCGACAGTTCTGAAGTCGGTACAGGATTATCTTTCATATAATCACCTGAATTTATGTTCGGATAAACAGAGAAAGGAATAACTGAAACTATTCCTGATACGAATAAATGTTCTTAAATATAAATAAAGACTTAGATGGCCTTTTCTAAAAACAGGCTCGCGATGAAATTATCATGGACCTGCGGGTAGAAATGTGAACAATCTGGCTCTTTGCTTTTAAATAACTTAATTCATCATTAAGTAACTAAAGTTATTTATAACGACTAATGTTGCTTTCTTGCGTCTTATCAATATTTGACGAAGGTATTAGTTATCCAACTAATGCAATCTTTTTGAAATTAATAAAACCAGAGAGAGTGTGACCCTTGTCACTCCTGTCCTGCTTTCTAAGCGCTAGATTAGCGCTGCAATAAAACACATAAAATACCCTACAGGAAATACTATGCCTTCATTACTATTACAGTCACTGTTTCCGCTCGTCTTTATAATGTTACTTGGATGGCTAAGTGGAAAGCTGGGATATTCCCGGCGTGAAGATGCAAACGTCATGGCAACCGTGGTGATTCGTTTCGCCCTTCCTTTCCATCTTTTTATCGGTGCATTGCATACCGATCCCAATAAAATTAAGAACCTGACCTTTATTGCCGTTTTAGTTGTCGGTTTAATGGGGTCGTATTTACTGACGCTATTTATTTCGCGCTACGTTTTTCGCCACGATATCAAAACCAGCGCCATTCAGTCACTGGTTTGCGCCTTTCCCGATATGGCCTACTTTGGCGCACCGGTCCTGGCGGTCTTGATTGGGCCGGAAGGATTTATCGGCGTGCTGATTGGCAATATTATTACCAGCGTTATCATGATCCCTCTGACTATCGTCCTGATTCGTATGGGTGATAAAAACGGTCATGACGGCCTGGAGGCGCTGCACCCGGGGGCGATGATCGTGCAAAACCTCATCAAGGCGGCACGCAATCCTATCGTCTGGATCCCGGTCTCCGGCGTATTGCTCAGTCTGGCCGGCGTGCAAATCCCTTCTATTCTCAGCATGCCTATCGAAATGGTTGGCAAAGTTTCAGGCGGACTGTCCCTGTTTGCCCTCGGCCTGTTGTTTTACGGTGAACGTCCAAAACTGAACGTGCAAACGTTTACCAATATCAGTATCAAAAACCTTATTCAGCCGGCAATGATGGCCGCCGCGGGGATCGCCTTTGGCCTGAGCCATACCTTACTGCAGCAGGTCGTCATTATTGGCGCAACGCCTTCCGCGATTGCCGCGGGGATGTTTGCGTTGCGCAGCGATACCTATATTGATACCGCATCCTCTTCCATATTAATTGGCACTGCCGTCGGGGTCGTGACCGAAGGCATTATGATCTATTTCATCTCTTAATCTGTTTTATTTAAAAAATTCAGGAGTTAACCATGTCCCGGAAAGAAGTTCTGTACACCCCCTATAACGGGGCCGTATTGCTGGAAAATCCGCTGCTAAATAAAGGGCTCGCATTTATTAAAGAAGAGCGTGACAATTTTAATTTGCATGGGTTATTGCCGCACAACGTTGAAACGATTGAGGAACAAACCGAGCGCGCCTGGGTGCAGTTCTGTCATTTTAAAAGCGATATTTCGCGTCATGTATACCTGCGAAATATTCAGGACACCAATGAAACTCTTTTTTATAACCTCCTGCGTTCGCACCTGAAAGAGACGTTACCGATTATCTATACCCCGACGGTCGGTGAAGCCTGCGAGCATTTCTCTACGATTTATCGACGCGCGCGCGGCCTGTTTATTTCATGGCCGAATCGCCATCGTATTGATGAGATGCTGCAAAGCTTTTCGCGCAACGACGTTCGCGTGATTGTGGTGACGGACGGGGAACGTATTTTAGGGCTTGGCGATCAGGGTATCGGCGGAATGGGCATCCCAATTGGCAAGCTGTCGCTGTATACCGCCTGTGGGGGGATCCATCCGGCCTCTACCCTGCCGATTATGCTGGATGTCGGCACCAATAATCAGCAACATCTCGACGACCCGATGTACATGGGCTGGCGCCACCCGCGCATCAGCGACGACCAGTACGCTGAGTTTATGGATATGTTTGTCAGCACCGTTAAAGCGCGCTGGCCCAATGTTCTCCTGCAGTTTGAAGACTTTGCGCAGAAAAACGCTACCAGGCTGCTCCAGCGCTACCGCGACCAGCTGTGCTGCTTCAATGATGATATACAGGGCACGGCCGCCGTCACCGCCGGTACGCTGATGGCGGCGGCGCATGCGGCGGGCACGCGCATTCGCGACCAGCGCGTGGTCTTCCTGGGCAGCGGCTCTGCCGGATGCGGAATAGCTGAAAAGATTGTGGCGCTGATGGTGGACGACGGCCTGACCGAGTCCGAAGCCCGCAGTCGGATCTTTATGGTCGATCGCTTCGGCCTGCTGACCGACGACATGACCAACCTGCTCGATTTCCAGAAAAACCTGCTTACCGCGCGCGACGCCGTTTGCAGCTGGCAGGTAGACTCGCAAAATATTTCCCTGCTGGACGTGGTGAAAAACGCGCATCCCACGGTGATGATCGGCGTTTCAGGCCAGCCGGGGCTGTTCAGCGAAGAGATTGTCAAAGAGATGCATCGCCACTGTCCGCGCCCAATCATCATGCCGCTCTCGAACCCGACCTCGCGGGCGGAAGCCCAGCCGCAGGATCTTATCGCCTGGACCCAGGGGGCCGCGCTGGTGGCCACCGGCAGCCCGTTTGCCCCGGTATTCTGGGAGAATGAACACTACGAGATCGCCCAGTGTAACAACGCCTATATTTTCCCGGGCCTGGGGCTGGGCGTGCTGGCCTGCAACGCGCGCCGGGTGACGGAAGAGATGCTGATGGCAGCAAGCCCCAGCCTGGCCGCGCAGTCTCCGCTGGTCACCACGGAAAAAGGCGGATTGCTGCCGCCGGTAGATCAGATTGAAACGGTTTCACGCCAGATTGCCGTCGCCGTCGCCCGGGCCGCGATTAAACAGGGCGTGGCTCCGTCGATAGATGATGAGACGCTGATGGCGCGTATTGAGAAGACCTGGTGGCAGGCGGACTATGCGCCGTACCGCAGGTCTGCGCTGTAGCGCCAGTCATGCCCTCACCGCAGGGTGAGGGCATCGCTGTGGTTTTAGTGCTGTATGCCTGAGCGGTCAGAAAAATCGCTGGCGGAGAGACTATCATCCCGAGTTGCCGCCTGTTTCAGACGGGCATACCGGTCAGGTCCCCCTTCAGGACGCGTTTTGAAGCGACGATGCAGCCACATATACTGCTCTGGCGCCATGCGTACGGCCTGCTCAATTGCCCTGTTCATCTGCGTCGCCACGGCTTCTTTATCGCCGCCCTGCAACGCCTCGCTGATATCCTCAAGAATAATCAGTTCGTAACCGGAGCCATCCGCCCTGCGGCGCGGCACAAAGGGGATGACGGCAGGCTTAGCGCTTTTGACCAGCATATAGCTTCCAGCGGTCGTGGCGGCATCCGGAACCGCAAAGAACGGCACAAAGACGCTATTGGTTTTGCCATAGTCATGGTCCGGGGCGTACCACAAAATCTCATTTTGCTTCAGCGAGCGGATCATGCCCTTTAAATCATGACGATCGAGCATGGTTTTATTGGAGCGCAGGCGTCCGCGCGTCTGAAGCCAGTCCAGCAGCGCGTTATTATTCGGACGATAAACCCCAATGCCGGGATTAAGCATGCCAAAGATCCGCGCGCCCAGCTCAAGGGTGAGAAAATGCATGCCAACGAGCACCACGCCATTGCCCTTTGCCCGCGCCTTTTCCATGTGCTCATACCCCTGCACGGTAAAGCATTTCTTCACCCGCCACGCGGGCCAGAACCATGCCATCCCGGTTTCGATTACCCCCATTCCTACCGATTCAAAATTACGCTGCAGCAGGGACTCTCGCTCCGCCTTTTTCATCTCCGGGAAACAAAGCTCCAGGTTGCGGCGGGCAATTTCGACGCGGCGGGGAAGCAGGCGCATCGCCAGTCGACCAAGGCCATGACCGATTCTGAACAGAAGCGGATAAGGGAGCAGCATGATGAGCCACAGAGCCGCAATGCCGGCCCAGCTTAGCCAGTAACGGGGATGAAGAAAGGCGAATGAAAAACGGGGTAATTTTGTCATGCGAAAATTATCCTTTAACGTGTCTGTCCTTAATTGATTCTTTTGAAGATCTTTCCTAAGGATTAATAATATGTCAGCCAGAAACGTTAATTGTAGCGGATAAAACAAAACGCATTTTTATCGATTTTTGCGAAAAAAATGAAGACGAGACGGGAAAAAACCGGGAAGGAGAGATCCATCCCCCCCGGCAAGTGCGCTTACATTGAATAGCCAGGCTTTTTAATTAATTCGTCCAGCTTCGGTCCTATTTCGGTATCCCAGACCTGCGCTTTCCAGTCCTCCTGGTTCACCTGATTCAACGCAACGGAGACAGAGCTGTCTTTGCTGTTGAAATGGCGAATAATGACCTCAGCAATATCCTCGGCCAGTGCGGCTTTTTGTTCGTCGTTCAAATCGCGGGGAAAACATTTGATATCTACGTGTGGCATATGCAGGCTTCCAGTTGTGAGTCAGGGCTCCACGTTATCAGATAATACCGTTGGCCTTTAACACCTTGTGCAGTTCCGGCAGCTGGCATACGGTGTCCGCAATAGCCGTAAACCTCGGCGTATTGGTCGCAAACCAGTCATGGCGTGGCCCCCAGGTTCGCGCCACCGCGATATACACATCCAGCAGCGTCAGCCGTTCCCCCAACGCAAACGGGGCGGCCTTGAGCTGAGTTTCGAACCACAAATAGAGGGACTTCCGGTATTCGATGCAGTTTTTCTGCAGCTGTTCAGGCGCATCCGGCGCCCAGCGTTCGGGATAGTCTGCATACGTAAACGTGGGATAGACGTTAGCCACAAACCAGATCAGCAAGCGCTGAAACTGCTGGCGTTCGGCCTGCCCCACGGGCGGCGCGAGATCGGGGCATCTGTCGAGCACCATCAGGGCAATCGCCGCCGTTTCGGTCATGATGGCGCCATTTTCCAGCTCCAGCGTGGGTACCTGACACAGCGGGTTGAGCTTTTGCAGCAGCTCGCGCTGCGGACCGGGCTGGTCAAACCCGTCCACGTTGATAAATTGATAGGGGATATCGGCCAGGGTTAGCATCACTTCACCGATCGCCGAGCCCCAGCCGGGTACGCCATAGAGTTTAATCATGTTGCCTCCTCAGGGATGAAAACCCTAAGTGTATACCCGCCATACTTCAAGTTGCAGGTGCGTTGGCTGCACTCACTCACCCCAGTAACGTACTAGTGTACGCTCCCGGGGATTCGTTCCCTTGCCGCGTTACTCGGCCTGTAGCCTCGCCCCTTCGGGGCCAGCGCAAGCGCTGTTCAAAACGGCAAGCCGTTTTGTCCTGCAACTCGAATTATTTTGGGTATAGAGCACCATTAGTAGGTTATCCCTGGCGGGTTGACCTCCGACTGCGCCACCGCTTCGCCCTGCTCGCCCCAGCGCGCCAGCACCTTCTGGTAATCACCTCGCTTAATCGCGCCGTCCAGCGCGGCCTGCAGCGCGTACACCAGCTCATTGCCCTTTTTGGTGGTGGTCGCGACATAGGCTTTTTTCGGCCCTAAACCGACGACGCGGGTTTTGCCCGTGAGCGCAGCCTTATAGGCCGATACCGACTGCGGACCAAAGAACACGTCCGCCCTGCCGGACTGAATATAGAGATTGCCCGAGGCATCGTCGTGGAGATAGACCGGCAGCGCAGGCGCCCTTCCCGCCTTTTTGTTCTCTTCGTTCCAGCCCAGCAGAATGCGCTCCTGATTCGTACCGGAGCCGACAATCACCTTCTTCCCGGCCAGATCTTCCGCGCTTTTGATTGACTGAATGTCGCTGGTGGATTTCACCGAAAACGCCAGCGAATCGACGCGGTAGGTCGCAAAATCAAACTTCTCTTTACGCTGTTCGGTCACCGCAATGTTCACCAGCGCCACGTCATAGCGCCCGGAGGCGATCCCCAGCGGCCAGTCCTCCCACGCCGTCGGCACCAGCTTTAGCTTCAGCCCCAGGCTGCCCGCCAGCAGGCGGGCAATATCCGGATCGCTGCCGATGCGCGTACGGTTATCGCTGGCGAGCAGCGCCAGCGGCGGAGAATTCAGCGCCGAAACGGCGACCGTGAGCGTACCCGGCTCAACGAATTTGTAATTGGCGGGGATCTTCGCCACGGCCTGCCGATCCACCGTCACCGGCAACGGCTGCTCGTTGGCTTTCAAATCAATGCTGGCGTGGCTCGCCGTCGTGAAGACCAGCCCCGCCAGAAGTCCATATTTCATTGGCGCTCCTTACAGCACTTTTGACAAGAACTGGCGCGTTCGCGCATGTGACGGACGGTTTAATACCTCGTCACTGCTTCCCTGCTCGACAATTTTTCCGTCGACCATAAACACCACCTGATCCGCCACTTCCCGGGCAAAGCCGATCTCGTGGGTCACCACCACCAGCGTGGTGCCGGACCGGGCCAGCTTTTTGATCACGTCCAGCACTTCCCCCACCAGCTCCGGATCCAGCGCCGAGGTGGGCTCATCAAACAGCATCACGCGGGGACGCAGCGCCAGCGCGCGGGCAATGGCGATACGCTGCTGCTGACCGCCGGAAAGATGGCGCGACCAGGCATCGGCTTTATCCCGCAGCCCGACCACGTCCAGCAGGCTGTACGCCCTTTCCACCGCCTCTTTTTTGCTGAGCTTTTTATGCGCGATGGGCGCCTCGATCAGGTTTTCCAGCACCGTGAGGTGCGGAAAGAGATTGAAGTTCTGGAACACGTAGCCCACGTTGACGCGCTGCTTGAGGATCTCCTTCTCCTTCAGCTCATAGAGCCTGTCGCCCTGACGGCGATAGCCGATGTAGTCCCCGTCAATCTGGATAAAGCCTTCGTCAACGCGCTCCAGGTGGTTAATAGTGCGCAGCAGCGTCGATTTACCGGAGCCCGACGGCCCGAGGATCACCGTCACGGACCCGGGCGGGATCTCCAGCGAAACGTTGTCGAGCGCCTTATGGCGACCAAAAAACTTGCTGACGCCGGTAATCGAAATGTGTCCTTCAGGAGAGGCTTGCATGGACGGGCTCCTGTGCTGGCGTGGTGGTGACAGAACGGGTGCGACGGGCGGCACGGTTCTGATTAACGGCAGAGCGGCGTTCGCTGCGGGCAAGCGCGCGTTCGACGCCATACTGGATAGCGGACAGGACGGTGGTGATCGCCAGGTACCACGCGGCACCGACCATCAGCAGCGGGATCACCTCCTGCGTGCGGTTGTAGATCATCTGGATGGTATAAAACAGCTCCGGCATCGCCAGGACGTACACCATCGCCGTGCCCTTGGCGAGGCTGATGATTTCATTGAACCCCGACGGCAGAATGGTGCGCAGCGCCTGAGGCAAAATGATGCGCACCGTGCGGCGCCAGGCGGGGAGGCCCAGCGCGGCGGCGGCCTCATACTGGCCGTGATCGACCCCGAGGAAACCACCGCGAACGATCTCGGCGGTATAGGCGCTCTGCACCAGGGTGAGCCCCACCACGGCGGTAGAGAACTGCCCCAGCACGTTGATGGTTTCAAAACTGCCCCAGGTAATACCGGTAAACGGCACGCCGAGCGAGAGCGTGTCGTAGAGATAGGAAAAGTTGTACAGGATAATCAGCACCACGATCAGCGGCAGCGACCGAAACAGCCAGATATAGGCCCACGCCAGGCTGCTCAGCAGCCAGGATGAAGAGAGTCTCGCCAGCGCCAGCATGCCGCCAAACACCACGCTCAGCGCGGTGCCGATCAGCGTCAGCAGCAGGGTCTGCCCGACACCTTCAAGGATCACCGGGTCAAAGAACCAGCGGGCAAACACCGCCCACTCCCAGCGCGGGTTAAAGGCCACAGACTGAATCACGACCGCCAGGACAAACAGCGCCACCGCGGCGCCGACGGCCCGCAGCGGATAACGCGCCGGGACCACCTTAATGGTTTCAACGTTGCTCATCGTCGTTCCTCATGCGGTTTTACTGAACGCTTCGCGTACCAGCGTTTTGGTGAAGCGCAGCCGACCGTCAAACGGCGGCTGGCTGTACTCTTCCGGATCGCGGTTCAGATCGAACTGCGCCTGATAGCCCTGGCTGAGATAGAGCCGTACCGCTTCCGGCTGGCGAAAGCCGGTTGTCAGGTAAATTTGGCTGTATCCTGCCAGCACCGCCCTGCTCTCGAGCTCCTGCACCACGCGCCCGGCAAGCCCCTGCTGACGCAGGGTTTTGTCCGTCCAGATGCGTTTGATTTCCGCGGTGCGTTCGTCGAAAGGTTTGTACGCGCCGGTGGCGATAATCTTCCCGTCGCGCTCCAGAACGATAAACAGCCCCTGCGGCGCTAAATACCATTCGGTGAGCTCAACCTCCGCGTCTTTGGAGAAGTAGTCCCCGTAGCGGGCGGCATATTCACCGAACAGCCCTTCGATAATGGGCTGAAGCTCGGCGTCTTCCGGGGAAACATCACGAAATCGTTCGCTCATCACGCCTCCTTAATCGCCCAGGCCAGCCGGATTCACTTCTGACTGAGGAATACGCTCAACGCCTTCCCCCCAGCGGTTCAGCACTTTGTCGTAGTCGCCGTTTTTGATGACGCCGTTCAGCGCGGTTTGCACCGGCTCAACCAGCCCGCTGCCTTTCTTCAGCGTGACCGCAATGTGCGCCGCCTTCGGCCAGCCGCCGTCGACGCTACCCACCAGTTTGGTTTTCCCGTTCAGCGCCGCTTTCCAGGCGCCAATCACGTTCGGACCAAAGTTGGCATCCGCGCGCCCCGACTGCAGCGCCAGCGTTTGTGCCGCATCGTCTTTGGTGTAGATCGGGGTAAAGGGCTTCAGCCCCTTCTTCAGATTTTCGGCATTCCAGGCCAGCAGGATGGCCTCCTGGTTGGTGCCGGAGCCGACGATAATCCGCAGCCCGGCGATGTCCTCAGCCTTCTGCAGCGACTTGATCGGGCTGGTTGATTTCACGTAGAACCCGAGGGAATCTTTGCGGTAGGTGGCAAAGTCAAATTTCTCTTTACGCTCTTTGGTGACGGTAATGTTGCTGATGGCGGCATCATATTTCCCGGAGGCCACGCCCAGCGGCCAGTCTTCCCAGGAGGTCGGCACCACGTTTAGCTCCAGCCCGAGGCTGTCTGCGACCAGACGGGCGACGTCAACTTCACTCCCTAACAGCGTTTTGTTGTCATCGGAAAACACCGTCAGCGGCGGTTGATTGAGGCCCGCCACCGCCACGGTAAATTTCCCCGGGACGGCAAAGCGATAGTCTTTCGGCAGCTGTGCCACCGCATCGTTGTTTTTAGCGGTATTAACCGGCGTTTTATTGGCCTCGATGCTCACGCCGGTGCCGTTAATATTCACATTATCTGCCCAGACGGCAGGGGAAAAGGCCAGCGCGAGCGCCAGAATAAGCGTTGTTTTCTGCATAGCGGGGTTCTCTTTTATTGTTGTGTGTATTGGTTTTCAGGTTCGTCTAAACCCAGACTTTCGCGCAGCGTGGTGCCCGGGTAGTCGGTACGGAACAGGCCGCGCGCCTGTAAAACAGGCACCACCTGGTCAACAAAGCGCGGGAAGGTGTCCGGCGTGCCGCCCTGAATGATGAAGCCGTCTGCGGCATAGCCTTCAAACCAGGCCTGCAGGCCGTCGGCCACCTCTTCCGGCGTACCGGAAAAGCGCGGGCGAGGCGAAGCGGCTTCAAGCGCCACCTGACGCAGGGTTAAGCTGCGCTCGCGGGCGTTACGCTTAATTTCATCGGTGGTGCTGCGGAAGCTGTTTTTGCCTAAGTCGCCGATATCCGGGAACGGCTCGTCGAGCGGATACTGGCTGAAATCGTGATGCTCGAAATAGCGTCCGAGGTAGTTGAGGGCATCGTTAATCGACACCAGCGCCGCCGTGGTCTGATACTGGTTTTCCACGCCATCGGCGTCTTTACCCACAATCACGCTGACGCCCTGGAAAATATGTAAATCCGACGCGCGGCGTCCGTTACTTTCCAGCTGCTGCTTCACGTCGCGGTAAAAGGCTTTCGCTTCGTCGAGCGTTTCGTGATGGGTAAAAATGGCGTCGGCATGTTTCGCCGCCAGCTTTTTCCCGTCGTCCGACGCGCCTGCCTGAAAGACAATCGGCCGCCCCTGTGGCGTTCGCCCAATATTAAGCGGACCGGCGACCTGGAAGAAATCACCGCAGTGGTCCAGGGTATGCAATTTTGCCGGGTCAAAAAACTGACCGCTCTCTTTATTGCGCACAAAGGCGTCGCCTTCCCAGGAATCCCACAGCCCTTTCACCACGTCGAGATACTCATCCGCAATGCGATAGCGCAGCGCGTGCTCGGGGTGTTTTTCGCGAGAGAAGTTCTTTGCTGATCCTTCCAGCGGGGAAGTCACCACGTTCCAGCCCGCGCGCCCGTTGCTCAGGTGATCGAGGCTGGCGAACTGGCGCGCCGTAGTGAAAGGCTCGCTGTAGGAGGTGGATAAGGTTCCCACCAGCCCCAGGCGCGAGGTGATGCTGGCGAGAGCGGATAACACCGTCAGCGGTTCAAAGCGATTTAAAAAATGCGGGATCGATTTCTCGTTGATATAGAGACCGTCGGCAACGAATAAAAAATCGAGTTTGCCCTCCTCCGCCTTTAACGCCGTCGCTTTGACGAAATCAAAATTGATGCTGGCATCGGCGACGGCCTCAGGGTGACGCCAGGCGGACATATTTCCGGATGCACCATGCAAAATGGTCCCCAGCCGCAGTTGACGATGTGCAGACATATTCACCTCTTAAGAATTAGACGTGTTGCAGGGCTTTTTCCGCAAGCTGTGCAAAATAGCGGGCAGCGGGCTCAATTAATGCTTCATCCGGATTGAATGCCGGATGGTGTAAACCGTACGGGCTTTTGCTGCCGATGCTGACAAATGCCCCAGGGATATGCTGCAGATAGACCGCGAAATCTTCCCCGCCCATATGCAGCTCGGCGTGCCGGGTTTCGTAGCCTGCTTCTCTGGCGACCGAGGTGGCGAAATCGGCCCAGCGCTCGTCGTTCACCAGCGCGGTGGGCCCGGCATACCAGGTGATGTCAATCTGCGCGCTAAAGGCGCTGGCAAACCCGGCGGCTATTTCGCCCACGCGGGCCTTCACATTCTGCTGCACTTCCGTGCGGTGGGTGCGCAGCGTGCCTTCCAGCTCGACGCTTTCCGGCAGCACGTTCCAGGTGTTACCGCCTGCAATGCGCGTCACGCTCAGCACCACCGAGTCCAGCGTGTTGACGTTGCGGCTGGCGACGCTTTGCAGCGCCGTTACCAGCTGGCTCGCCAGCACGATGGCGTCGTTGCCTTCGTGCGGACGCGCGGCGTGCGCGCCCTTACCGGTAATGCGGATCACGAAGCGATCGACGTTGGCATAAAACGGCCCGCCGCGGGTAGCGAACTCACCGACCGGCAGGCCGGGCTCGTTATGCATGCCGAAGATGGCGCTGACGTCACGCAGGGCACCGGCCCGAACCATGCTCTTCGCACCGCCAAAGTTCTCTTCGGCAGGCTGAAACAGGATCCGCACCCGGCCGTTAAGCGACGCTTCCCGCTCTTTCAGCTTTAACGCGGCGCCGAGGATCACGCTGGTGTGGATATCGTGTCCGCAGGCATGCATTACGCCTGCACGCTGGGAGCTAAACGGCACGCCGCTGCGCTCTTCAATCGGCAGGGCATCAATATCTGCGCGCAGCGCAATCAGTTTGTTGCCCGAGCCGATTTCCGCCACCAGCCCGGTCGACAGGTCGTAAGGCTGCGGAGTAATCCCGGCATTCGTCAGCCACTGGCGCAGGCGCGTTGTGGTCTCCACTTCCTGGCCGGAGAGCTCCGGGTTCTGGTGCAGCTCGCGACGCCAGGCAATCAGCTGTTCGCCAAAGCTCATACGGTGACCTCCTTGTTAAGACGCGCCTCGGCAAGCAGGCGCAGCGACGCGACGCGCGTTGCCCCCTCCGCTACCGGCGTGTCGATGATAAATTCGTCAATACCCCACTTTTCATGCAGGGCGTTAAGCTGTTCGAGCACCGACTCAGCCGTACCCGCCAGCAGCGACTGCGCCCGACGTGCAATGCGCACCGGCTCGCTGCCCGCCTGGCGCGCAAAGGCGTAGGCCTGCTCTTCGCTGGCCACGGTGACACGCTGGCCGTTTGCCAGCTCAACGCCCCACACTTCAACCTTCTGCGCCAGGGCTTCCGCCTCTGCCTGCGTCGGCGCGACAATCGCCTGTACCGCCACAATCACGTCCCGCGTGCTGTTCTTACGCCAGGTCGAGACCACCTCGCGCAGCAGCTCAGGGTCACCGTTCAGATGCGCGGCAAACACAAAGTGCCAGCCGAGCCCGGCGGCCAGCAGCGCGCTATCGATACTCGCGCCCAGCAGGAAACCCTCTGCAGGCAGCGGCGGCAGCGGCGTGGCGCGAACGGCCTCTTCATGAGACTGATGCTCAGGACGGATCCAGCGATCGAGCTGGGCCAGCTGTTCGGCGAAGCTGCCCTTTTCCAGTTGATTCAGACCCTGCTGAAGCGCGCGGGTTGAGAGCGGCAGCCCGCCGGGGGCTTTTCCGACGCCGAGATCCACGCGGCCGGGCGCCAGCGCGGCCAGCACGTTAAAATTCTCGGCGACTTTATAAGGGCTGTAGTGCTGGAGCATCACGCCGCCGGATCCGACGCGGATGCGCGTTGTCTGCCCGAGGATCCAGGCAATCAGCAGCTCCGGCGAGGGGCTGGCAAGATGGGGAGTGTTGTGGTGTTCGGCAATCCAGAAGCGGTGATAGCCCAGATTTTCTGCCTGCTGCGCCAGCGCCAGCGTACGCGCCAGTGCATCGGCAGCCGTTTCGTTTTCAGCGATGGGGCTTTTATCCAGAATGCTGATTCGCCATGACATGTTGCGTTCTCGTTTGACTTAACATGTCGACATTATTAAAGGCGCATTTCACCACTGAGAAACAATTAATTTACATTTAGTTTGCCGGAAATCAGATATATAAAACCATGCTAAGAATAAGACTTTAAGTCGGCAATCAGCGTTTTCCCCTGCTCGCGCCGGGTAATGCGGACGAAGCGAATATGCCCATACTGCGGGTTTTGCAGATCGGCTTCATAGCGCGTGCGGTTGTTACGCCAGGTTTTCATCGTCCAGATGAGAATGGACTCTCTGCTGAAGAACGCGCGCCGGAAACTCTCTTTGTTCCCGGTTCCGGGCCAGAGCTCTTGTTTATGCCAGGCGCGTTTGACTGCCCTGTTGACGGCCTGCCAGAGGGTGCGTGCAAAGCCATAATCGACCCATACCACAACGTCGACGTCACGCCATTTCACCGGGCGCGTGCGGTTATAGTTGCCGTCAAGCACCCAGTCTGGCGAAGCCTGTAGCGCCTGCTCCAGCTTTTCCTGAAACACATCGTCCGGCGTTCCCTGCCAGTCAGGCCGCCAGTAGAGTCTGTCCATCTCGATATAGGGAATAGCCAGTTCGGTCGCAATCTGCTTCGCCAGAGTGCTTTTTCCGCTCCCGCTGGTTCCGATGACGTTAATTTTCACCTCAGCCTCACTGTAATAACGAAAACTGACCAAATCATAGCGTTTTCATCCTGTTAACGAAACGCTATTTCAGCATGGCAATTTATCCTGAGAGACGATCTCCCTCTTTCAGTTTGGGTTATGTCGTTTATTTGCTGCGACTCCAGAATACGCTCCTGAAAATATTTTCATTTTTATTACATTCGCCAGCATTAACAGATTAAAAATAATGAACAACGCGTATTTCAGGCAGTCATAATTTCAGACAGAATATGCAGCAGAGCGTTATATAAAAATAATCACATTTATCATGCCGGAGCATTTTCCGGGCATTTTTTATTCTTGCACATCATCATGGAGTTACTCATGAGGCGTAACAGTCCCGTTACACAAAACGAGTATTTACTTAACGATGGTTCGACGTTAATGTCGACCACCGATACCAAAAGTCATATTACCTATGCTAATTCCGCTTTTATTGAAGCCAGCGGATATAAAGAAGAACACCTTCTGGGTGAGCCGCATAACCTCATCCGCCATCCCGACATGCCTGCCGAAGCGTTTGGCGACATGTGGTATACCCTGCAGCAGGGTGAGACCTGGACGGGGCTAGTGAAGAACCGTCGTCATAATGGCGACCACTACTGGGTGCGGGCCAACGTGACGCCGGTCTGGCAGGGTGGATCCCTGACGGGCTATATTTCCGTGCGAAATATACCCGCACGGGAAGAGATTGCGGCCAGTGAAAAACTGTATGCAAAAGTGCGTAATAACGAATTAAAACATTACCGCTTTTATAAAGGGTTACTGGTTCGGCGCGGTTTATTTTCGTTTATGTCGCTCTTTAAATGTCTCAGCACCAGTAAACGCATCCACCTAGGTATTGCGACGACGGCGTTACTCTCCTGCCTGGCGGTGTATTTATTCCCTGATAAACTTATGCAGTCGGGAAGTCTGGCGCTTCTGTTTATTGCCCTGACCTATTATCTTCATGCGCAGATCGCCCGTCCGGTAAAATCTATTGTGCAACAGATGCAGCGCGTGGTTTCAGGACGTAAAACGGACTATTACCATTTTGACAGGATCGACGACATCGGGCTGATGATGCGCCTGGTGAATCAATCAGGCTTGAACCTGAATTCGCTGGTTGACGATGTCGGGGCGCAAATCAGCGGGATTGGCACCATCAGCCAGCAGGTCGCGAAAGAAGGTGCGGCGCTGCAAACGCGTTCAGAAGAGACCGCAGACTTTCTGCAGCAAACCGCGTCAGCAGTGGAAGAGATCGCCAGCGCGGTGGAGCAGACGGCAGAAACGGCTAAAGAAGCCACGGAGATGGCGGATCGCACCCGCGACAGCGCCCACCGCGGTGAAGCGATGATGAAAGAGACCATCGGTATGATGCAATCCGTGTCGCAGGATAACAGCCAGATCGTCGATATTATCAGCGTTATCGATCGTATCGCCTTCCAGACCAACATTCTTGCGCTGAATGCGGCCGTGGAAGCGGCGCGTGCGGGTGAAGCCGGGCGCGGTTTTGCCGTGGTGGCGGCTGAGGTGCGCAATCTTGCGCAGCACTCCGCGACGGCGGCGAAAGAGATCAAAGCGCTGATTGAGAAAAACGTCGCCAGCGTCAACGCAGGCGTAGAGAAGGTAGAACAAACCGAAACGCAGCTGACGGTCATGATCGACAACGTGCTGCGGGTCTCCTCCCTGATTAAGGAGATAGGCCATGCCACGCAGGAGCAAACCCAGGCGCTGACGCTCATCAACGCATCCATCTCCCGTATCGGCGCAATGACCCACAACAATACGGGGATGGTGGATAACGTCACTCACGCCGCGAATCACCTGACGCAGCGCACCACGCGCCTGCAGCAGGCGATTGCCGTTTTTGGCGGTTAGCCGTTCGGATACTGCTCGTCGGTGACTTTTTCCAGCCATGCAACCGGGCTGCCGTTAACGGATTCGGCGATGGCAATATGCGTCATCGCCGTTTGCGCGCTTGCGCCGTGCCAGTGCTTTACGCCGGGTGGGATCCAGGCGATATCGCCCTGATTCAATATTTCCGCCGCTTTGCCCCACTCCTGTAACCAGCCGCGACCCTGCGTCACAATCAGCGTTTGCCCAAGGGGATGCGTATGCCACGCGGTGCGCGCGCCCGGCTCAAAGGTCACGGTTGCCCCGCCGACGCTGGCAGGTTCGCTCGCCTGAAATGGCGCGTCAATGCGGACGGTGCCGGTGAACCAGGCTTCCGGCCCTTTTGCTGAAGGTAATGATCCGCTGCGAATAATTTTCATCTTATGCTCCTCGTTTACTGTTGGGTTAACAGTAGCGCAAAGCAATCCGGAGCATTAGCGTGCATAATCAGATAGGAAATATGATTGAAATTCATAAATAGAGGCAATCGCGATGCTAAAAGATAATTTCAACGACCTCCTCTCTTTTATGGTAGTCGCCCGCGAGCGCAGCTTTACGCGCGCGGCGGCGCAGCTGGGCGTCTCGCAATCGGCGCTGAGTCATGCCATGCGCAAGCTTGAAGCGCGGCTCGACGTTCGCCTGTTAACCCGCACAACCCGCAGCGTGGTTCCGACACTCGCGGGTGAGCAGCTTTTTACGCGCTTAAGCCCGCATCTGCTGGAGATCGAACAGGAACTCACGGCGCTTCGCAGCGCACGCGACAAACCCGCAGGCGCTATCCGCATCGTCGCCGGCGAACACGCGATGGACGCCGTGCTCTGGCCGGTCCTGAAGGCTTTTATGGTGCAGTATCCTGAGATTAACGTCGAAGTGACGGTAGATAACGGCCTGACGGATATCGTGGATGGCCGTTTCGACGCGGGAGTACGCCTGGGTGAACAGGTGGCAAAAGATATGATTGCGGTACGGATAGCGCCGGATATGCGCATGGCCGTGGTCGGTTCCAGGGATTATCTGGCTCGCTTTGGCGTGCCGCAGACGCCGGAGCAGCTCGCTGACCACCGCTGCATCAACATGCGCCTGCCCACGCGCGGCGGACTGTATCACTGGGAATTTGAACGCGACGGGCGCGAGCTTCGCGTGCGGGTTGAGGGGCAGCTTACGCTGAGCAGCCTGTCGCAGCGCATCGACGCCGCTGAGAATGGACTCGGATTAGCCTACGTGCCGGAGGCGTCGGTTCTGGAGGCGCTTAATCACGGACGGCTGGTCAGGGTCCTTGAATCGTGGTGCCCTACCTTCGAGGGATATCACCTTTATTATCCGAGCCGTCGCCAGCACACTACCGCTTTCAGGTTACTGTTAGATGCTCTGCAGCAGTCAAAATCTTTACCACCTGGTAATAATTAAGAGATTCTGATGATTAAATAATCAACCCGCCGCATGTTTTGTCTAAAAACTCACCACGATTCAGCGTGTTGTGATCGCCGTCTGCTCTGACCACACGATTTCCTTCGACGTGCATCACTTTCGGCACGGTTATATTTTGCGTCGCTTATGAATTGCAGGTAGGATGCCTCGCCATGTTTCGCCTTATCCATACGCAGAATGACTGGGAAGGCGACATGTGTTTGCGCAGAAGCAATCGTTTGTATTGCGCTCTGCCAGGCAGGACTATCACGATAATGGTTCAGACAGGCAAACAGGTAACTCAATGAAAACAAGCAATAAAAGCGCAGCCGATCATCATGCTGCTAAACGTCGCTGGTTGAACTCCCACGAAGAGGGCTACCACAAAGCGATGGGCAACCGTCAGGTTCAAATGATCGCCATCGGCGGCGCTATCGGAACGGGTCTGTTTTTAGGTGCGGGTGCGCGTCTGCAGATGGCTGGCCCTGCTCTCGCCCTGGTCTATCTGGTGTGCGGGATCTTCTCTTTCTTTATTCTTCGTGCGCTGGGCGAACTGGTACTGCATCGCCCTTCCAGCGGAAGCTTCGTCTCTTACGCCCGTGAATTCCTCGGTGAAAAAGCGGCCTACGTTGCGGGCTGGATGTACTTCGTCAACTGGGCGATGACCGGTATTGTCGATATCACCGCCGTTGCGCTGTATATGCACTACTGGGGCGCGTTTGGCGATGTGCCGCAGTGGGTCTTTGCGCTTGGCGCGCTGGCGATTGTCGGCACCATGAACATGATCGGCGTGAAGTGGTTCGCGGAGATGGAGTTCTGGTTTGCGCTGGTTAAAGTGCTGGCCATCGTGGTGTTCCTGGTCGTGGGTACCGTCTTCCTCGGCAGCGGCAAGCCGCTGGACGGCAATGCCACCGGCTTCCACCTGATAACCGATAACGGCGGATTCTTCCCGCACGGTCTGCTGCCTGCGCTGGTCCTGGTTCAGGGCGTGGTGTTCGCCTTCGCCTCCATCGAACTGGTGGGTACCGCAGCAGGTGAATGTAAAGATCCGCAGACCATGGTGCCAAAAGCCATTAACAGCGTGATCTGGCGTATCGGTCTGTTCTACGTCGGTTCCGTGGTGCTGCTGGTTCTGCTGCTCCCGTGGACTGCCTATCAGGCCGGTCAGAGTCCGTTTGTGACCTTCTTCTCTAAGCTGGGCGTGCCTTACGTTGGCAGCATCATGAACATCGTGGTTCTGACGGCAGCGCTCTCCAGCCTGAACTCAGGCCTTTACTCTACCGGCCGTATCCTGCGATCCATGTCGATGGGCGGTTCTGCGCCGAAGTTCATGTCGAAAATGAGCAAGCAGCAGGTTCCCTATGCGGGGATTCTGGCAACGCTGGTGGTTTACGTCTTTGGCGTGTTCCTGAACTATCTGGTGCCGTCCCGCGTATTTGAGATCGTTCTGAACGTGGCTGCACTGGGGATTATCGCCTCCTGGGCTTTCATTGTGGTCTGCCAGATGCGTCTGCGCAAAGCGATCAAAGAAGGCAAAGCGGCTGATGTGAGCTTCAAGATGCCGGGCGCACCTGTGACCTCCTGGCTCACCCTGCTGTTCCTGTTCAGCGTGCTGGTGCTGATGGCGTTCGACTACCCGAACGGTACCTACACCATCGCGACCATTCCGCTGCTGGCGGTACTGCTGATTGCCGGCTGGTTCGGCGTGCGTAAGCGCGTTCACGAGATCCACAGCACCGCGCCGGTTCATCACGACGATGAAAAACACGACGCACCGCTGGTAGAAGAAACCTCGCGTTAAGCATCCGGTAAGCATTAAAAAGGGAAGGCAAATGCCTTCCCTTTTTTTATCTTACAGCGCGATACGAATTACGTCGTCAGGCTGGGTGGCTTCCTGCTGGCGAGTGGATTTTTGTTTCACCGTCACGTACAGGGTTTTGCCATCCGCAGAGAGCGCCAGGCTGTTCGGGTAGACCGGCGTGTCGAAGGTTTTGGTGACTTTATAAGATTTCGCGTTAATCACGCTCACCTTACCGGCTTCACGGTGCGTCACGTAAACCTCATTGCGCGTTGGGTTAAACAGGACGGCAAGTGATTCAGGCGCGGCGAGCTTCTCCATCACGCTGCCGTCTTTCAGGCTCACCACCAGCACTTCCGGCTGTTTTGAATCGGTCAGGAACGCGCGCTGGCCGGCGGTATCGAGGCTGATGTTCAGGTAGAAGTGCTCTTTGCCGTCATCCTGCACTTTTTTGCGGCTCAGGATTTTATTGGTCGCCGTATCAATGGTTACCAGCTCGCCGTCCGCATTCGTGGTGTACAGACGTTTTGCCTGCGCATCCAGCGCCAGGCCGGTGCTGTACGTACCGGTATTGGCAATAGTCTCTTTCAGCTTCAGCGTTGCGCCATCCACCACCCAAATCACGCTCTCTTTGCCGACACCGGTGATGTAAATCGTGTTGCTCGCGTCATCCGCCACCAGCTGGCGCGGCTGCAGCGGTTTGACGGTTTCACTGCGCTGGCGATTATCGAGCACCAGTCGCCCTTTCACGTCGCCCGTTTTCGCATCGATGGCCGTCACCGCGCCGTTGAGGGTGTTGCCAAACCACAGGGTTTGCGTCGCGCCGTCGAGCGTGGCGCCAAAGGGTTTGAGATCGCTGTGAATCGCCTGCGTCACGTCCAGCGTAACCGGATCAAGGCGATAGATAACTCCGCCCTTATCGGTTTTGCGGCTTTGCGAGGTCGCCACCCACAGCGCATTCTCCTGCTGGCTGACCGCCATTTCATACGCCCCTTTGCCCACCGCTTTACGCAGCACCTCTTCGGCGGCATGCACCTGGAACGTCCCGGCAAGCAGTAAAGTGGCAGACAGCAGTGACAGGCTCAGACGCGGCGAGCACAGATGACGTAAAGACATAACAATTCCTTTTCTGAAAAGAGGGGTTTGGGCTGACATCACTTCCGGCAGACAACGTCATGGCATTGTCTTTTGATAATGAGAATAGTAATCATTAATGGACTGAATGTGGAGTTTTTCTTTCGCGCTTCGCCTTTCATTAACGCAATGTGCGGTTATAGTTTTCAAAACATTTACAAAACCTTTAACATGTATGGACATGTTCCATTTGGTTCGTTTATACACCACAACCGGTTTTATTCATGAAAATCATTTCTGCCCGTAAGGCCTCTCTCCCGCTGCTGCTGGTTCCCGTTATTTTGGCGCCGCTTAGCGCAATGAGCGCGGAAGAACAAACCATGATCGTCAGCGCCACGCCGCAAACCGTATCGGAGCTCGATACCCCGGCCGCTGTCAGCGTTGTTAACGGCGATGATATGCGCCAGGCCGCGCCGCGCATCAACCTGTCTGAATCTCTTGGCAGCGTCCCGGGACTGCAAATTCAGAACCGCCAGAACTATGCCCAGGATCTCCAGCTTTCAATACGTGGGTTTGGTGCCCGCTCAACGTTTGGCGTGCGCGGTATCCGTATGTACGTCGACGGTATCCCTGCCACCATGCCGGACGGACAGGGCCAGACCTCCAACATCGATCTCTCCAGCGTGGAGAGCGTTGAAGTGCTGCGCGGCCCCTTCTCGGCCCTGTACGGCAACGCCTCCGGAGGCGTGATTAACATCAACACCCAGACCGGGCAGCAGCCGCCAACCATTGAAGCCAGCAGCTATTACGGCAGCTACGGGACCTGGCGCTACGGCATGAAAGCCACCGGCGCGATGGGTGACGGCACCCACGCCGGGGACGTGGATTACACCGTTTCCACCACCCGTTTCACCACCAAAGGCTACCGCGACCACAGCGGCGCGCGCAAGAATCTGGCCAATGCCAAGCTGGGCGTGCGCATTGACGACGCGAGCAAGCTGACGCTGATCTTCAACAGCGTGGACATGAAGGCCAACGATCCGGGCGGGCTGAGCTATCAGGAATGGCAGAACAATCCGCGTCAGTCTCCACGCGGCGATCAGTACAATACCCGCAAGACCATCAAGCAGACCCAGGCCGGCCTGCGCTACGACCGCCAGCTCAGCGCTCAGGACGATCTCAGCGTAATGATGTACGCCGGCGAGCGTGAAATGACGCAGTACCAGTCGATTCCGTATCAGCCGCAGCTAAAACCCTCCCACTCCGGCGGCGTGATTGATATGCAGCGTCATTATCAGGGTATCGATACCCGCTGGACGCACCGCGGCGAGCTGCTGGTGCCGGTGACCTTTACTACCGGCCTGAACTACGAAAACCTGAGCGAAGATCGTCGCGGATACGAGAACTTCGTGATGAACAACGGCGTGCCGGATTACGGCGTGAAGGGTGACAAGCGTCGAAACGAACGTAACCTGATGTGGAACGTCGATCCTTACCTGCAAACCAGCTGGCAGCTGACGCAGAAGCTGTCTATGGATGCGGGGGTGCGCTACAGCTCGGTCTGGTTTGATTCCAACGACCATTACGTTACGCCGGGCAACGGCGATGACAGCGGTGACGCGAGCTATCATAAGTGGCTCCCGGCCGGTTCCGTGAAGTATGCGGTGACGGACGCATGGAACCTCTACGCTGCCGCAGGGCGTGGATTCGAAACGCCAACCATCAACGAGCTTTCCTATCGCGCCGATAACCAGGGCGGCCTGAACATCGGCCTGCAGCCGTCCACCAACAACACGTATGAAGTGGGCAGCAAAACCCGCATCGGCAATGGCCTGCTGACCGCGGCGCTGTTCCGCACCGATACGGATGATGAGATCGTGGTGGATGCAAGCTCTGGCGGGCGTACCAGCTATAAAAATGCCGGTAAAACCCGTCGTCAGGGGGTGGAAGTCTCCCTCGACCAGCAGTTTGCTGAGAACTGGAAGCTGAAGATGGCATGGACGTATCTGGATGCCACCTACCGGACTAACGTCTGCAGCGACGCAGACTGTAACGGTAACCGGATGCCGGGCATTGCCCGCAACATGGGTTACGCCTCGTTTGGCTGGCAGCCGGAGGAAGGCTGGTACGCGGGCTCTGACGTGCGCTACATGAGCGATATCATGGCCGACGACGAGAATACGGCGAAAGCGCCGTCGTATACTGTGGTCGGGCTGAACACCGGGTACAAATTCAACTACGGCAGCTGGGGCATGGATGTCTTTGGCCGCGTCGATAACCTGTTCGATAAAGAGTACGCGGGCTCGGTTATTGTCAACGAGTCTAACGGTCGTTATTACGAGCCTGCGCCAGGCCGTAACTACGGGGTCGGGCTGTCGGTCTCTTATCGCTTCGAGTAAGCGAAAAGAAAAGTTTATCTTATTAATGAAATAACGCTCCTGATGGCAATAAACCATCAGGAGTTATTCACCAGATAAATAATTAGAGGCGGAATATAGTCGCTCTGCTAAATAATCTCTTAGTTAAAATATTGTCGCTGTAAAAGCAAATTCGCTTCATCAATCACCTTATCAATCGCCTTCTGGCAGGCAACAACATCTCTTCGCTCAAGGGCGGAAAGCAGTTCGTCATAGTGATATGTCGAGGCTTTGATGTCGTTAAGCTCCTGATGCAGATAGTTCATACAGGGCCCGATGCGCACCCAGAGCTGCTCAATTAAGGCATTAAGCGTTGGCATTTCTGCATACTGATAAAGCGTAAACCGGAAGACGCGATTCGCATGCAATGCCTGCTGGACGTTCCCGTTGCGCATGGCCTCATGAAAGGCATCCGACAATTTGCGCAACGCCTCCAGTTTGCTATCAGACATATTCTGACAGGCCGCGGCGACCGCCATCGGCTCAAGCTGCTTGCGGATGGCGTTAATCTCGTTATAGCGCTCCAGCGTGACCTCCGGAACCAGAAATGCCTGCGCCGGCGTGGCGTGTAACGCCCCTGATGACACCAGGCGCAACAGCGCCTCGCGAACAGGGGTAATACTGGTTCCTAATTTATCGGCGATCTCTTTCGTAATCAGTCGTGCCCCAGGTTTGAGTGAGCCTGTAATTAACGCTCCTTTCAAACTGAGTTCAACTTGCATAGTAAGACTGACCCTTTGGGCTTTTTCTAAGTGATCCAAATCAAGCATGTGGAATTCCTGTAGCTAAAACTTAATGCTATTTTTAAACGCCAGTTTTAATAAAACGGCGCTGGTCCGATATATCCTGTATCGTCATGCCTGGTGGTGGGAAGTATGTAAAAACAGCAAAAAAAGCAAATTTTGTTTTTTTATCGTTTTCGGGCTCATCCGGGATGATGGCGCGAAAAGCTATGTCCAGTAATTAAAGACAATATATCGTATCTTCACAAATAAATATGGCGGGAAACCCCGCCATATTGCTGTTTATTTATTGTCACTCGCGACGCGAATCACGACTTTGCCGAAGTTTCGTCCTTCCAGCAGGCCAATCAGCGCCTCGGGGGCGTTTTCCAGCCCGTCCGTTACCTGTTCGCGATAGTGGATTCTCCCCTCCTGCACCCAGCGCCCCATCTCTTCCTGGAACTCCTTAATGCGGTGCCCGTAATCCTGTCCGATGATAAAGCCCTGCATACGAATGCGTTTCTTCAGGATGGTCGCCATCAGGAGCGGCAGGCGATCCGGCCCCTCGGGCAAGCCCGTCGCATTGTAGCCGCTTACCAGACCGCATACCGGCACGCGCGCGGAGGTATTCAGTAACGGCAGCACGGCGTCAAATACTTTTCCGCCAACGTTTTCATAATAGACATCAATTCCTTTCGGGCAGGCGTGCTTCAGCTGGTCGGCAAAATCGGCCGCGTGATGATCCAGACACAGGTCAAACCCAAGAACCTCAACGGCATGGCGGCATTTCTCTGCGCCACCGGCCACACCAACCACCCGACAACCCTTGATTTTGCCGATCTGCCCGACGGTCGCGCCAACCGGGCCTGTCGCCGCGGCGACCACCAGCGTTTCGCCCGCTTTTGGCTGCCCGATATCCAGCAATCCCATATAGGCGGTAAAGCCCGGCATGCCCAGAATACCCAGCGCCCAGGAAGGATGCGATGGATTTTCGCCCAGCTTCACCAGGCCGCTTCCGTCCGAGAGTTCATACTCCTGCCAGCCGCTGTAGCCCAGCACCCACTCCCCGGCTTTGAAGTCGGGATGATTTGACTGCTCAACGCGGCTAACCGTTCCCCCCACCATCACCGCGCCCAGCTCAACCGGTGGTGAATAGGATGGCGCATCGCTCATGCGCCCCCGCATGTAAGGGTCCAGCGACAGCCAGACGGTGCGCAGCAAAAGCTGTCCCTCAGCCGGGGCGGGAACAGGCTGCGTTTCGAGACGAAAATTATCCGCGACCGGCGCACCCTGCGGACGAGAGGCCAGCACCCAGCGGCGATTTTGCGAAACAGGTTGATTCATCGGGATCTCCTTCTGGTACAAATGTCATTACAGCCTGGCTCACGATCGGCGTTATCGCATTAGCATTACGAGGCAGACTGGTTAAGCCGTACAACCAGATAGATGCAGGTTTCATTCGTTACGTTGATGAACCGGCAGTCATTTGGCGGCCCCAGCTCGAGACAGTCTCCGGCGTGCATTTCGTGGCGCGTATCGCCCTCCTGAAACACCAGTTCGCCGGACTGGAGCCAGATAAGCTGACGTGCCAGCGCGTAAGAAGATGCAGGCATCGGAACATCGCTGCCCGCGGGCAGTTCAACCTGAACAAGGTCGATGGGCAGATCGGTGCGGGGAGAAACATGGCGGCGGAGATAGTGCGTCTGCGGATCTCGCCAGACGGGCTGGTTTGCAAGGCGCAGCAGCTTGCCCTCCTGCATTTCGGCCCGGGCAATAAGCGTTGACATGCTGATGCCAAACGCGCCGGACAGGCGAGCAAGCAAGGTGGCTGTCGGGCTGCTGTCTCCGCGTTCAATCTTGTGGATCATCGCGCGCGAGACCCCTGCCCGGTCAGCAAGCTCGCTCAGGGACCATCCGCGAGACTCGCGTTCAAGGCGAATTCTTGCGCTAATCCGTTGATTCATCGTGTCTGTTATGGTGTTCATGACGTCATACTATAGTGTATGAAAGGAATTTCAATGGGCTTTTGATAACAAAAAAATATGGCTTATGCCGTAGCGATCGAACAATACACTTGTGTAATATCGTAACTAATGCGTAATACTATAGTGAACAACACACAGAGGGTTAATCATGATCGTTCGTCATGCCTGCAAGGAAGACTGCGCTGCGATAGGCGAAATCTACAACCACGCGGTGCTGCATACTGCCGCGATCTGGAACGATAAAACCGTCGATACCGATAACCGAATCGCCTGGTTTGAGGCGCGCACGCTCGCGGGTTACCCGGTTCTGGTGAGCGAGGAAAACGGCGTTATCACCGGTTACGCCTCTTTCGGCGACTGGCGCGCCTTCGACGGTTTCCGTCATACGGTTGAGCATTCGGTCTACGTCCACCCGGATCATCAGGGACAAGGCATTGGCCGCACGCTGATGGTCGCGCTGATTAACGAGGCCCGCGCCATCGGTAAACACGTAATGGTGGCCGGTATTGAAGCGCAAAACCATGCCTCGATTCATCTCCATGAAACGCTTGGTTTTGTCACCACGGGGCAGATGCCGCAGGTGGGAACCAAGTTTGGCCGCTGGCTGGACTTGACCTTTTTGCAGCTGCAGCTGGACGGGCGCAGCGATCCGGACGCTATCCCATGAATCAGTCACTGACGCTGGCGTTTCTGGTGGCGGCGGGAATTGGACTGGTATTGCAAAATACCTTAATGGTGCGTATCACCCAGTCCTCCTCCACCATTCTTATCGCGATGCTGCTGAACTCTCTGGTCGGCATTGTACTGTTTGTCAGCATTCTGCTGCTGAAACAGGGCGTCGCCGGATTCAGCGAGCTGGCCGCAACGGTACGCTGGTGGACGCTTATTCCGGGGCTGCTGGGGTCGTTTTTCGTGTTTGCCAGCATCAGCGGGTATCAGAACGTTGGCGCGGCGACGACTATCGCCGTGCTGGTAGCAAGCCAGCTGATTGGCGGGCTGGTGATGGACGTGCTGAGAAGCAACGGCATTCCGCTGCGCGCCCTCATTGGCCCGGCGTGCGGCGCGGTGATGCTGGTCATCGGGGCCTGGCTGGTGGCGCGACGCCAGTTTTGATCGTTACAGTATGGTGCCGCCTTTGGTCAGCTGTTCCTCACGCGCGTCCAACTCCTCTTTATGCTGCTTACCATGGTGCGAAATCGCGGTACGCAGACGCTGCTGCTGGGTGTAGCGATCTTCACGGCTGAGCTCAGCGTCATCGCTTAATTCGATCAGCAGTTCATTCATATGGGTAATCACGCTCTCTTCGATGGCGGCATCGACACAGGCGGTAACTTCGCTTAAATGTGACATTGTCACTCCTTGTCATGTGCCCGGTGGCGCTACGCTTGCCGGGCCTACGGGTGCCAAATGTAGGCCGGGTAAGGTGTAGCCGCCACCCGGCGATAAAACGCTTAGTTCAGCTTCGCTTTGGAGAAATCGCTGCCCATCAGGCTCACGCTGTATCCCGTCACGTTGCTGCGGGTCGCATAGAACGTTTTCCCGTTTGCCAGTGCGATCCAAGGCGCCTGCTGGTAGAAAATCTCTTGCGCCTGGCCGTAGAGTTTCGCACGCTCGGCCGGGCTGCTGGTCAGCTTCGCTTTTTGCACCAGTGCATCATAACCCTTATCGCACCAGCGCGCGGCGTTTGATCCGGTTTTAATGCTGTTGCAGCCCAGAAGCACGTCGGCAAAGTTATCAGGGTCACCGTTATCGGACATCCAGCCAAACAGCGCGGAGTCATGTTCGCCTTTACGCATTCCGGAGAGATATTCACCCCACTCGTAAGAAACAATTTTGGCCTTCACGCCGACTTTCGCCCAGTCGCTCTGGATCATCTCTGCGATACGGCGCGAGTTCGGGTTATAAGGACGCTGAACCGGCATTGACCACAGCGTGACTTCCGCCCCCTTCTCCAGCCCCGCCTGCTTCATCAGTGCTTTCGCTTTTTCAGGATCGTAGCTGTAGTCCTTCAGGTCTTTATTAAAGCCCAGCATATTTGGCGGGATCGGCGATTTTGCCACCGTACCAGACCCCATAAAGACCGCATTGACGATCGCCTTCTTGTCGGTCGCGTAGTTAAGCGCCTGGCGCACCAGCACGTTATCAAACGGTTTTTTCTCGGTGTTGAACGCCAGATAGCCGACGTTCAACGCATCGACCGAGTGCAGCGTCAGGTCTTTGTTATTCTTGATGACGTCAAACTGAACCGGGGACGGTGCAGGAATGATCTGGCACTCGTTGGTCTGTAGCTTCGCCAGACGGGTTTCCACATTCGGCGTGATGGAGAAGATGAGATGCTTCGTCGGCACTTCGCCTTCCCAGTAGTTCGGGTTCGCGACGTAGCGGATCAGCGAATCCACCTTGTACTGCTGCAGCACATAAGGCCCGGTGCCAATCGGCCAGGTGTCTACATTTTCAGGCGTGCCTTTTTTCAGCATCGCGTCGGCGTATTCGGCGGAAAGAATCGAGGCGAAATCCATCCCCCAGTCGGCCAGAAACGCGGAGTTGGGTTCGCTGAGGGTGAACTGGACGTGATAATCGTCGACCTTTTTAACGTCCTGGATCAGCTTATCGAGACCGACATCGTTAAAGTATTCGTAGTTGCCCTGCGACACGTTGTGATACGGGTGTTTAGGGTCTTTCTGACGCAGAACCGAGAAAATAACGTCATCGGCGTTAAAGTCGCGCGTCGGTTTGAAGTATTTATTGCTGTTGAACTTCACCCCTTTGCGCAGGGCAAAGGTATACGTCTTACCGTCCGGCGAAATCGTCCAGGACTCCGCCAGCGACGGAACCGGTGTGTTTTTCACCGGGTCGAAATTGATCAGGCGGTTGTACAGTACCTGAGAGCTGGCCACAAAAGACGGGCCAGAGCTGGCGATTTGCGGGTTGAAGGACTCGGGAGACGCTTCAGAACAGTAAATAAGGGTGTCGTTGTTTGCCGCCCATGCGGCACCGGCTGGTAACAGCGCGCTCAGCGCAAGGGCGAGCAGTGTTTTCCCTGTAGACATGGTTATAACCCTGACAGTTTTATTATATAAGACAGTAATAACAGCACAGGCGATATGACCTGGCAAATAACGAAACACTATCAGGTTATTCTAAAGCCGCGTTTATTGCTGTTTTAACAGCCAGCGCCCAAAAAGGTGATTTGCCTTAAGGGCCATTATTCGTCAAGCACAACCGTCACTTTCTATGCCGCAAGAAATCGGTCCTTTTAGCGTCTCTTCCCCCGTTTGGTTGCTTCCTCGTTTCGTTAAAGTAACGGTGTGAAGAAGTATATGGGATCAAATCGTGGCAAAAACTCTTTTACGCAGCGGTAACCTGGATGACTTTCAGGCCGTTGGCGGCGGCGGACAAGCCGTTTTTGAATCAGCGTTACAAATCCGGGAAGCGCTCCGGTTGCGCAAACAACAGGCCATCGTCGACTGTCTGGCTATTCCTCAGGTCAACGACAGCGGTGACCGCGTGGACTGGTATTCCCCCGTTGAAGGGAGCGTAACCAGCTGGAAAGCGGCCGATGAAGATGACCGTTATCGCGCCCTGCGCTATCTGGAAAACACGCTAGCCAGCGTTGAGTCGTTAAGCAAGAAATGCCTCCAGTCGCCCAAAACTGCGCAGCAGCTTTTTGGTTCTCTGCTGTCAAAGGCGTTTCAGTTCCCGGGTGAAAACTTCCTCTTCCTGGTGGACGGAAAGCCGGTCATCAGCTTCTGGGGGTTTGTAAACCTGAACGAAAATGCGCGCGACGATGTCCTCGACTGCCTGCGTGAATCGCTGGTCCCTGAGCCTGCCCCCGTTGTGATTGAAGATCCTGAACCCGAGCCTGAGCCAGAACCGGTTGTGGCCTTCGAACACGCCGACGAGCCGCTGATCGCCCCTTCCACGGTGGTGCGTATCACGCCGGAAGATCTGTATGAGCCTGAGCCGGCACAGGCCGTTGCGCAACCAGTCCAGGAACCTGTTCCGGCGAACGTCGTGAAAAAACGTCGCATTCCCCTGTGGACGCTGCCGGTTGCCGTCGCGATCGTTGCCGCCATTGCCGCACCGCTGCTGTGGCCAAAACAGTCCCCTTCCGCTGAGCCCGTGCCGACACCGACACCTGAGCCAGTAGAGATTGCGCCAAAGCCGATCAAAACGGTTGAGCCGCTGGCCATGAAATTACCGCTGCATCAGGCAGAGGTCGTGGCCAGCAAAGAAAAAGAAGCAGCTCCGGCCGCTCCTGCGCCACAGCCCGCTCCGGTGGTGATTGTCGCCATCCCGAAAGACGCCATGGTGATGGAAGCGAATCAGGTGAAAGCGGGATCGACGCGTTTCCTGAACGGTACCTGGCGTGCGGTTCTGGACGTGAAAGATCCGGTCACCGGCAAGCCACCGTCAATGCGCTATCAGATCCAGAACAATAAAGGCTTCGCCCGGGTTGTCCATGGCGACAACGTTGTCTGCCGTGCGGAGGTCTTCTCCGGCCTGCACAGCAACGGCGAGCTGATGATTAAAAGTCGCGGTACTGCCCGCTGCACCGACGGCTCCCGCTACCCGATGCCGGAGGTTGCCTGTAAAGCAGGCGCCAGCGATATCGCAGAATGTCGCGCCCGTTATGATGCCAATACCGTCGTTCCCCTGACGTTCAAGAAAGCAGGTGCCTGATCCTATGCTGGTAAATCTTTGCGACTATAAACAAAGCGTCACGCTTATTGCCAACAGCGGCGTGCAGTTCCTTGATTTCGGTCTGACGCCGCAGGACACCGCCAGCAACGGGCGCTTCGTACGTAAAACCGCGAACGGTCCGCTTTTGCGCCTCGATTTCGACCTGGTCAACGGGCGCTATACCCTCCCGGGCACGAACGGTGGGCAGCCTGAAGTGGTCAAACCGGAAACCACCCTCCCGCTGCATCAGTCCCTGGCGGTGCTGGACGGCGTCTGGCTTCCGGTTCCGTTCCTGCGCTTCAACCCGCCGCGAACCTTCGTTGAGGGGCCTGATAACTGGGCCCGCGTTCAGGTGCGCAGGCTGGATACACCCGATACGGCAGGCAATACGCACCGCGTCACGCTCGCCCTTGACAGCCAGATTGCAGAACACGCCACGTCCGCCCTGTCCCCGGTTGAAAACGATATTCTCAACGGGACCCGATTCGCGCTGGCCTGGCGAGACAACGAAGTTGAAAGTTTCCTCGACCAGACCTGGATTGACGGCTGGCTGCGCGAGGCGTTTACCCAGTATGCCGACGGCGTTGAGAACCGCTCTGAACGCGACCTGCAGCAGGCGATGCGCAGTTTTGAATATCAGGCCCACTGGCTTAACCTGCTGACCATGCTCGGTGAACAGCTCACCGTACCGGAAGTGAAATTTGTCACCCATACGCTCAGCACGCCAGCCATTCCGGTCGACCTGATCCTCGACGTGGGCAATACCCACACCTGCGGCGTCATTATTGAAGACCACGGCGACGCCAACGATGGCCTGCGCCAGACCGCCGAGCTGCAGGTCCGCTCGCTAAGCGAGCCGCAGTTCCTGAATGCGCCCCTGTTCACCAGCCGTCTTGAGTTTTCGGAAGCGCGCTTTGGCAAGCAGCACTTCTCGGTTGAAAGCGGTCGCGAAGATGCCTTTGTCTGGCCGTCAATTGTTCGCGTGGGCGATGAAGCCCGCAAGCTGGCGATGCAGCGTCTGGGGACCGAAGGCAACAGCGGCATCTCCAGCCCGCGTCGCTACCTGTGGGATGAAACGCCGGTCGTGCAGGACTGGCGCTTTAGCCAGATGAACAGCAAAACCCAGCGTGAGCCGCTTGCCACCGCGTTTCCGCTGATGAACCTGATGAACGATGACGGCGAACCGCTCTTCACGCTTCCGCAGGACGAGCGGCTGCCGGTCTTCTCGCCGCAGTACAGCCGCAGTACGCTGATGACGCACATGCTGTGCGAGCTGCTGGCGCAGGCGCTGGGGCAGATCAACAGCGTCGCCACGCGCCTGCGTCTGGGCTTCCCGGCGTCGCCGCGCCAGCTGCGCACCCTGATCCTGACCCTGCCCTCGGCCATGCCCAAGCAGGAGCGCGAAATTTTCCGTCGCCGCATGTTTGAAGCCATCGCCATCGTCTGGAAAGCGATGGGCTGGCACCCGCAGGATGAGGATTTCGTCACCCGCAAACAGCAGGATAAAAGCGTGGTGCCGGTTCCTGAAATCCAGATGGAGTGGGATGAAGCCAGCTGCGGTCAGCTGGTCTGGCTGTATAACGAAGCAATCTCCCGCTTTGGCGGTCAGACGGAAGCCTTCTTCGCCTCCCTGGCCCGCCCGGACCGTGAGCCTGAGCCGGGTAGCCAGCCGGGCCGCGCGCTGCGCGTCGCGTCCATCGACATCGGCGGCGGCACAACGGATATGGCGATCACCCATTATCAGCTGGATGACGGCTCCGGCAATAACGTCAAAATCACCCCGCAGCTGCTGTTCCGTGAAGGCTTTAAAGTCGCGGGCGACGACACGCTTCTGGACGTGATTCAGCGCTACGTGTTGCCCGCGCTGCAAACGCAGCTGCAGAAATCCGGTATCGCGGACGCTTCGCTGCTGATGGCGTCGCTGTTTGGCGACTCCGGGCGCATCGATACCCAGGCGGTACTCCGTCAGCAAACGGCGCTTCAGCTCTTTATGCCGATTGGCCACGCTATTCTTGCCGCGTGGGAATCGAGCGACGTTGACGATCCGCTGGCCGGTCTGCATGCCACCTTTGGCGATCTCCTGCCGCAGAAACCGACCCGCAACGTAATGAATTATCTGCAGCAGGCGATCGACCATGCCCTGCCTGCGGGTTCAGACGCGTTTGACCTGTTCGCTGTGCCGCTGCATGTGAACTTCCGCGAAATGCAGGATGCAATGCTGGCCGGGCAGTTTACGCTGGCCTCGCCGCTTCACGCGGTGTGCGAGGCGATATCCCATTACAGCTGCGATATTCTGCTGATCACCGGACGCCCCGGCTGCCTGCCTGGCGTTCAGGCGCTGATTCGTCATCTGCAGCCGGTGCCTGTAAACCGTATCGTCTGGCTGGATAAATACCAGGTGCACGAGTGGTATCCGTTCAGCCAGCAGGGGCGCATTGGCAACCCGAAATCGACGGCCGCCGTGGGGGCCATGCTCTGCAGCCTGGCGCTGGACCTGCGTCTGCCGCGCTTCAACTTTAAAGCCGCGGACATTGGCGCGTATTCAACCGTGCGGTATCTCGGCGTGCTGGATAACACCGTTAATACCCTGCGCGAGGAAAACGTCTGGTATCAGGATATCGACCTCGATAAGCCGGGCGCGAAGCTCGACGCGCGTCTGCACTTCCCGCTGCGCGGTAACGTTACCCTCGGCTTCCGCCAGCTGGCGAACGCGCGCTGGCCCGCCACGCCGCTCTACACGCTCAGCATCAACTCGGCTGAACTGGCGAAAGCCATTGCCGGTGACGGCGTGCTGAACGTGCGGCTGAAGCTCTGCGGCGGCAGCAAGCAGGAAGGTCCTGAGGCCTTCGAGCTGAGCGATGCCTGGCTGCAGGACGGCACGCCGGTTGCCCCTGACGCATTAACCTTCAAACTGAATACCCTGGCCGATCGCCGACACAGCGGTAGCCACTACTGGATCGACAGCGGGAGCGTATACCTGAAATGACAGCGACGACGACCACCACTCAGGCCTTAATCGGGTGGATTAATGAGACGCGCCTGAACGCCCCTGTGCTGGATAACGATGCTGACGCCCTGCTTGCTCGCATCAACGCGGCGCAGGCGCGGGAGCAGGCCATTGAACGCGCCATGACGCGCCAGAGCAGCATTGGGCTTTACGGTCATTCGCAGAGCGCGAAAGCCCATCTGCTGTTATCCCTGTGCGGCAGCGGTAATGGACGCCTGAACGTGACGCCGGGCCAGCGCACCTTTGACTATTTTTCGCATATCAATCCGGGACATGCCCTGACCAATATGGCCGTCCGCTTCACCCGGGAAAGCCCGGAGGTGGCGGATGAGGCGTTCCCGCTGCGTCTAAGCCTGGTCACCGAGGCCGAGCTGGTACAGCTGTTTATTGCCCGCTCGACGCTGCATCCGCAGATGCGCGCGGTAGATAAGGCGGTCATTGAGACACGTCTGGAGAAATGGCGCGGGCTGCGCCAGCCGCAGGGCGTGCCCGGTATCACGGCTCAGGAAGTGGGTGCGATAGCCCGCTTCTGGCAAAGCACCGTACCCGCCGCTAAGCAGCAAATTGATGATGCCCTGTGGCATGAGTTCGCCAGGCTGGTGCCTTCTCTCGATCTCAGCACGCGGGCCAGCGTCTGGTCGCTGCTGTGGGGCGAGCAGCAGGAGTTGACCCAGCAGTGGTTAAAACTGGCCCATGTGCTGCACCAGACCAGCCATGCCGGCGAGCTTGCTGCCCCGCTTAGCCTGCTGGTGGACAGCTTTGGCCTGCCGGGTGAAGGGTTCCTGACGCACGACGGCACGTTAGATCTTCAGGACGCGCAGGAGACGCTGCTTCATCCGCTGAATAGCGGTATAATGCTAAACGCCATCAGCATCCCCGTCGACGTGCTGGCCTTCCTGACCCGCGAGCTGGTGCTGCCGGTTGAGAACGGCGCGCTGGATAACGTCGATATTATTGATATTCCGGTTTTTGAAGATAACCGTGCCGACCCGCTACGCCAGGCGAAGTCCCAGTGGCTGCTCGAGCATTACCGTCAACAGCTTCAGCCGGATGTGCTGGTGATTTGCAACGCGACGGCGCAGCACGAACACACGGCAAAAAAAGCAAAAGTGTTGATGAACTGGGTCAAGGAGACGCAGCCTGCTGAAGAATCGGCCCTGCCGGGGCTGGTATGGGCGATTACCCCTCACGACGCCCGCTTTACCACCCGCCAAAATCTCGATGAAGCCGTACAGCATCTGCTCGGAAAGCCGGGTTTACGCTGGGGCACGCTGCAGGCGCTGGACAGCCACAGCATGCAGCGCGTCATTGAGTGGCTGTCTCAGGCCACGCTGCCCGCGCAGCGACAGAAGCGTCTCGGCACGCTGAAAGGCTTGCTGCGACAGGAGCTCTCATCGCTGATGCAGAGCTATCTGGCACCGCTGGTTGAAGAGCCGGGGACAAGACGCGCTCAGGCCGAAAACATGGTGCGCACGCTGCAAAGCAGCGCCGCCCGCCACGGCGAACTGCTTGAAGGCCTGCTGCCGCCGCTGAAAGCCTTTGAAACGCTGCTCGCCGTTCAGCAGCCGCGCGAGGAGCAGGTGAACGGGCTGTTTACGGACACTATTGACCTGTTTGCCGAGAATACCCAGGAAAGCAGCGGCCTGTTCCAGACAAAAGACAAAGCGCGTCTGGCGCACAGAGTCTGGATAAATCATCTGCGTCAGTGGAGCCGCAATGAGGCCACGGCCGCGCGCCTTGGGCTGGAGCCTTCGGTATTACAGCAAATCGCGGATGTGCTGGTGGTCACCAGCTACCGGCTTGATCTGCCTCAACAGCTTCAGCGTATCGTCGAAGCGGATAAAAGCAGCGCGGCACAGCTGCATGCAGTGATGGGCAATTTCATTGGCTGGCTGGGTTACGACCAGACGCCTGTGGCAACACGTCCGGCAAGCCGCATCCGCAAGGGGCAGGCAATCTTCGTTACGCCAGTGGTCAGCAGCGCCGAGCCTCGCTTGACGCGACTGGGAGAACAGCCTGTGCATGCGGCCACCGCGTACGTATACGACTGGCTGGTCGCACTCTATAGCCGCGCGATAGAGAACATTGATTACCAGCATCCGCATGATGTTCAGCCCGGTGCTCGCCGGGCTTTACAGGCGTTATTGCGCTGAGATGTCGGCCCGCAGCCATGCGGGCCATTTTCACCGCGCCATACAGCCAACGATCGTCTCCGCCAGCGCAGAAGGGTTTTCCCACGACATTGAATGCCCTGCCGCAGGAATGATTTTCACCTCGACGCCCTTTTGCTTCAGACTTTCCACATCGTCATCCGGCAGAGACAGTTCGCCGAAAATCAACGTTACCGGGCAAGGAAGTGACAGGAACTGCGCTTCCCATTCGGGCTCTACGCCCGCCACCAGGCTCGATGCGCCCCGCCAGACGGCATATGGCGCATTGCTCTGCAGGCACCCGGCCCACGCCGTTTTTTCCGCGCTGAGCATGGCGTCATAGCCCTGCGTCAGAAACTGCTGCTCGGTTTGCGCCGCAATAGACCGGCTGAACATGCCCCCGCCCGCGTGAAAATTAGGCTCTGACACCATCAGGCCCTTCACGCGCGACGCCAGCAGCCCCGCCGTTTCGATAGCAATGCTGCCGCCCATGCTGTGGCCGTATAACCAAAAGGACTCCAGCTCTAGATGGTCAATCAGTTCCGCCACAACGTGCGCCTGGTCGGTGGTTTTATAGCTGTAGTGCTCAGGCTTGTCGCTGTAGCCGCTGCCGGGCAAATCGATGAGAATCGCTCTACGCGCGCCAAACAGCGGGTCATGAACGACACGGGGATATTCATAGGAAGAGGCGCAGCCCAGCCCGTGAATGAACACCACGGGATCGCCGGTGCCGGGCAGGTCATGCCAGCGCACGGTACAACCGGCCTGCTGCGAGTAAAAACTGTTCATAAGCACTCCTTTTACGATGCACTGTGTATTTATACAGTTGCCGTATCTGGAATGCCATATTCATCTTTTAAAAATGGAAGCGTGCTTCAGAAAAGCGAGACCAGCAGCGCAACGGGAAAGCTCATTGGCCAGGTTGACCCCACCAGAAAAGCGCTGAGCAGGCGGATACGTTTGCGGTCTTTAGAAAGGAACCAGGTAATTAATGCGCAGATGGAAGCCATGATTGCGTAAAAAACCAACATCTTTTGATACAACGTCATTCTGTATACCAGAGCCGAAAAAATAACCGCACGCAATATGCGTCATATGTTGATACAGATCAAGTTTTTTCGTTACAGAATAACCACTTAAAGATTACGGATAATAACAATTGAGTATCTTACGTAACACTCATGGCGGGCGCGGGGAACGCCCGGCCGCGCATGCGGCCAGGCATGGCGGGCTTAGTGTTTGATCATGACATGCCGCACGACCGTATAATCCTCAAGCCCGTAGACCGACATATCTTTGCCGTAGCCGGATAATTTCATGCCGCCGTGCGGCATTTCGCTCACCAGCATAAAATGGGTATTCACCCAGGTGCAGCCGTACTGCAGGCGCGCGCTCAGACGATGGGCGCGGCCCACGTCTTTGGTCCAGACCGATGACGCCAGGCCATACTGCGAATCGTTCGCCCAGGCCAGCACCTGCGCCTCGTCGTCAAACTCGGTAACGCTCACCACCGGGCCAAACACCTCCCGCTGAACGATGGCGTCGTCCTGCTTCGCCCCCGCCAGCAGGGTTGGCTGGAAGTAGTAGCCTGCCCCCTCTTTTTTGGTCCCACCGGTGACAACGCGGATGTGGCCGAGCGCTTTCGCCTCATCGACCGCCTGACAGACGCGTGAAAGATGGGCCGCCGAGCTGAGCGGTCCCAGTTCGGTAGAGTCATCCTCCGGCGCCCCCATTTTGAGGCTGGCGACCGCTGCGCCCAGCTTTTCCACCAGCGCGGCATAGATGCCCTTCTGGGCATAAATCCGGCAGGCCGCCGTACAGTCCTGCCCGGCATTGTAGAAACCAAACGTCCGCACCCCTTCGACAACCGCATCCAGGTCGGCATCATCAAAGACGATAACCGGCGCTTTGCCGCCCAGCTCCATGTGGGTGCGTTTAATGGAGGACGCGGTATGGCCGATGATATGTTCCCCGGTAGCAATCGAACCGGTCAGCGAGACCATACGGACTTTTTCATGCCCGGTAAGCGGATCGCCCACCGTTTTCCCCCGGCCAAACAGGACGTTCAGCACACCTGCCGGGAAGATATCTTTTGCCAGCTCTCCCAGCTTCAGCGCGGTCAGCGGCGTGATCTCTGAGGGCTTAATCACCACGCAGTTCCCTGCCGCCAGCGCGGGGGCCAGCTTCCAGGCCGCCATCATCAGCGGATAGTTCCATGGGGCAATAGAGGCAACCACGCCCACCGGATCGCGGCGGATCAGCGACGTGTGGCCGTCAAGGTACTCCCCGGCGGCCAGCCCGTTCAGACAGCGGGCGGCCCCGGCAAAGAAACGGAAAACGTCGACCACCGCCGGAATTTCATCGCCCAGAGCACAGTGCAGCGGCTTCCCGCAGTTGAGGGATTCGAGCCGGGCAAAGTCCTCCCCATGCGCTTCAATCGCATCCGCCAGCTTCAGCAGGCACTCGGCACGGGTTTTCGGCGTGGTTTGCCCCCACTCCGCAAAAGCACGGTCGGCCGCCTGAACCGCCGCGTCGACCTGAGCCGCTGACGCCTCAGCAATCTCCAGCAGGAGTTCTCCAGTGGCCGGGTTATAGACCGGCTGCTTTTCTCCCTCTCCGGTTACCAGTTTTCCCTCTATCAGCAGTTGTGTTTGCATAGCATTTTCCTGTTGAATTCACTGTTATTTCCCGCTGCCGGCGATGTTCTCACCGTCGCGGGTTAGCCACCAGGCTCCCAGAATGGGGATAGTTGTCACCAGCATCACCAGCAGTGCCACGACGTTGGTGACCGGAACGTCGCGCGGACGACCGAGTTGATTGAGCAACCACAGCGGTAACGTGCGCTCGTGTCCCGCCGTAAACGTTGTGACGATTATCTCGTCAAACGACAGGGCAAACGCCAGCATTCCCCCGGCCAGCAGCGCTGAACCCAGATTGGGCAGCACCACATAGCGGAAGGTTTGCCAACCGTCAGCCCCGAGATCCATCGACGCTTCCACCAGGCTCCAGGAGGTGCGTCTGAACCGGGCAATCACGTTGTTAAACACCACCACCACGCAAAAGGTGGCGTGTCCGACCACGATGGTGAAAAACCCAGGCTCAAGGTCGATCGTTTTGAAGGCCGTCAGCAGCGCCAGACCGGTGATGATCCCCGGCAACGCAATCGGCAACAGCAGCAGCAGCGAGATCGCATTCTTGCCAAAAAACTCGCTTCGCCACAGCGCCGCTGCAGCAAGCGTGCCAAGCACAAGGGCAATCGCGGTGGATAGCGCCGCAATCTGAAGTGACAACGTCACGGATTCAATAATATCGCCGCGCCCCGCCGCCACGCTGAACCACTTCAGAGTCAGCCCCTGCGGCGGAAAGCTGAAGGCCGCGTCTTCGGTATTAAAGGCATAGGTCGCGATAATCAGCAGCGGGAAGTGCAGGAAGATAACGCCTCCCCAGGCTGCCACTTTCAGGAACAGCGGTGCGCGTTCAGAGTGCATCGAATGCTCCCAGACGTTTCACGAACGCCAGATAGAGTGAAATCAGCACGATGGGCACCAGCGTGAACGCGGCGGCCATGGGCATATTGCCAATGGCACCCTGCTGCGAGTAGACCATGTTACCGATGAAGTAGCCCGGCGGCCCCACCAGCTGCGGAACGATGAAATCCCCCAGCGTCAGGGAAAAGGTGAATATTGAGCCTGCCGCAATACCCGGGATCGCCAGCGGCAGAACGACATAGTGAAAGGTCTGGCGCGGACGCGCGCCAAGGTCGGCTGAGGCCTGCAGTAGCGAGGCCGGCAGGCGTTCCAGAGCCGCCTGGACGGGCAGGATCATAAACGGCAGCCAGATATAGACGAACACCAGAAACCGTCCCAGCCCGGAGGTGGACAAGGTGTTGCCGCCAATCGCCGGGAGCGTAAGGAGGGAGGTCAGGATCGGCTCCAGCCCCATATGGTTGAGAAACCACTGCGCCACCCCATCCTTCGCCAGCAGCAGCGTCCAGGCGTAGGCTTTGACGATGTAGCTCGCCCACATTGGCAGCATCACAGCGATATAGAAAAACGCTTTCCACTTGCCGCGGGTGTATCGCGCCATGTACCAGGCCATCGGGAAGGCCAGGATGGCGCTGGCAATCGTCACCGCAATCGCCATGGTTAACGTGCGCAGGATAATGTCGTAGTTTGCCGGGTTGAAAAGCGCCTGAATGTTCGCCAGGGTCAGATCCGGCTTGACGGCCATGGTGAAATCGTCAAAGGTGTAAAATCCTTGCCACAGCAGGGTCAGAAGCGATCCTAGATAGACGATGCCAAACCACATGAGCGGCGCGAGCAGAAGCAGGAACAGGCCGAGCGACGGTTTACGCCAGAACAGCGCCGTCATGCGGCTTAAGCGGCCGTGCGAGGCGGGAGGATGCGCGACACTCATAGACATTTCACCTCTCCTCGTGCAGGCGAATCATCGCCTCGCGTGACCACGACGCCATCACCGCCTGCCCCGGCGCAATGCCGCTCAGCGACGAGGTTTCACTGAGATTGGCCTGGCTCACCAGCAGTTTGGCGCCATCGGCAAGTTTCAGCTCCAGCCGCGTGGCCGCCCCCTGATACTGAACGGCCTGCACGATGCCCTGAACCTGAACGTCTCCGCCCTCATTAAGGCGAATATGTTCCGGGCGCAGGGAATAGCTGCCTTCCATGCCGCATATTTTCTGCGCAAGGCCCGCATCAAAGACGTTGGACGTGCCGACAAAACCGGCGACAAACGGCGTGCGCGGACGCATGTAGAGATCGCGCGGAGTATCCACCTGCTCGATGCGCCCGTTATTGAACACCGCCACCCGGTCTGACATGGACAGGGCCTCGCCCTGATCGTGGGTGACAAAAATAAAGGTGATGCCGAGTTCCTGCTGAAGCTTCTTTAGCTCGAACTGCATCTGTTCACGCAGTTTGAGATCGAGCGCACCTAAGGGTTCATCCAGCAGCAGGACGCGCGGCTCATTGACCAGCGCCCGGGCGATGGCGACACGCTGCCGCTGGCCGCCGGAAAGTTGTGAAGGTTTGCGGGCTATGGCAAAGCTCAGGCCCACTTTTTCCAGGGCATCACGGGCCTGCGCATGACGTTTTTTCTTGTCGATGCCTTTGACCATCAGCCCGTAGGCAACATTGTCGAGGATCGACATATGCGGGAACAGCGCGTAGTCCTGAAAGACGGTATTCACATCCCGCTCCCAGGGAGGCAGTTCGCTCGCCTCTTTGCCGAAGATAGAAATTGTGCCGCCTGACAGCTGTTCAAAACCTGCGATCAGACGCAGGCAGGTGGTTTTGCCGGAGCCCGAAGGCCCCAGCATGGAGAAAAATTCTCCGTCACGAATAGCAATGGTGACCCCATCCACCGCCCGTACGTCGCCGTACAGACGGGAAACGTTGTTAAACTCTACCGCGTACGTCATGTTCTGCTCCCGGGCAATTAACGACCGCCCATGATGGCGATGTAATCCTGCGTCCAGCGGCTGTAAGGGACAAATTTGCCGCCTTCGGCGATGGGGGTTTTCCAGAACATGATTTTGTCGAACTCGTTATAACCGTTTGTTTCGCAGCCTTTATCACCCAGCAGCGTGCTGGCCTTACACCCTTCAGCAACCACGGGCAGGGAGCCAAACCAGGCCGCCAGATCGCCCTGCACTTTCGGCGTCAGCGACCAGTTCATCCATTTATAGGCGCACATCGGGTGTTTTGCCTGCGCGTGCAGCATTGTGGTGTCCGCCCAGCCTGTCACCCCCTCTTTCGGGAAGACGGTGGCAATGGGCTGGTTCTCGGCCTTCAGGGCATTCGCCTGATACGGCCAGGCGCTGGAGGCCACGACGCCTTCATTTTTGAAATCGCTCATCTGAACGGTGGTGTCATGCCAGTAGCGGTGGATCAGCGCGTGCTGGTCGCGCAGCACTTTCAGCACGGCGGCATACTGTGCTTCGGTAAGCTGGTAAGGGTCATTGATACCCAGCTGCGGCTGGGTAGCTTTGACGAAGAGCGCCGCATCGGCGATATAAATCGGGCCGTCATAGGCCTGAACGCGTCCCTGATTGGTTTTACCGTCCGGCAGATCCTGTTTGGTAAAGACCACGCTCCAGCTGTCCGGCGGCGTCGGGAAGGTTTTGGTGTTGTACATCAGCAGGTTTGGCCCCCACTGATACGGCGTGCCGTAGACTTTCCCGCCGACGTTAAACCATTCCCCTTTCACAATCCGCGCGTCGAGGGTTTTCCAGTTGGGGATGAGGTCGGGGTTAATGGGCTGAACGCGTTTCCCCATGATCAGGCGCAGGGAGGCGTCACCCGAGGCGGTGACCAGGTCATATCCCCCTTTCGCCATCAGGCTGACCATTTCATCCGACGTGGCCGCCGTCTTGACGTTGACCGCACACCCGGTCTCTTTTTCAAACTGGGTGACCCAGTCGTAGTTTTTATCCGTCTGTCCGCGTTCGATGTATCCCGGCCAGGCGATAATATCCAGTCGACCTTCCCCGTCGCCGATGGCCTTTGGTGGTTCTGCGGCTTGCGCTGTCATGATAGTCATGCCGAGCGCGCACAGGCTGCTGCGGGCAAATTTTTTGCTCATAAGGGTTACTCCTGTCGCAATGAAATTTAGCGGCAGCCGTGCCGTAAAAATATCTCCCTTATTAAACGTAGACCGCGCAAATGCGCCGCACCGTACGGCTTCAGGAAATTTCATCAAGGTGTGACCGAGGGCGCATTCCCCGTTAACTGGATTATAGACAAGGAGTTAGCCGCGAGAGACGGTATGCAGATTTCCTATGACAGGGCACCGCGAAATATTCGCAGCGCCGTCATCAGGATAAGAATTGATTATTTAAATAACGGAGAAAAGTTTATTCCAGCATCGTGCTAATTAATTTTCCTAATTGAATGACCGCCTGCTCTTCTCGCTCTCCCCAGGCCCAGGAGGTATTAAACCGGAAGAACGGTGTCCACGCGTCGGAGGTGGAAAACATCTTTCCGGGCGCAATGCTGATGTGGTGCGTTAAGGCTTTTTCGCTGAGCAGCCCCGCATCCAGCTGCGCCGGAAGCTCCAGCCATAAAAAGTAGCCGCTGTCGTTATGGTGGATTTTGACGCCGGCAGGCATATGGCGCAAAAGGGACTGCCAGGCCTGCTGTTTTCGCTCGGCGAGCGTACGCCGCAGCCGGCGCAGATGGGCGTCGTAGCGTTTCGTCGCCAGGTAATCCACCAGCGCCAGCTGCACGGGTGAGCTGGTGGAGAGCGTGCTCATCAGCTGTAGCTGCTGAATGCGTCTCGCGTGTTTTCCTGCCGCAACCCAGCCGATGCGAAAACCGGCTACCAGACATTTTGAAAAGGACGAGCAGTGAAGCGTCATGTCCTGGCGATCCCATGCTTTCGCCGGGAGCGGCTTTTCGCGGCCAAAATAGAGCTCGCTGTAGACATCGTCTTCAATCAGGGGGACGTTGTGTTGCGTTAACAGCGCGACAAGCTGCGCTTTTTTCTCCGCGCTCAGCGTGAAGCCAAGCGGGTTTTGACTGTTGGTCATGATCCAGCAGGCCTTAACCGGGTACTCCTTCAGCGCCTGTTCAAGGGCATTCAGGTCAATCCCCTCGCGGACATCCGTCGCAATCGACAACGCTTTGAGCTTCAGGCGTTCCAGCGCCTGCAGCGCGCCGTAAAAACACGGGTTTTCGACTATCACCCAGTCGCCCGGCTCGGTTACCGCCTGCAGGCTGAGATTGAGCGCTTCAAGCGCGCCTGCGGTGATCACGATCTCTTCAGGGGAGATATTCATCCCCTGCTGCGCGTAGCGACGGGCAATGGCGTGGCGGAGATCGACGTTACCCGGGGGCAGGTTCTCAATCACGCTCATCGCCGTCGCGGTTTTGCTGACGTTCGCCAGCGAGCGGTTGAGCTGCTGCAGCGGGAAAAGTCGGGGATCGGGAAATGCGGAGGCAAAAGGAACAACGGACGGGTCGCGGCTGGCCTGTAAGACGTCGAAGATGTAGGTATTAATATCCACCACTTCGTCACGCATCACCTGGGCAGGTGGAGCAGGCTGATGTGCGGTCGGGCGCGAGGCAACGTAATAGCCCGACTGCGGTCTGGCGACAATGCGCCCCTGACTTTCCAGCATCTGATACGCGTGGCCAACGGTCATAAAACTCATGCCGCTGCTCGCCACCTGCTCTCGCAGCGAAGGCAGCTTATCGCCCGGCAGCCATACGCCAAGCTCAATCTGCGAGATAATTTGTTGCGCCAGACTCTGGTATTTTTTCATCAAATTCTCCTTGTGACCGACAGTGTATATCAGCAGGAGAAAAAGAGAAGATTTAGCTAACTGTTATGGTTCGTGAAACGAATTACTTACGGTACTCGGTAATGTGGCTTTGCGCCTGGCGCGCGGCGGCCAGGTGATCGAGCGTAATCATCGACGATTTGCAAAAGATGCATTTCGCGCCGAGTGGGTTTTTCTCGGACATATCAAAGACTGAGGTACGGTACTGCGAGCCATGACAGCATGGGCAGCGGAAATGAATATAAGAAGTCATAGGATTCTCCTGTGAACGTAAAAACGTAAATTACTAATGGGCCGATTGGGCAATAATGGTTTTAAACAAAACGAATCGGAAAGTAGATAAAGACCCAAGAGAGGCTGCGGAGAGGCACAACGTGATGAGAACTGCTTTATAAAACTACGTCAGATATTTATTTGGACTCAAAACCAGAGGGTCATTAACGCACGGCGCAGACGACAAGGCAAGCAGTTTTATGCGTAAAATTCATAAAAATACAATTTTTATACCTCACGCGAGGTATATCAGATGGTTAAAGCATGAGTTTTAAGCCAACTGTTATGGTTAAAAATCACTTTTCTGCGTCTGATAGTCCGAACGTTGCCCCTATACCATAACAGCACACCGTTTGACATTGAGGCTGTGCATGTTTGGTTTAGATGCTTTTCACCTTGCACGGATACAGTTTGCCTTTACCGTATCCTTTCACATTATTTTCCCGGCGATCACCATCGGCCTGGCAAGCTATCTTGCCGTACTCGAAGGGCTGTGGCTGAAAACCAAAAATCCGGTCTGGCGCTCGCTGTACCATTTCTGGTCAAAGATTTTTGCCGTCAACTTTGGCATGGGCGTGGTCTCCGGGCTGGTGATGGCCTACCAGTTCGGCACCAACTGGAGCGGATTTTCACAGTTTGCGGGCAGCATTACCGGCCCGCTGCTGACGTATGAAGTGCTGACCGCCTTCTTCCTCGAAGCCGGGTTCCTCGGCGTGATGCTGTTCGGCTGGAACAAGGTCGGGCCGGGACTGCACTTCTTCTCCACCTGCATGGTGGCGTTGGGCACCATTATCTCCACCTTCTGGATCCTCTCGTCGAACAGCTGGATGCAGACCCCGCAGGGCTATGAGATCGTCAACGGTCAGGTCGTGCCGGTGGACTGGTTCGCCGTGGTGTTTAACCCCTCCTTCCCTTACCGCCTGTTGCATATGTCGATAGCCGCATTCCTGAGCAGCGCCCTGTTTGTGGGCGCATCCGCGGCATGGCATCTGCTGCGCGGGAATAATACCCCTGCCATACGGGCAATGTTTTCGATGGCGCTGTGGATGACGCTGATTGTCGCCCCCATCCAGGCCATGGTTGGCGATATGCACGGGTTGAACACCTTAAAGCACCAGCCCGCCAAGATTGCAGCCATTGAAGGCCACTGGGAAAATCCGCCGGGTGAGCCTACCCCGCTACTGCTGTTTGGCTGGCCGGATATGGAACAGGAGCGCACCCGCTTTGGGCTGGAGATCCCGGCGCTGGGGAGTCTTATCCTGACGCACAGTCTGGATAAACAGGTTCCGGCCCTCAAAGAGTTTCCGAAGGAAGACCGTCCGAATTCCACCATCGTCTTCTGGTCATTCCGCATTATGGCGGGCCTGGGCATGCTGATGCTGCTGCTCGGGGTAACGGCACTCTGGCTGCGCTACAAAAAACGCGTGTATTCGTCGCGCCCCTTCCTGTGGTTTGCGCTGCTGATGGGGCCAACCGGGCTGATTGCCATCCTGGCCGGGTGGATCACCACCGAAGTGGGCCGCCAGCCGTGGGTGGTCTACGGACTCCAGCGAACGAAGGATGCGGTATCTGCCCACGGTGACCTGCATATGAGCGTGAGCCTGCTGGCCTTCTTCGTCGTCTATACCTCGGTATTCGGCGTGGGTTACAGCTATATGGTTCGCCTCATCCGAAAAGGCCCGCAGCCGCATGAATCTTTCGCCACCGAGTCCGACGGACGTCCGGCGCGCCCGCTTTCTGCCGTCACAACTGAACATAAGGAGCAGCCATAATGGGTATCGATCTTTCCATTATCTGGTTTGTCATCATCGTCTTCGCCACGCTGATGTATATCGTGATGGACGGTTTTGATCTGGGGATCGGTATTCTGTTCCCGGCCACGCAGAACGCCGACGATCGCGACGTGATGGTCAACAGCGTCGCGCCGGTCTGGGACGGAAATGAAACCTGGCTGGTGCTTGGCGGTGCCGCCCTGTTCGGCGCATTCCCGCTGGCCTATGCGGTGATCGTTGATGCCCTCACCATTCCGCTAACATTAATGCTGATCGGACTTATTTTCCGCGGGGTGGCATTTGAGTTTCGCTTTAAAGCTACGCCGGCCCACCGCCCCTTCTGGGATAAGGCGTTTATTGGCGGTTCCATTCTGGCAACGTTCACCCAGGGCGTGACGGTAGGCGCCGTTATTAACGGCTTTACCGTCACCGGCCGGGCCTATACCGGCGGCCCCTTTGACTGGTTTACCGCGTTTAACCTATTTTGCGGCGCGGGGCTGGTGGTGGCTTATGCGCTGTTAGGCTCTACCTGGCTGGTGATGAAAAGCGAAAACGCGCTGCAGGAGCGGATGCGTGAGGTGTCGAAAACGCTGTTAATCGTGCTGCTGGCGTTTATTGCGGCGATCAGCTTCTGGACGCCGCTGGCGCAACCGGCCATCGCTGCGCGCTGGTTCACGCTGCCGAATCTGTTTTACCTGCTGCCGGTCCCTGCTCTGGTGGTGATTTTTAGCCTCTACCAGTGGCGCTGCCTGAATAATCCCGCCAGCCATAGCCGTCCGTTTATTCTGACGCTGGGGCTGATATTCCTCGGCTTTAGCGGGCTTGGGATCAGCATCTGGCCGCATATTATTCCACCGTCGATCACCCTGTGGCAGGCCGCCGCCCCGACGCAAAGCCAGGGCTTTATGCTGGTGGGCGCGCTGTTGATCATTCCCGTTATTCTGGTCTACACCTTCTGGAGCTACTACGTGTTTCGCGGCAAAGTTCAGCATGGGGAGGGTTATCACTGATGCAACAACCGGTATGGAAAAGATTACTGTGGCTGGCCATTATCTGGGGCGGCAGCGTACTGGCGCTGGCTGCTGTCAGTATGCTCTTCCGCATGCTGATGACGGCGGCAGGATTTAAATCGCATTAACGTTATTCCGGGCAACCGCTGCGTTGCCCGGTACTTCTCCCCGCACTTTCAGATAAACCCCATTAACGCACGGCAGAGTATCGTTACACTGGAAAAAGATTCACGGTATTTATAGTTTGAGAAGAAAAATGAAAAAGCTCATTGCGTTAAGCGTTATTAGTCTTGTCCTTACCGGCTGCGTTAATCCGGGTAAAGCCTCCGTACAGCCGGAGCAACTTAAAAACCACCGCTTTGTGCTGGAAAACGTAAACGGTAAGGCCGTGAAGACCGCGACAACGCAACCTGAGATCGGTTTTAGCGCGCTGCCAGATATCAGTCTGGTGAATAACATCAGCGTTTCCGGCCAGATGTGTAACCGCTTCAACGGACAGGGGAAATTGTCCGAAGGCGAGCTTAAGGTTAAAACGCTCGCCATGACGCGCAAGCTCTGTACCGAGCCGCAGCTGAATGAGCTGGATCAGGCCATCGGCGACATGCTGCGCAAAGGGGCGCAGGTCGACCTGACTGAGGACCAGTTAACGCTGGCGACAGCCGATAAAACGCTGATGTTTAAGCGTGTAGAATAATCAGTAGTTACCGCAGCTTCCAACGGCAAGCGACTGTTCGCTACAGCGTTTGCCGTTTGGCAAGGCGCACATCCCAATAGCAGAACCATCAAGCTGGCGGGCGACAGACAGCGAACCGCCAATCATCGCGCAGTTGGCCTGACCTGAACTGGACATTGCCGCTTTCATTCCCGGCGCCACGTGGGCTGCCGTTGCCTGCTGGACTGGCTCACTGCTACATGCCGACAACAATAACGCGGCACACCCTACCCAAAATGCTGAACGCATGCTCTCTCCCCCATGAATAATGCGAAACCTATGCATAATAGGCATCACATCCCGTGTCGTCGAGAGCGGAAGTGCGTATTTATGCGCTTCAGAAACAATTTCTCGCAATTTTTTCGACAAAAGTTTGATCTACTCATTGATGGCAAGAATACCAAGGACACAAAAGCGAAAATCGTAAAATCCCCCGTTTGCTAGAATACACAGATAATATTCAGGGTTTGTTGCCGTAATACAGACCCCTATTTTTTGCGCAATGTAAGGGTGTTGTCCTATGCAAACTATTGACGGTAATGGTGCAGTTGCCTCAGTCGCGTTTCGCACCAGTGAAGTTATCGCCATCTACCCGATTACGCCAAGTTCTACCATGGCCGAGCAGGCGGATGCCTGGGCGGGTAACGGGTTAAAAAACGTCTGGGGCGATGTCCCAAGAGTGGTTGAGATGCAGTCTGAAGCCGGTGCGATTGCCACGGTACACGGCGCCCTTCAGACCGGCGCGCTTTCCACGTCGTTTACCTCCTCACAGGGATTGCTGTTAATGATCCCTACGCTTTACAAACTCGCCGGTCAGCTGACGCCATTCGTTCTGCACGTTGCCGCGCGTACCGTTGCTACCCACGCGCTCTCTATCTTTGGCGACCACTCCGACGTGATGGCCGTGCGCCAGACCGGCTGCGCGATGCTGTGCGCCAGCAGCGTTCAGGAAGCTCAGGACTTTGCCTTAATTTCGCATATCGCCACGCTCAAAAGCCGCGTGCCGTTTATTCACTTCTTTGATGGTTTCCGCACCTCTCACGAAATCAACAAAATCGTCCCGCTGGCCGACGATACTATCCTGAATCTGCTGCCGCAGGCGGAAATCGACGCGCATCGCGCCCGGGCTCTTAATCCTGAACACCCGGTTATTCGCGGGACATCGGCGAACCCGGATACCTATTTCCAGTCCCGCGAGGCCACGAACCCCTGGTACAACGCGGTTTACGACCATGTTGAACAGGCAATGAATGAGTTTGCCGCCGCGACCGGTCGGGAATATAAACCCTTTGAGTACTACGGACATCCGCAGGCGGAACGGGTGATTGTGCTGATGGGGTCAGCCATTGGTACCTGTGAAGAGGTGGTTGACGAGCTGCTGACGCGCGGCGAAAAAGTTGGCGTGCTTAAGGTGCGTCTCTATCGTCCGTTCTCGGCCAAACATCTGCTTTCGGCTCTCCCTGAAAGCGCCCGCGCTGTGGCGGTGCTCGACCGTACCAAAGAGCCGGGCGCGCAGGCGGAACCGCTGTATCTGGATGTGATGACCGCCCTGGCAGAATCCTTTAACAATGGTGAACGTGAAACGCTGCCGCGCGTTATCGGGGGGCGCTATGGTTTGTCCTCCAAGGAGTTTGGGCCGGACTGCGTGCTGGCGGTATTCAACGAGTTAAGCGAAGCGAAACCCAAGCCGCGCTTTACCGTCGGCATTTATGATGATGTGACCAACCTGTCCCTGTCGCTGCCGGAAAATACCCTGCCCTCGACCGCCAAACTTGAGGCGCTGTTCTATGGTCTGGGCAGCGACGGCAGCGTCTCCGCGACCAAAAACAACATCAAAATTATCGGCAACTCAACGCCATGGTACGCCCAGGGGTACTTCGTTTACGACTCCAAAAAAGCAGGCGGCCTGACCGTTTCCCACCTGCGCGTGAGCGAACAGCCCATCCGCTCCGCGTATCTTATTTCTCAGGCTGATTTTGTTGGCTGCCACCAGCTGCAGTTTATCGATAAATACCAGATGGCCGAGCGCCTGAAGCCCGGCGGTATTTTCCTCCTCAATACGCCGTACAGCGCAGACGAAGTCTGGGGGCGCCTGCCGCAGGAAGTTCAGGCGGTGCTGAACCAGAAAAAAGCCCGTTTCTACGTGGTCAACGCCGCAAAAATTGCCCGCGAATGTGGCCTGGCTGCGCGTATTAATACCGTTATGCAGATGGCCTTCTTCCATCTGACCAACATCCTGCCGGGCGACAGCGCGCTGGCGGAACTGCAGGGCGCGATTGCCAAAAGCTACAGCAGCAAGGGCCAGGAGCTGGTCGAACGCAACTGGCAGGCGCTGGCGCTGGCACGCGAATCGTTGTTTGAGGTTCCGCTGCAGCCGGTGAATGCGACAAGCCCGAACCGCCCTCCGGTGGTGTCCGATGCGGCGCCTGATTTCGTGAAGACCGTGACGGCGGCGATGCTGGCCGGTCTGGGCGATGCCCTGCCCGTCTCTGCGCTACCGCCGGATGGTACCTGGCCGATGGGCACCACGCGCTGGGAAAAACGCAACATTGCCGAAGCGATCCCCATCTGGAAAGAAGAGCTGTGTACCCAGTGCAACCACTGCGTTGCGGCCTGCCCGCACTCTGCCATTCGAGCCAAAGTGGTATCACCGGAAGAGATGGAAGCCGCGCCGGCCAGCCTGCATTCGCTGGATGTGAAATCTCGCGATATGCGCGGACAGAAATACGTTCTGCAGGTCGCGCCGGAAGATTGCACCGGCTGTAACCTGTGCGTCGAGGTCTGTCCGGCGAAAGACAGGCAGGATCCGAAGATCAAAGCCATCAATATGATGTCGCGTCTGGAGCACGTTGAAGAGGAGAAGGTCAACTATGACTTCTTCCTGAATTTGCCAGAAATCGATCGCAGCAAACTGGAACGTATTGATATTCGTACGTCACAGCTGATTACGCCGCTGTTTGAGTACTCTGGCGCCTGCTCCGGCTGCGGTGAAACGCCGTATATCAAGCTGCTTACCCAGCTGTACGGTGATCGGATGCTGATTGCCAACGCTACCGGCTGTTCGTCCATCTACGGGGGCAATTTGCCTTCCACGCCGTACACCACCGACGCGAATGGGCGCGGTCCGGCGTGGGCAAACTCGCTGTTCGAGGATAACGCCGAATTCGGCCTGGGCTTCCGCCTGACAGTCGACCAGCACCGCGCGCGCGTGATGCGCCTGCTGGAGCAGTTTGCCGGACAGATCCCCGCGGAGCTCAATGACGCGCTTCACGCGGACGCGACGCCAGAAGAACGTCGTGAGCAGGTTGCTGAGCTGCGCCGCGCGCTGCAGGGCGTGACGGGGGCTGAACAGCTGCTGACCGACGCTGACGCCCTGGTCGAAAAATCAATCTGGCTGATTGGCGGCGACGGCTGGGCTTACGATATCGGCTTTGGCGGGCTCGATCACGTGTTGAGCCTGACCGAAAACGTCAACATCCTGGTTCTGGATACGCAGTGTTATTCCAATACCGGCGGCCAGGCGTCGAAAGCGACGCCGTTAGGCGCGGTAACGAAATTCGGTGAACACGGTAAACGCAAGGCGCGCAAAGATCTCGGCGTGAGCATGATGATGTACGGTCACGTTTACGTCGCGCAAATCTCGCTGGGTGCCCAGCTTAACCAGACGGTGAAAGCGATTCAGGAAGCGGAAGCGTATCCTGGCCCGTCGCTGATCATTGCCTACAGCCCTTGTGAAGAGCATGGCTACGATCTGGCCCTCAGCCACGACCAGATGCGTCAGCTGACAGCGACCGGCTTCTGGCCGCTGTACCGGTTCGACCCGCGTCGTGCTGACGAGGGTAAATTACCGCTGGCGCTGGATTCGCGTCCGCCTTCGGACGCACTGGCCGAGACGTTAATGCAGGAACAGCGCTTCCGTCGCCTTAACGCCCAGCAGCCGGAAGTGGCTGAACAGCTCTGGAAAGATGCCGCTGCTGATCTGCAAAAACGCTATGACTTCCTGGCGCAGATGGCGGGTAAAGCCGAAAAACCTACCAGCGACTAGTTACCCTGCCCGGCTTGTCCGGGCATTTTTTTGCCATAAAAAAAGCCCGGCGTATTCACACCGGGCGAATCCAGATAATAATTGAATATCTATTTAGTTTCCTTAATAGCATTCACGTTAATTATGGATGAATCATCTTACAGGCATATAACGCCGGCTAGATTAGCTTAATTAACGCCTGATTTATAATTTAAATTTAATATAATTACTTTTAAATCATTCATCAAACCAATGATCATTTCTGCCGATTTATTCGGTTTAGATTTTACTTAGTTCGTAACAATTATATTTTATTACTCTTACACGGGAGTGATTTAGCATGAGACAACTTTCTCATTTTGAAAGTTCAACAGGTAATTAAATAAAAACAACTGCAAAGGAATATCACAATGCAAAGAAAAGTACTGGCTCTGATGATTCCGGCTCTGTTAATGGCTGGTTCTGCACATGCAGCTGAAATTTATAACAAAGACGGCAACAAATTAGATCTGTACGGTAAAGTCGATGGTCTGCACTATTTCTCCGACGATAAAGGCGCTGACGGGGATCAAACCTATATGCGTCTGGGCTTTAAGGGCGAAACCCAGATCAACGATATGATGACCGGCTACGCGCAGTGGGAATACAACATTCAGGCTAATAATACGGAAGGGTCTGATAATCAGTCCTGGACGCGTCTTGCCTTCGCCGGTGTCAAAGTGGGCGACTACGGCTCCTTCGATTACGGTCGTAACTACGGCGTGCTGTACGACGTGGAAGGCTGGACCGATATGCTGCCTGAGTTCGGTGGCGACTCCTACACCAAAGCCGACAACTTCATGACCGGCCGCGCCAACGGTGTGGCAACCTACCGTAACACCGACTTCTATGGTCTGGTGCAGGGCCTGAACTTTGCGCTGCAGTACCAGGGCAAAAATGAAGACGCCAGCAACAACCAGGAAGGCACCAACAACGGTCGCGACACGCGTCACGAGAACGGTGATGGCTTTGGTATCTCCACAACCTATGACTTCGGCATGGGAATTACTGCAGGGGCCGCGTATACCTCTTCTGACCGCACCAACGAGCAGGTCATGAATACCACAGCGGGTGGAGACAAGGCGGATGCCTGGACGGCGGGCCTGAAGTATGACGCCAATAACATCTATCTGGCGGCAATGTATTCTGAAACCCGCAATATGACACCGTATGGTGATAATACCGACGCCGTGGCGAACAAAACCCAGAACGTCGAAGTGACCGCGCAGTACCAGTTCGACTTCGGCCTGCGTCCGTCCGTTTCCTACCTGCAGTCGAAAGGTAAGGACCTGGGCAACGGCCAGGGCGACCAGGATCTGGTTAAATACGCTGACGTAGGGGTCACCTATTACTTCAACAAAAACATGTCCACCTACGTTGATTACAAAATCAACCTGCTGGATGAAGATGACAGCTTCTACAAAGACAACGGCATCAGCACCGATGATGTTGTAGCGTTAGGCCTGGTTTACCAGTTCTGATGGTCAGAGCCCGCATAATCATGCGGGCTCGCTTGTTTTTTGAAGTTCGTCACAATAGACAGCTTAAGAAAGGGGTTGGTTGAGGGAAAGTTGAAAGTAAGCTGGTTAAACTGTGGTGATAGCCCTTTTATCACTAAGGATAACAACGTTGTTTGGTCGTGTATCCCTTGCCGTACTTACCCTTTTAGCATTGCTGTGGATGGCGTTAATTTTTGATTTTGGTGATATCGTCGGGCATCTCGGCGCGCTGTTAAACCATCTGGATGGCAGTTAACAGGGTTGCCTGGGAAATAAAAAGCCACCAGCAGTGCCGGTGGCGGGTAAACGCGTATGTCGCGTTATTTTTTCACAGGTTGAGGCTTTTTATCACCTGATTCAGGGGCCTCACGCGGATCGTCTTTTTCAACACAGAGCATAGTTTCTCCTGTTTCAGTTACCCACTGCCTACTATAGCCGGAGGAGTAAAAGAGTGGCCAGGCGGCAATCATGCCTGCTCTTCACCTTTCTCGCGAAAAGAAAGATATCCAAATACCCCACTTTCCCCATCCATGGGATGGTTAACGCCGTCCATCACCTTCACCTCTGGAAAATCAAAAGGTGAAACGTTTTCAAAACAGGCGACATTAACGCCATATTCGTTTGGGTTAGAACGTCGCTGATGGAACGTGTAAATCCCGCACACCGAGCAGAAGAAATGCCGTGCAGTTCCCGTGTTAAAGCGGTACTCGGTGAGCTTATCTTCACCTTTGGTCACCTTAATGCCTGACAACGGCGCAGAAACGACGACCGCGCCCCGCATACGACAAAAGGAACAGCTGCAGCGCCGGGCGGTGTTCAGCCCATCGGTAAGTTCAACGGTGAACGCCACAGCGCCGCAATGGCACTTCGCATTTCGTCTTTCAGACATGGGCTATACCCCTTTTCTCACCAGCTCGGCAGCCTTAACGAAAACCTCATCTTCTACGCCATCGCCTTTTTGCCTGCCGAGCCTGACCAGTTCATCGACAATGCTGTTGCGATGGATCGGTTTTTGCGCTGAAACCAGCCCAATAACGGCGGCCCCAATCGCCAGCCCCACTAATCCGGTTTGTTCATCTTTGTTTTTCATATTCATGCTCCTGGTACAACAAACAAGCGTAGCAGGAATACGGTAAAACGAAATGCCGGACAGATGCTCTGTGAATGTTATTTAAACAGTTCAGAGAGGTACAACTTCCAGAATCGACAGATACGAACGGGTGTCTATTATTTTGTTCAGCTTCAGATTGGGGTCGGTTCCGGCTGAGGGCGAAATGACACCCTAAGCTTTCGGTTCCTTGGGCCAAAGATATTCGCCAGTCAGTAGAATGTGCGCCCAGCCCAATG
>NZ_JBLKCZ010000113.1:0-314 GCF_047530595.1 Enterobacter sp. 01-M-02-SI-ECC | reverse complement strand
CAAAGGCCAGGCCTCAGCATTTTATTATGGTGATCCCCTGGGCGAAATGCGCCTGGTAAGCAGAGTTTTTGAAATGTAAGGCCTTTGAATAAGACAAAACGCTGCCTCATCGCTAACTTTGCAACAGTGCCACATAAATCACTCGAACTGATGACGCCAGTGGACTATATTTTACGTGAGAGTAAAAATTGCAATATGTGGTGGACCCATACAAGTTCTTGAAATTCTATTCTTGATTGCATATCATCTCAACGAGTTTCGATAAGAAAGGATGCGCATGCGACCGTCTGTTGTGCTTGACATGAAGCGAAGCG
>NZ_JBLKCZ010000112.1:0-358 GCF_047530595.1 Enterobacter sp. 01-M-02-SI-ECC | reverse complement strand
GATGAGTTCCGCGCCTGATGAACCTCCAGAAAATATACGGCTTCAATGAGCCTTTCCGTTTTACAGGTTCCTCAACAGGCCGGTGGGCCGTTAGTATCATCAATATCAGTATTCGCAAAACCAGATCAGTAATTCTTTAAACCGGTGTATTTCTGCCGTTATGCTACATAAGTTTGCTGTCGTGCCGTTAGGGCCCAGGCTATTCTGGCCAGCTTGTTTGCCAGAGCACAAGTGACGACAAAGTTGCTTTTCCGGCACAGTAAATCCCTGACCCAATCGGCCAATTTGCCAGACTGGTGTTCCAGTTTTTGTATGAATACCCTGGCACATTGAACCAACAAAGTTCGGATCTTTTTAT
>NZ_JBLKCZ010000111.1:0-457 GCF_047530595.1 Enterobacter sp. 01-M-02-SI-ECC | reverse complement strand
CATTATCCTGTAAAGCCGTTTGGCATTCACAGGTGGCTGTCCCTCTGTGCGACGTTGCTTGCGCAGGATGCCCCACACGCGTCGATAACCATAACTCGGCATATCGCTGATAATGTTGAGGATAGCCGACAGTATTTCTGCGTCTGCTTCTTCATTACGCCGGTTACAGCGCCTGTCCTGCCAGTCGGCAGAACGGTTAATCCGCAGTGACAGTTGCGCACGCGACACGCCCATGGTCCGGCTGACCATGGCTATTCCCCGTCCTTTGGCAACAAGGGCGCGTGCGCTATCCATTTTCGCGACTGACCGTACTCCACGGCTTCTTTCAGGATCTCAACTTCCATCGTCTTCTTGCCCAGAAGGCGCTGAAGCTCCCGGACCTGCTTCAGAGCAGCAGTAAGCTCAGAAGCAGGAACGACTTCCTCTCCAGCCGCAACGGCGGTGAGGCTGCCTTCCT
>NZ_JBLKCZ010000110.1:0-472 GCF_047530595.1 Enterobacter sp. 01-M-02-SI-ECC | reverse complement strand
AGTCGTAACAAGGTAACCGTAGGGGAACCTGCGGTTGGATCACCTCCTTACCTTAAAGAACCTGCCTTTGCAGTGCTCACACAGATTGTCTGATGAAAAACAGCAGTAAAAATCTCTGCAGGCTTGTAGCTCAGGTGGTTAGAGCGCACCCCTGATAAGGGTGAGGTCGGTGGTTCAAGTCCACTCAGGCCTACCAAACTCCTTTTAAAGGATGAGCGGTACAGAGATTATAAACGATGGGGCTATAGCTCAGCTGGGAGAGCGCCTGCTTTGCACGCAGGAGGTCTGCGGTTCGATCCCGCATAGCTCCACCATCTTTTACTGCGAACACAAGAAAACTTCAGAGTGAACCTGAAAAGGTGCACTGCGAAGTTTTGCTCTTTAAAAATCTGGATCAAGCTGAAAATTGAAACGACACATCTTAATGGTGTGTTCGAGTCTCTCAAATTTTCGCAAGTCGACGATGTATCGA
>NZ_JBLKCZ010000109.1:0-476 GCF_047530595.1 Enterobacter sp. 01-M-02-SI-ECC | reverse complement strand
CCGGCAGCAGCCCGTCGTTGCCTGATGGATCCAACCCCTCCGCTGCTATAGTGCAGTCGGCTTCTGACGTTCAGTGCAGCCGTCTTCTGAAAACGACAAACAGCCAGAAAGGCTGTTACAGGCGATTTGATCTGCAACCTATTGGTTAAATTAATGTATCAAAAACGATGGTTTTTGTGACAGTCTTGAAAAGTCCTGACTTCTCCCGAAAAATGACTCCCCTCATGTAACAAAACTCGTTACTGTATCAACATAACAATAACCCCATAACTAATTAGCGAGAAAAGAATGAAAATCGGCTATGCACGTAAATCTACGCATCTTCAGGATGTGGCGCACCAGGTTGACGAACTAACAAAAGCTGGATGTGAGCAAATCGGCACTGTTGCAAATAGTCGGTGGTGATAAACTTATCATCCCCTTTTGCTGATGGAGCTGCACATGAACCCATTCAAAGGCCGGCATTTTCAGCGTGA
>NZ_JBLKCZ010000010.1:86891-163726 GCF_047530595.1 Enterobacter sp. 01-M-02-SI-ECC | reverse complement strand
TTATCATACTGCGTAAATCATATTTAAAATCAACATCGCAAGACAAAATAAAAACCATTAAAAACAAACAGTTAAACTAGTTAAATTATTAAAAAACACAATGTATTAATGCCCTCTTCATTGTTTTGGCACTTATTTACGAAAGCTAAATTTGCACAACCATCGTTTTCTGTCTATATCATTTTTATATTCTTGAAAACAATTCCTCTATTAATTACAGGGTTTTATAAGACACAAAACACCCATAAAAACTGTTCTCTTTATAAGTCATTAGATTCGCTCTGATGTTGCCACTCTGAATTCTGGCGGGCATCGTGCGCGCTAAAAACAACGGTCAGTGCTGCGTGATAACAGCGACTGCGCCGGGGGCGCCCTTTACCTTCTGCAGAGATGGCTCGTCTTGCTCGCCGTTCATGACACATCTGCTGGAGTAATGCCTAAATGAGCCAAATCTCTGTTATATCGAAACTTACTGGCGTGGAAACGACCACGGAAGGCACACAGGTTACGCTGAGCCATTCCTCTATCGTTGAGCTTCATGTCGAGCGAGCGAGCGTCTCCCATTTCGCGCGAAATGGTAACGATCTGCTGGTTACGCTGCACTCCGGCGAGGTGATCACCCTTAAAAACTTCTACGTCACGGACGCGCAGGGCGTGAGCCAGCTGGTACTGCAGGACAGCTAGGGCGCATTATGGTGGATTGAAGATCCGACCGGAGCCGCCACGTACGAATCTATCGCGTCCACGGACGTGCTGCTTGCGGCCTCCGGGAGCGACGCCGGTGGTGCCGCCATCTGGCCATGGGCACTGGGCGGCATTGTCGCAGCGGGCGGCATCGCGGCGGCGGCAAGCACCGGTGGCGGCGGAGGCGGTGGAGATGACGGCAATAATAATAGCCCCAACCCCAACACACCCGTCGATCCTGCCGATCCGGATACAACGCCGCCGAACGCGCCTTCCGGCCTTAAGTTCTCTTCAGACGGCAAAACCGTCACCGGTACCGCCGAACCCGGCAGTACCATCACGCTGAAAGACGCGAACGGGAATGTTATTGGATCAGGAAAAACGGGCAGCGACGGCAGCTTTACCGTCTCTCTCGGCACACCGTTGACCAACGGCGAGCAGGTGACTGCCACCGCAACGGATAACGCCGGGAATACCAGCCCGGGCACAACGCTCAACGCACCGGATACCACCGCGCCCGATGCGCCAGCAATCACCAGCGTAACGGACGATGTTGCTCCGCAGACGGGGACCGTCAGCAACGGCGGCAGCACCAACGATCAGCGTCCGCAGCTTACCGGTACCGGCGAAGCGGGCTCGACAGTGACGATTTATGACGGCGGAGTCGCTATTGGTACGGCGGTCGTCGCCAGCAACGGCACCTGGACCTTTACCCCGTCGGTTGACCTGAGTGAAAGCACTCATCAGATTACCGTGCGGGCAACCGACGCCGCGGGCAACACCGGGCCTGCCTCACCGGTGTTTACCCTGACGGTGGATCTTACTCCGCCGGACGCGCCGACCGCGATTGTGCTGACCGACGATACGGGCGTTATCAGGGGAACCATCACGTCGGGCGCGCTTACCGATGCTTCACTGCCGCTCCTGGCGGGAACCGGCGAGCCCGGCGGAACCATCACCATTTACGATAACGGCGTGGTGGTTGGCACCACAACGGTTCAGCCCAACGGCACCTGGAGCGTCACGCCGAACGGTCCGCTCCCGGACGGGACACACTCCATAACCGTCACTGAAACCGATGCCGCCGGAAACCTGAGCGCGGCCTCAGAGCCTGTCATCTTCACCGTGGACACCACGCCGCCGTCTGCCCCGGGTAATCTCGTGGTGTCGAATGATGGCGGCACCATCAGCGGCATCGCGGAAGCTGGCAGCACGGTGACCATCCGTGAAAGCGATATCACCCTTGGCACGGTGGTTGCCGACAGCCAGGGTAACTTCAGCCTGACGCTGACCCCGCCAAAAGTTAACGGTGAAATCCTGACCGCTGACGCCACAGACACGGCGGGCAACACGGGACCAACAACCTCCGCGGCGTCACCGGATATTACCTCGCCGCAGATGCCAGTTATCGTGTCGGTGATTGATGACGTTCAGGCCACCACCGGCCCCGTGGACCAGAATGGCCTCACTAACGACACGACGCCGACGCTCACCGGCACAGCTGAACCGGGTTCAACCGTTACTATCCGTCTTAACGGAACTGATATTGGCACAGTGCTAACCGACAGCAACGGCCAGTGGTCTTATACGCCCACCACGCCGCTTGTCGAGGGCACTCACACTTTTACCGCCGTTGCTACCGATACGGCGGGTAACACCAGCCTTCCGTCGGAGGGCTTCACCCTGACCGTCGATATTACTCCGCCACCGGCAGCGACTATCGCTACAGTGACCGATGATGTCGGCGGCGTTCAGGGTCCGCTTAGCAGCGGCGATACCACGGATGACACCAAACCGCTGCTGCAGGGCACCGTCCCGGCTGATGCGGTAATCACCGTCTATGATGGCGCAACCCTGCTCGGCACCGCCACCCTTGACGGCAGCGGCGGCTGGAGCTTTACACCAACAACTCCACTCACCGACGGCCTGCATTCGCTGACGGTTCACGCCACGGATGCCGCAGGCAATACCAGTATCTCCAGCCCGTTCGCACTGGTAGTGGACACCACGCCACCGCTTGCTCCGGGTAATCTCGTGGTGTCGAATGATGGCGGCACCATCAGCGGCATCGCAGAAGCTGGCAGCACGGTGACCATTCGTGAAGGCAACGTCATCCTTGGCACAGCTGTTGCCGACAGTCAGGGTAACTTCAGCCTGACGCTGACCCCACCAAAAGTTAACAGTGAAATCCTGACCGCTGACGCTACCGACACGGCCGGCAACACCAGTCCAACCACCTCCGCGGCAGCACCGGATATTACCCCACCGCAGACGCCAGTTATCGTGTCGGTGATTGATGACGTGCAGGCCACCACCGGTCCCGTGGGCCAGAACGGCCTCACCAATGACCGAGCCCCGACCGTGAACGGAACGGGCGAAGCGGGCTCGACCATCACGATTTATAACGGCAGCGATGTCCTCGGTACGGTGGTTGTTTCCTCCTCTGGCCTATGGAGCTTTACGCCGCCCTCACCGCTGACCGATGGCACGTACGTGCTGACGGCAACGGCGACGGATCCCGCCGGTAACCCGAGCGGGTTATCAGACTCGTGGACAATCAACGTCGACGGGACGGCGCCTGGCGCCCCGGTGATTTCACAAGTCGTGGACGATGTTCCCGGGCGTACCGGCTCGCTCGATATTAATGAGACCACCAACGATGCCACCCCGACGCTCAGCGGTACCGCCGAACCAAACGCGACGGTCACCCTCCGCGTGGACGGTGTTGCTATTGGTACGACCGTCGCCAATGGTCTTGGCGCGTGGATCTTTACCCCTGACACCCCGATCGCTGAAGGTCCACATACCCTGACCGCCGTCGCAACTGACGCGGCGGGCAACACCAGCCCCGTCTCCAACACCTGGACTCTAACGATTGACAGCGTCGCGCCAGCCGCCCCGGTCATTACCCAGGTGCTGGACGATGTGCCGGAGCGCCTCGGCGCGCTCACTTCTGGCGACAGTACCAACGACACCATGCCAACGCTCAACGGCACGGCTGAACCGGGCTCAACCGTCACCATTCGCCTTGATGGCAGCGATCTTATTACGATCCCGGTCGACGGCAGCGGCACCTGGACCTATACCCTTACCACGCAGCTTGGCGAAGGGCCTCATACCTTTACCGTCGTCGCCACCGATACGGCGGGTAACACCAGCCAGCCGTCAAGCGGATTCACCCTGACCGTCGATACCACGCCGCCAGCGGCGGCAACCATCGCAACCGTGACCGATGACGTCGGCGGCGTTCAGGGCACGCTTAGCAGCGGCGATACCACGGATGACACCACGCCGCTGCTGCAGGGCACCGCCCCGGCTGATGCGGTGATCACCGTCTATGACGGTGCCACCCTGCTCGGCACCGCCACCCTTGACGGCAGCGGAGGCTGGAGCTTTACGCCCGTTACCCCGCTCACCGACGGCCCGCATTCGCTGACGGTTCACGCCACGGATGCCGCCGGCAATACCACTATCTCAACGCCGTTTGAACTGACGGTAGATACCGTTCCGCCAGCCACGCCGGACATCCCGGCAATCACCGTCAATCCTGACGGAACAGAAACACCGTTGAACCCGGGCGAAACTACTCGCGACACCACGCCGACCCTGAGCGGTACCGGCACGGCGGGCGATACCGTGACGATCTACAACAACGGCGTCAAAATCGGCGACGCCGTCGTGGACAACACCGGCAACTGGACCTGGACGCCATCAACCCCGCTGCCTGGCGGCACCTATGACATTACCCTGACCGTTACCAACGTGGACGGCACGGGCAACGAAAGCGCCCCGTCGCAACCGGTAACCATCACCATTGATACCGAAGCGCCGGCTACGCCTGCGGCACCGACCGTCACCGACAGCGTTACACAAATCACCGGCCCCGTTCCCGATGGCGGAACCACCAACGATCCGCGCCCGGTCCTGAGCGGCACCGGCACGCCGAACGACGTCATCAACATCACTGATACCGTTAACGGAACACCGACCGTCGTGGGCACCGTCACGGTAGACAGCAGCGGCAACTGGAGCTGGCGTCCTGACAGTAATATTGGGGAGGGCAACCACGTCTATACCGCCACCGCCACCGATGAGGCGGGTAACGTCTCTGACCCGTCTCCAGCGATTACGATCATCGTGGACACCCTGGCGCCGGATACGCCGGTGATTAGTGCAGTGGGCGGTGAGCCGAACGGTGGCTACATCACGGATACCACACCGACAGTGGGCGGAACCGGCGTCAACGGTGAGACGGTGATCGTCTACAACAACGGCGTCGAAGTGGGCCGTGTCGTGGTGGCTAACGGGGAATGGAGCCTGACGCTTCCAACGCAAACGGACGGTCCGCTGAATATCACCGTTGCGGGTGTGGATGCGGCTGGCAACCTTAGCGCGCCGAGTTCCGTCTTTACCGTCACCCTCGATACCGTTGCGCCAGAGATCCCCGTCATTAGTACTGTAGCTGACAGCCAGCTGTCTAATAACGTGCTCTACACGAAGGACGGCACGCCAACCCTTACCGGGACCGGTGAACCCGGCACCACCGTTATCGTTTCCGTAGACGGCACGCCATCTACAGTGCTGGTGACGGTCCAGCCGGGCGGCACCTGGAGCTGGACTGCCGACACGACGCTGCCGGATGGTCCTCATACGTTCACAGTCTCTTCCAGCGATCCAGCGGGTAACTCCTCCGGTGATTCAGCACCGCTGAGCGTGACGGTGGATACCGCCGCGCCTGCCGACCCGATCAACATGGCACTGGCTCAGGAAGGAACGCCGCTGACCGGTAACGCCGAGGCAGGAAGTACCATTACCGTGAAAGACAGCGGTGGGACCGTCATTGGTAGCGGCGTTGCCGCCAGCGACGGCAGCTTCTCGATTGCGCTGAGTCCGGCGCAGCTGGATCCGACCACGCTGACCGTGACCGCCACCGATGCCGCAGGAAATGCCAGCCCTGGCGCATCCTTTATCGTTACCGATTCACCGCTCGACCTGCCACAGGTGCCCGTCATCACGGCGATTGTCGATGACGCGGATCCGGTCACCGGCGATGTGAAAGGCAAAACTACCAACGACACCACGCCAACGCTTACCGGTACGGCCGAAGCGGGCAGCCTGATAACCATCTATCAGGACGGTAGCGCGACGCCATTGACAACGGTGACCGCTGACGGCAGCGGCAACTGGAGCTATACGCCAGCCGCGCTTGACGAGGGGCTGCACACCTTTGAGGTGACCGCGACCCTCAACGGCCAGACCAGCGGCCGCTCTCCGGCGGCCAGCGTCACCGTCGACCTTACCGCACCGGGCACGCCAGCTATCGGCGCGGTGATTGACGACGTCGGTCCGGGCACCGGCCCGCTGACCAGCGGCCAGATCACCAACGACAGCCAGCCGACCCTCACCGGCACCGGCGCGGTGGGCGATACCATCTCCATCTACAACAACGGCGTGCTGCTGGGCAGCGTGGAGGTCGGCAACACCGGCACCTGGAGCTACACCACGCCCGTTCTTGCAGAGGGTAATAACGTCCTGACCATCCGCGAGACCGATCCGGCGGGGAACCAGAGCGGTCCTTCGGCGGGCTTCACCGTCGTGGTGGACTCCGTTTCCGCCACGCCGGTTATCACCAACGTCACGGATAACGTCGGTAACGCCGCCACCACGGTAGTTAGCGGCAGCGAAACGAACGACGCCACGCCAACCCTTTCGGGGACAGCGGATGCAAACAGCGTGGTGACCATTTTCGACGGCGGCACCCAGATTGCCGTGGTGACGGCTGACGGCACCGGCGCATGGACGTTTACCCCTGATACCGCACTCGGCGAAGGCTCGCACAGCTTCACCGTCCGGGCGACCGACCCGCTGGGCAACGTCAGCGCAATCTCAGCCCCATGGAGCGTGGTGGTTGACCTGACGGCGCCGACGGTTCCAACGCTGGATACGGTGAGTGATAACGTCCCTGGCGGCGTCACGGGCAACCTGACCAGCGGGCAGGCGACCAACGACAACACCCCGACGATTAGCGGCACCGGACAGGCAGGTAGCACCATCTACATCATGAATAACGGTACGCAGTTGGGTACGGCGATTGTCGACGGAACCGGCAACTGGTCCTTCACCCCGACCACGCCGCTGGACGACGGCAGCTACTCCCTGCGCGCGTACGCAACGGATGCCGCGGGCAACGCCTCGGCAAACTCGTCGGTCTTCGCCTTCACCGTCGATACCGCAGGCCCCGGCGTGCCGGTGGTGACCAGCGTGATTGACGATGTCGCACCGACCACGGGGACGCTCACGTCGGGTAACAGCACTAACGACGCGCGTCCGACCTTCAACGGTACGGGCGACGTGGGTTCTACGGTGCACGTGATTGTTGATGGCAACGAAATTGGCACCGCCGTGGTCAATGCCCAGGGCAGCTGGACCTTCACGCCGGGTACCGATCTGCCCGACGGACCGCATGCCATTACCTTCAACGCTACCGACGCGGCGGGCAACGTGGGCACAGCAACGGCACCGTTTAACCTGACGGTGGATACGGGCGTACCGTCGGCGCCGGTCATTTCGACCGCGGGTGACAATGTGGGCAGCATTCAAACCCCGCTCTCTTCCGGGCAGAGCACCGACGACACCTCGCCGACGCTGAACGGCACCGCGACCGCGAACGCCACGGTCACCGTGTATGAGAACGGCCAGCCGGTCGGCACCGTTCAGGCGGACGGTACCGGCGCATGGAGCTTTACGCCGTCAACGCCGCTGGCCAGCGGCAGCCATACCTGGACCGCCACGGTCACCGATGCAGCGGGCAACGTCAGCCCGACCTCGCCGGGCTTTACCCTGATTGTTGATACCGCGGCACCGAACGCGCCGGTTATCAGCCAGGCGATAGACGACGTGGGCAGCATCACCGGCCCGCTCACGTCCGGGCAAACAACCGACGATACCGTTCCGCGCCTTGTCGGAACCAGCGAACCGTTTGCCACCGTGAACATCTATGAGGGAACAACCCTTGTCGGAACAGGCACCGCGGATGGCAACGGAAGCTGGAGTATCTTGCTCAACACCACGCTGACAGCGGGCGCGCACAGCTTCACCGCGCAGGCGACGGATGCGGCAGGCAACACCAGCGTGTCCTCCACCAGCTTCAGCCTCACCGTCGACACCACGCCGCCTGCGCTGCCGGTGCTGACCAGCATTCTGGATGACGTGGGCAATGCGGCGACGCCGGTGGCGAACGGCGGGTTCACCAACGACGCGCAGCCAACCCTCAGCGGCACGGCGGAAGCCGGGTCAACGGTGAAAATCTTCGATAACGGCGTACAAATCGGCAGCGTGACGGCGACCGGCGGGGCGTGGAGCTTTACGCCATCCCCGGCGCTGAGCAACGGTCCGCACAATTTAACCCTTACCGCCACCGATGCGGTGGGCAACGCGAGCGCGCCTACCGCCGGGTATGTAATTAACGTCGATACCCTCGCGCCGGGCGCACCGGTCATCAGCTCGGTCATTGATGATGTCGGCAGCGTCACCGGGCCGGTGACCGGAACAAATCCGACCAACGACACGCGCCCAACGCTGAGCGGAACCGCCGAAGCGAATGCCACGGTGCGGATCTACGATGGCATCACGCTGGTGGGCACGGTGACCGCCGACGGCAGCGGAAACTGGACCCTGCCGCAAACCACCACGCTGACGCAAGGAACGCATAACTTCACCGCCACGGCCACCGATGCGGCGGGCAACACCAGCGTGGCGTCAGCCGTGACGACGATTATCGTCGATACGACCGCCCCAACGGCGCCAACCGGAACCTTCAACGCCGACGGTAGCGTCCTGACCGGAACTGCGGAAGCAGGCAGCACCGTCGCGATCCGCCTTGCGGACGGCTCGACGGTGACCGCCATTGCGGACAGCAACGGCACCTACACCTACACTTTCATTAACAAACAGACCGAAGGCCAGACGCTGCAGATCACCGCCACCGATGCCGCGGGCAACACCTCGCTGCCGGGCTCCGCCCTTGCGCCGGTAGTGCCGCTCTCCGCCAGCAATAACGTCGAAGAGCTGAACCTCAGCACCACTGCAACCGTGACCAACAGCCAGTACAGCGATTACGGATTCCTGCTGGTCGGCGCCGTCGGCAACGTCCTGACGCTGCTGGGCAATGATACGGCCCAGGTCAACTTCACGGTGGGCAGCGGCGGCAGCGCGGATATCGTGGTGAACGCCAACGCCACGGGAGCGGTGCTCTCTCTGCTCAACACCCTTGAGCTGGTGGTTCAGCATTACGTCAACGGCGCCTGGACCACCGTGGTGGACACCGGCCAACCGCAGTTTGCCGATCTCCTGACCCTCGGCGCAACCGGCGTCTCGCTGAACCTGACCGGGCTGGCTGACGGCGACTATCGCGTGCTCAGCTACAACACCAACCTGCTGGCAACCGGCTCCTACACCAGCCTTGACGTGGCGGTGAAAGAGACCGGTCCGGGTACGGTCACGGGCGAAACCAGCCTCAACGGCAACGTGATCCTCGATACGGACCCGACCGCCGGCAGCGACAACGCGCCGGCCGGAACCACTATCTCCGCGGTCACTAACGCCCAGGGCGTCACCACCAGCGTGAACGCCGACGGCACGGTGATCCAGGGCCAGTACGGTACGCTGACCATCAACCGCGACGGCAGCTACACCTACAGCCTGACCGACACCAGCGCCGCGGTCATTGGCCGGACGGAGAGCTTCACCTACACCATTACCCATAACGGCGTCAGCGCGTCAGCAAACCTGGTGCTGTCTCTGGGTGCCGGTACGGTAATCAACGGCATTGTGGCGGTGGACGACACGGCCTCGCTGACCTTTGACACCACCGTGAGCGAGATTAATAACGGCGCCTCGTCTCAGAACGGTTTTACCCTGGTGGGCATTAATCTCGGCAGCACGCTGGGGCTTAACCTGCTGGACGACATGACCAACCCGATTATCTACAACGTCGAGGAAGGCACGACCCGCACCATGACCATCCAGGCCTCCGTGGGCGGCGTGGCGCTGGCGTCGGTGTTCGATCTGTACGTCTATAAGTTCAACAACGCCACCCAGACCTTCGAGCAGGTTCGCGTCGAGTCGGGCTGGCTGCGCGCCCCGCTGCTGGGGGGCACCTCATCTCAGCTGACGCTGAATCTGCCGGCCGGGGAGTACCTGTTCTTACTCAATACCGCATCGGCGATCGCCGTCCTGACGGGCTACACGCTGAGCGTTCTGCAGGATCATGTCTACAGCGTGGCGAGCATCAGCGAAACCACCACGGGCGACGTGCTGGCGAATGACCCTGTTCCGGCGGGCACGGTGGTCACCGAAGTGAACGGCGTGGCGGTCAACAGCAGTGGAACAACCGATATTCAGGGGGAATACGGCACGCTGACCATCAATTCGTCCGGCCAGTACACCTACACCCTCAGAAGCGGCGTGGGGGCGGACCATATCAGCACGCCTGACACCTTCGTCTACACCGTTACCGCGCCTGACGGCTCGAAGGATACGGCATCGCTCAACATCACCCCAACAGCCCAGGCGATGGATGCGGTGAACGATGTCAGCGCCACGATGGACCTCACCTCGGTGCACCACACGTCGGTCTACTCGGATACCACCGTGGGTACCGCCAGCTGGACGACGGCGCTGCTCTCGTCAACCCAGGGCTCCGGCAGCGGAACCTTCGTGGTCGACGCGAACACCGCGCTGCACAACGCGTCGCTGCACTTTAACGTGGCCTCGCTGCTGTCGCTGGGCGGACTGACGGTGAACTGGTCCATCAGCGACGGGTCGGGCGTGATCCGCAGCGGTTCCTTCAGCGGCGCCTCGCTGCTGGGCGGCAGTATCGACGTTCCGCTGACCGGGCTGGATCTCAACGCCGGGACCTATACGCTGAACTTTACCGGTAGCGTACCGGGGCTGAGCGTCGGGACCATCACCATCACCCCAAGCGTGATCGGCACCACCTACTCGCTGAGTGATTTTGACGTCACCGGCAGCCACACCGTCAACGGCAATATCTTTGACGGCACCGACTCTGGCGGCGTGCTGGATCAGCTCCACTCGGTGGATACCCGCCTGAGCGTGACCGGGTACAACGGCGTGACCACCACGCTGGATCCATATACCGGCAGCGCAACGGTGAACATCACCGGCCATTACGGCATCCTGGCGATCGGCGCTGACGGTCATTACACCTATACCCTCAACAGCGGGGTATCGCTCTCAACCATGACGTCGAAGGAGACCTTCAACTACACCCTGACCGATGCCAACGGCAACACGGATACCGCCACGCTGACCATCAATATGGCACCGCAGTTCATCAGCTCGGAGCATAACGACGCCATCACCGGTACGGCCTACGGCGATACGCTGATTTATCAGGTGCTGAACAGTACGGTGGGAAATGCCACGGCGGGCAACGTCAGCAGCACCGCGGGCGATCACTGGACCGGGTTCTCGCTGGCGCAGGGGGACAAAATCGACATCGGCGATCTGCTGGTGGGCTGGGATGGTAATACCGCCTCGTTGGGGAATTATATCCATGTCACACAAAGCGGTAGCAACACTGTGATCTCCATCGACCGTGATGGTGCAGGGTCCACCTACACTAATACTGCACTCGTTACGCTTGATAACGTTCAGACCACATACGACGAGCTTGTTAACCAGCAACACATCATTACCTGATAGCACCTGCAAGAGATGACCCGGGCGCACAGCGCCCGGGCATAAATAATAAAGACATACTCTTTTTAATAGGGACATGACATGGGAATGAAGATGCCTCACTGGTGGCTCTCGTGCTGCCTGATATCTATGCCTGCTCTCTGCGCGAACCCGGCGGCAATCATCAACACCGGGCAGCTTCGCGAAACGCAGGAACTCCCCTCGCTCAATGGCCGCGTTGCCCCTGCGGCTGGCAAAGCCGCACCCGGTTCATTGCAGCTTGGCGATGCCGTTAACCGCGCCGTCACCTGGCACCCGGCGATCGGCGAAGCCGTGGGAAAACTCTATGAACAGAGCGAAGAGGTGGACGTCGCTAAATCAAAATACTATCCGCAGATTAATGCCGGCGTGGACAACGGCTATTCCCATGACGGCGACCAGAACGGCTTTACACCGTCGCTGGTGCTCTCTCTCTCACAGATGCTCTACGACTTTGGCAAAGTGGCCAGCCAGGTGCGCGCCGAGAGCGCGGGCGTTGCCCAGCAGCAGGCCAACGTGCTGGTGAGTATCGACACTATTGCCCACGATACCGCTATCGCCATGGTGCAGGTGCAAACCTTGCAGCAGATGGTCAACACCGCTAAAGAACAGCTCGACGCCCTCTCCTCGATTGGCACGCTGACCCGCCAGCGTAACGACGAAGGGGCCACGTCGCTCTCTGACGTGGTGCAGACCGATGCGCGCATTGAAGGCGCGCGCGCCCAGCTGATGCAGTACCAGGCCAGCCTGGACAGCGCCCGCGCCACGCTGATGAGCTTTCTCGGCTGGAACAGCCTGAACGCAATCAGCAATGACTTTCCGCAAAAGCTGGGCCGGAGCTGCGACATCACCGAGCCGGATGACCGTCTGGTGCCCGCGGTACTTGCCGCCTGGGCGCAGGCTAACGTCGCCCAGGCGAACCTCGACTACGCCGACGCGCAGATGACGCCCACCGTCTCGCTGGAGCCGGAGGTGCGTCACTATATGAACGATCGCTACGCGGGGAGTGAAACCCGGGATCGCACCCAGTATTCCGCCTGGGTAAAAGTGCAGATGCCGCTCTATCAGGGCGGCGGCCTCACCGCCCGGCGTAACGCTGCCGGACACGCGGTGGAAGCGGCGCAGTCCACCATTCAGCGTACGCGTCTTGACGTCCGCCAGAAGCTGCTGGAAGCCCGCAGCCAGGTGATGAGCCTGCAAAGCACGCTGCAAATTCAGGGCCGCCAGGAAGCCCTCAGCGCCCGCACCCGCGAACTGTACCAGCAGCAGTATCTCGATCTCGGTTCGCGCCCGCTGCTCGACGTGCTCAACGCCGAGCAGGAGGTCTATCAGGCTCGCTTCACCCAGCAGCAGACCCTCGGTCAGCTGCACCAGCTGCAGCTCAACTGCCTGTATAACACCGGGCAGCTGCGTCATGCGTTCGATCTTGATAACCGCACCATCCAGACCGTGGAGATCCAGCCATGAAGCAGCGTGATATCCCGCAAGGTGAAAACATGACGGATGAGGCGCTGGCGCAGTGGGCGCAGGCCTTTGGTTTTGTCGCCACGCGCTACCGCGTCGCCTGCTCGCCCGGCTCGCTCATCGCGGGCGCGCCGTGGCTGAAAGGCAAACCGATGGTGCCCGCACTGACCCAGCTTGCCCGCGAAGCGGGGCTGTCGTTTCAGCTCCTTACCGACGATCGGCAGGCGATCAACAGCTGGCGTCTGCCGGTAGTGGTGGCGATGAACGACGGCAGGATCGGCGTGATCGAGCATTTCGACGGGGAGGATACGCTGGAGGTCAGCTTTTTCGACGATGAGACCTACACCAACCGGCTGTCGATGACGGCGATGCTGCCCGCTATCCGCCACGTTATTGCCCTGCGTCCACTCGCCGCGCTGAAGGACAGCCGCGTGGACGCCTATATCTCAAAATACCGTCCGGACTGGCTCTACCGGCTGGTGATGCGCGACCTGCGCCCCTACAGCTGGGTCATGCTGGCCGCCCTCTTTATCAACGTGCTGTCGCTCTCCGGGATTGTCTTTTCCATGCAGGTCTATGACCGGGTGATCCCCGCCCAGTCCTATCCGACGCTTTACGTCCTGACCATCGGGGTGCTGATTGCTACCCTGTTTGGCTTTGTGCTGCGCGTGGCGCGCGGGCACATTATGGATCTGCTCGGCAAGCGCTCGGACATGCGCGTTTCAGATCGCGTCTTCGGCCACGCGCTGCGGCTGCGCAACAGCGCGATCCCCCGCTCCACCGGCAGCTTTATCTCTCAGCTGCGCGAGCTGGAGCAGATCCGCGAGATGGTCACCTCGTCCACCATCTCGACCATTGTCGACCTGCCCTTCTTTTTACTGTTCGTGGTGGTGCTGGCGATCATCGCCCCGCAGCTGGCGTGGATCGCCCCGGTCGCGGCGGTGATCATGGTCCTGCCCGGCCTGCTGCTGCAGAAGAAGCTGGCGGAGCTGGCAAAGCAGTCGGCCCATGAATCGACCCTGCGCAACGCGGTGCTGGTGGAGAGCGTGCAGGGTCTGGAGGACATCAAGCTGATGCAGGCAGAAAACCGCTTTTTGCAGCAGTGGAACAGCTATATCCAGATCACCGCAGAATCCGGCCTGCGCACCCGCGAGCTGACGCAGAACCTGATTAGCTGGGGGATGACCATTCAGAGCCTGGTCTACGCCGGGGTGATTGTGGTCGGCGCCCCGATGGTGATCGACGGCACCCTGACTACCGGTTCGGTGGTCGCCGCGTCGATGCTGGCCTCCCGCATGATCGCCCCGATGGCGACGCTGTGCGGCGTGCTGGCGCGCTGGCAGCAGGTCAAAGCGGCAAAAGAGGGGCTGGACAGCATCATGCAGCTTCCCACCGAAAACCAGCGCGAGGAGACGCCGATCCGCCAGGACGTGCTGCGCGGACACTACCTCTTCGAGCAGGCGCAGTTCCGCTATCAGCCGGACGATCCGCGCATGGCGCTGCGCATTAACCGGCTGGAGATCCGGCCGGGAGAAAAAGTGGCGATCCTCGGGCGCAACGGCGCGGGCAAATCGACCCTGCTGCAGGCCATGGCGGGCGGGATGGATCTGGCGGCCGGCGAGCTGCGGCTTGATAACTTCAGCCTGCCGCATCTCGACGTCGCCGACGTCCGGCGCAACGTCGGCTTTATGACCCAGAACGCGCGGCTGTTTTACGGCACCCTGCGCGAAAACATCACCCTCGGCATGCCGCGCGCCACTGACGAAGAGATTTTCGAGGCGCTGGAGCTGACCGGCGCGGCAGGCTTCGTGCAGAAGCTGCCCAAGGGGCTGGACTACCCGATCATGGAAAACGGCGTGGGGTTATCCGGCGGGCAACGCCAGTCGATTCTGCTGGCGCGGATGCTGCTGCGCGATCCGAATATTGTGCTGATGGATGAACCCACCGCGTCGCTGGACGAGCACACCGAGCGGGAATTCATCCAGCGTCTGGGCGACTGGCTCGGGCATCGCACCCTGATTGTCGCCACGCATCGCGTACCGGTGCTGGAACTGGTGGAGCGCGTCGTGGTGTTGAAAGAGGGAATGCTGGTGATGGACGCGCCAAAGGCCCAGGCGCTGAACAACAGCCGTATGCAGCAGCAACAGCAGCAGGCAGCAACCGGACGGGAGTGGAAAAATGAAAATCAGTCAGCGTGACGTGGCGGCAATGGACGATCTGGATAACGCCCTCGACTCCGAAAGCGGCTACACCGGCGCGCGTCGGATCGTGATCTTCTCGCTGCTGATGTTTGTGGTGCTGGGCGTCTGGGCGTGGTTTGGCGTGCTGGATGAGGTATCAACCGGCTCGGGTAAAGTGATCCCCAGCTCGCGCGAGAAGGTTCTACAGTCTCTCGACGGCGGGATCCTCACCGAGCTGAACGTCCACGAGGGCGATCAGGTGCAGGCCGGACAGGTGCTGGCGCGGCTTGATCCGACGCGTTCCGAATCGAACGTCGGCGAAAGCGCGGCGCGCTACCGGGCCTCACTGGCCTCCAGCGCCCGCCTGTACGCCGAGGTGAACGATCTCCCGCTGAAGTTCCCTCCTTCGCTGGCAAAATGGCCGGATCTGATTGCTGACGAAACGCGCCTCTACAACTCCCGCCGCGCGCAGCTGGAGGATACCCAGCGGGAGCTGCGCGCCGCGTTAGATCTCGCCAATAAGGAGCTGGCCATCACCCAGCGGCTGGTCAAAACCGGCGCCGCCAGCCACGTGGAGGTGCTGCGCCTGCAGCGGCAGAAAAGCGATCTGGAGCTGAAGCTCACTGACGTACGCTCGCAGTATTACGTTCAGGCCCGGGAGGCGTTATCCAAGGCCAACGCCGAGGTGGATATGGTTTCAGCGATCCTCAAAGGCCGCCAGGATTCCGTGACCCGTCTGACGGTAAAATCCCCGGTGCGCGGGATCGTGAAAAACATCAAGGTCACCACCATCGGCGGCGTGATCCCGCCCAACGGCGAGCTGATGGAGATTGTGCCGGTGGACGATCACCTGCTGATTGAAACCCGCCTGTCGCCGCGCGATATCGCCTTTATCCACCCGAACCAGGAGGCGCTGGTTAAAATCACCGCCTACGATTACGCCATTTACGGTGGCCTGCACGGGGTCGTCGAAACGATCTCTCCGGACACCATCCAGGACGAGGCCAAGCCGGAAGTGTTCTATTACCGGGTGTTTATCCGCACCAGCCAGGATTACCTGGTGAATAAGGCGGGCAGGCACTTCTCGATTGTGCCGGGGATGATTGCGACGGTGGACATTAAGACCGGCGAGAAAACGGTGCTGGATTATCTGATCAAGCCGTTTAACCGTGCGAAAGAGGCGCTGCGGGAGCGGTAGTCAATCGCCGGGTGGCGGCTTCACCTTAGGACGGGGTTTTCTCCCTCTCCCCGTGGGAGAGGGTTGGGGTGAGGGCATCAGACCGCGAAATCAAACCCACTGCCCCGGCGTTTTACCGGTCCATGCTCTGAAAACCTCAATAAATGCGCTGACGCTGCTGTAGCCGCAGGACAGCGCAATCCACCCTACCGGCTTCCCCGCAGCCAGCCACTCCATTGCCCGCATGACGCGCGCCAGCTGCCGCCAGTTAACAAAGTTCATTCCGGTCTGGGCGCTAAACCGACGGTTGAACGTACGCACGCTCATCCCAGCATGAACAGCATGGCTCTCGACCGTCTGGTTATCATCGACAAACTGCAGCAAATGGCTGACCACGTTCTTCAGACGCGGATCCGTCGGCACGGGCAGAGAAAAGCGAGCCTGGGGCGTCAGGGCAAGCTCATCCAGCAGCAAAGTAAGCTTTCGCGGATCGTACTCGCTCTCTGCATCGCATAAACGGGAAAACAGTGCATGGGTGAGATCGTCGGGCTCGAACAGCGCGGGCGCATCGGGAAGCATTGCGCACCCGGCGGGGTCAAGAAAGATAGCACAGCCTTCTATCGCACTTTCGGAAAAAGCGGCGTGCTGCCGATCCGGAGGGATCCAGCCGATGTGTTTTGCCGGTACGACCGATCGCGCCTGCTGCGTCTCAATGACCAGCAGCCCCGTTGCAATGCGCCACAGCTGGCCGGTGCGATGACTGTGCCAGGGCGTTCGGTACCCGCCGGGATGAAGGAGCGTTTCAACACTGACCATATCATTTTGACCGAAAATCGTTATTCTTTGGCATATTAGAGAAACTGCGACTTCGGCTGTCAAGGATAATGGTGATTCACCATATAAGGAGCCCGCATGAGCATTATCACGTCCCTGATAGCCCACACCGACAACGCCGCGCAGCGCGAAAAGATGGCCTGCCTGTTAACCCGCTTATTCAACGGCGATATCGATCCGGCAGAGGTATTTACGCCCGATTACCAGCAGTTTACTGACAGTCACGCGCTTGACTACCGGGGTTTTGTCCAGCATTTGAGCCACGTTCGCTCGCAGATCCGCGCGATCGCCTTTACCGTAGTAGAGATAGCCTGTCATGACGAACTTCTGGCTGACCGGCATATCGTGACGGTCACGTATCCTGATGGTCGTCAGGCAGAGATCGAGGTTTACCTGTTTGCCGCGCTGCGTGAAGGGAAAATCTGGCAGATCCATGAAGTCACGCGAGCACTCAGCGGTGATGCCTCAGATCGCACGCTGGCTCACGCGACAGAATAATCTTACTCCACCGGGCGCGGTGCGGCGCTGTTATACACGCCAATATAACGCGCAAATTTCCCGAGAAACACACCGGCAAACACGCCGCCGGAAACGATCGCCAGCGCGCTCATGGCGGGCTGCTGCATCGTCTGGGGAGAGACCGCGCTCATCACGCCCAGCACATACTTGACGCCGAACGCCAGCATCATAAACGGCAGCGCGGTGTAGTCTGCCTGACGGTAAAGGCTGCGCGGCGCATCTGCGCGGGTGATAACCGCCTGCTTAATCAGGAAATACCCCAGCGCGGCCCCGGCGAGGATCCCCGCCGTCCACAATGCGACAGTTCCGGGCGTCAGCGTGCGGTAGACCACCAGATCGTAGATATCCCAGATTAGAAATATTGCCGGAATGATGGCAAGCCTCTCCAGCGTAACGGTGGCGGGCCTGCGGGCTTTAATGCCGCGAGAGATAAGGAAGATAAACAGCACCCACACCCAGGCGGGCGTGTGCGTAACGACACCGAACAGAAATTCAAACATGGCGATTTCCATGGACGATCGCGGCTCGTGCCGCCCTGAACGCGTATTGCGCATAACGGCAGGAAAGCCATTATGCGCAGGTCTTTTACAGCGATTTTTTCAGGCGTTGAACCGCTTCCTTCAGCTCTTCATCCGTTGGCGTGACAAACGACATACGCAGCGTTGAATGGTCTGGCTCATTGCAGTAGAAAAACTCGCCCGGCACAAATACTACGCCGTTACTTAACGTTTTTTCCAGCCAGCGAGTGGTATTACTCCCATTTTTCATAGTCGCCCACAGGAACATGCCGCCCTTCGGCTTGTGGAACGACATCACATCACCCAGCTCGGCCTCCAGCTCCGTTGCGAACGTCTGGTATTTCTGGCGATAGGCTTCGCGGATCGTTTTAATCTGATCGGGCAGACGACCGGTTTTCAGGTATTCATACGTCATCAGCTGCGACAGCGTGCTGGTGTGCAGGTCGGTGGTTTGCTTAAGGTTTACTACTGCGCGCTTCAGCCATTCCGGCACCAGCACCCAGCCCACGCGGGTTCCTGGAGCAAGAATTTTGGAGAAGGTCGAGGTATACACCACGTTCTCTTCGTTGCCGATATCTTTGGCATGGGCAATTAACGGGCGGAAAACTTCATCGGTATAATTAATTTCGCTGTACGGATCGTCTTCAATAATGACGAAGTCATAGCGCTTCGATAATTCCACCAGCTGTTTGCGACGCGCCTCAGAGAGGGTTACCCCGCCAGGGTTGCCAAACGTCGGAACAATATAGACCGCTTTGATGGTTTTCTTCGCCGCCAGCGCTTCAAGCTCGTCGACCTTCATGCCGTCACCATCGGTGCCAACGGATTCAAAATTCGCCTGCGCCAGACCGAAGACCTGCAGCGCGGCAAGATAGGTTGGACGCTCAACCACAACGGTATCGCCCGGGTTAATTAATGCACGCGCCAGCACGTCGAGGGACTGCTGTGAACCGGAAGTAATAACAACATCATCGGCCTTACAGGCGATACCGCGCCCCTCGCAGATGCGCTGAATTTCTTCCCGCAGTCCCGGTACACCTTCGGTCAGACCATACTGAAAGGCCTCACCAAAATGCTGTGATAATACGGCATCAGCGGCAATTTTCAGCCCTTCGTGATCGAACAGGGCCGGATTAGGAATCCCCCCACCCAGCGAAATGACGCCGGCCATTTTGCTATGTTTTAATAATTCACGGATGGCAGATGATTGCAGGCCCTGCGCGCTGCTGGCGAGTTTATTCACAGACATTCTTTGCATACCTTCTTTTTTATAGTGTGCCCAATCTTAGCAGAATATGGGCGATAAATTCCGTTAGCTTAGGGAGAGGTCGTAAATCCTGACGCCACAGCAAATGCACGGGTCTCGGCGCCGGAATATACGCCTCCAGCACCCGCACCAGCCTGCCGCTTTCCAGATCTTCCGCCACCAGCACTTCCGGCTGCAGCAGCAGCCCCGCCCCGGCTCTCGCGGCCATCCGCAGCCCGTAGCCGTCGTTGCATCTCAAGACCGCATCCCGCTTCCAGCGCACTTCGCCCTCAACGCCCGGAAGCCGCCACTCGTTGCGTGCGGTCCACACGCTGTGGGATAAGCAGAGATGATCCACCAGATCGGCAGGGGTTTGCGGCGTACCGTAGCGCGCAAGGTAGTCCGGCGCGGCGCAGATCACCATCCGGTAAGGGCAGAGGTATTTCGCCACCAGATCGTCGTTGCGGATGTCGCCAATACGAATGGCCAGATCGATGCCCTCCTCCACCAGATCCACCATACGGTTGGTGAGATCCAGCTCTATGCGCACCTCCGGGTAGCGTTGTAAAAAAGAGGCCGTAAGCGGCGCGATGGCGCTGCCGCCAAACGAGGTGGGTGCGGTCACGCGCAGGGTGCCGGACGGCGCGGCACGCAGGCGTTCCACCGCGCTTTCGGCAATTGCCACCTGCTCCAGCACCCGCTTCGCCTCGTCGAAATAGACCCGCCCGGCGTCGGTCAGGCTCTGGCGCCGCGTGTTACGCTCCAGCAGGCGGGTGCCGAGCTGTGATTCCAGCAGCGCAACGTATTTCCCCACCATTACCGCCGACATCTCCAGCCGAGCCGCCGCACTGGTAAAACTGCCGCTTTCAACCACGGCAATAAAGGTCTCCATGCTGCGAAGCTTATCCATATTCCAAACTCCTGGTTAGTAATCTTCTAACTTTAGACCAGTTTATCTGCATTTTTATTTATTAAAGAATGAAGGCTCACAACATAAGGAGTCGGCTATGAAAATCGTGATTATTGGTGCCAGCGGTACGGTCGGTCGTGCGGTAACGGAAGAGCTGAGTCGTCGCCACGAGGTCATCCGCGTCGGCCGCACGCAGGGCGACGAGCAGGTGGATATCACCTCGCAGGCGAGCGTCCAGGCGCTGTTTGAGAAAATCGGCCCGGTGGACGCGATTGTCTCCGCCAGCGGGGGTCTTTACTTTGGCCCGCTCGCGACCATGAAGGACAGCGACTTCAACCAGGGCCTGCAGGACAAGCTGCTGGGACAGGTGCGCCTGGCGCTGACCGGCCAGCATTATCTGAACGAAGGCGGCTCTATTACGCTGATAAGCGGCATCGTGGCGCACGAGCCAATTGCCCAGGGCGTAAATGCCACCACGGTGAATGCGGCGCTGGAAGGGTTTGTCCGCGCTGCAGCCTGCGAGCTACCGCGCGGGATCCGCATCAACCTGATTAGCCCGACGGTACTCACCGAATCCGTCGAAACCTACGACGGCTTCTTCCCGGGCTTTGAGAGCGTTCCCGCCGCGACCGTGGCGCAGGCCTATCGCCGCAGCGTGGAAGGCGTGCAGAGCGGGCGGGTGTATAAGGTGGGCTACTGAGCCTTACGGGCGGCGATCAGCACCAGCATTGGGCGCTCCGCCTCTTCGGCCAGCGCGGGCCAGGCGTCAATCTGCGCCTGCGCTGGCCCCCACTCGTTGACGTCGCTTATCGTTAATCCGGCCCCGATCAGCGCGTTAAGCGTGGTGCCGAGCGTGCGGTGGTATTTCACCACCCCGTCTGCCAGCCAGTTGCTGACGCGTTTGCCTTCATCCTGATAATGATTAACGCCCCAGTACCGCTCACCGTTATCGTCGGTCAGCCAGCCCTGACGGGTGGCGCAGGTGTATATCGGGTGCTCCATCGAAAAGACGAGGCTGCCGCCGGGCTTGAGCGCGCGCTGAACCCTGGCGAATAGCGTATCCAGTTCCGGCAGGTAGTGCAGCGCCAGCGAGCTATAGACCAGATCGAGGCTGTTCTCGTTGAGCTTAAGAGATTCCAGATCGCTACGCTGATAGTGAATCTGTGGGTCAGCGGTAAGCTCCGCTGCGCGGGCGAGCATCTTTTCTGAGATATCGACCCCCGTGACGTCAGCAGCGCCCAGCTCGCGCGCCGCGCGGCAGAACCAGCCGTAGCCGCAGCCGAGATCGACAACCGATTTGCCGGTTAAATCCGGCAGCATGGCCTTAAGCGCGGGCCACTCCGGCGCGCCGTCCAGACCCTGCACCGAGCGTGGAAGCTGGGCGTAGCCTTCAAAAAACGCCGGATTGTCGTAGATGTTTTGTGCCATGGCAGATCCCTCTTTAAGAATGTGCATAGCAGTATACTGCATTGTCGGGTGGCGGCTTCGCCTTACCCGACCTATGGAAGTGCGGCCTGATGCCCTTACCCCCCCTCTCCCACAGGGAGAGGGAGAAATGCACGTCAACCCACCGAGCCCCAGACAAGGTTGCCCTTATGGAACGTCGCGGTGCGCGGTGAAATGCGCGCCACGGCCTCGGCGGAGCAGGAGGCATCCACCAGCACAAAGCTGGCGTCGTCCTGCGCTTTCGGCCACACGCGCTCGCCTTTGTCATTCAGCGGCAGCACGTCGCCGGTGGCAATGCCGAGCGCGCGGGAGAGCGTCTGCTCGTTCGGGCGGATGTAGAGCTGGGCGTAGAGATTCGCCTTCTCCAGCATGTCCCCCAGACCGTACGGCGACCAGTGGTCGATGACGCTGTCGGTCCCCGTCATCACGAACACACCCTTCTCGCGCAGCTGCTTCAGCGGCATATGCAGGGTGCCAATCGGCACGGTGGAGGCGATGGTCACCCGCTGCGCCGCCATGCGGGTGGCGATCTCATCCACCTGCTGTTCGTTGAGCGTCGCCAGCGCAAAGGCGTGGCTGATGGTCAGCTTGCCCTTCAGCTCCGGCGTTTTCTCCACGGTCTCGACCATGTAATTCACCGCCGCCACGCCCGCCGGGCTGGTTTCATGCAGGTGGATATCCACACCTTTGTCGTAGTCCAGCGCAATCTGGAACATGGCGTCGAGGGATTTCTCCATTGCGCCGTCGACGTTGGTTGGGTCCAGCCCGCCCACGTAGTGCGCCCCGGCCTGCATCGCCTCGCGCATCAGCTTTTCGGAGTTCGACAGCAGCAGCCCGTGCTGCGGAAAAGCGACAATTTCGCAGTCAAAGCCGGGCTTACGGCGCGATAAAACCGCCTGCAGGTTTTCCAGATTCTTCAGACCGGAGGTCGGCTCGATATTGCAGTGGCTGCGGGCGATGGTGGAGCCTTTCGACTGGATCAGATCGATCAGCTTTTCCGCACGCTCCTGGGTGTAGGGCTGTAGCTCCGGCAGCAGCTTCTGCTCAAGGTGGATCATGTCCTGAATCGTAGTGCCCGCCGGGCGGTTCAGGGAGCGCCACGGACCGCCGTAAAAGGTTTTATCCAGGTGAATGTGCATGTCGCGCATTGCCGGGAGCATCAGCTTGTTGCCCGCATCGTAGTGCGGCAGCGTTACGTCGGCGTGGCTCTTGTTATCGCGCAGGGCGACGATCTTCCCGTCGTTAATCTCCAGCGTTTTCAGCTCGGTGCGGGTGCTCGTCGCCACGCCGCCGTCAACGTTAAACCCGGCCTCCAGCAGCACGTTGTCCAGATAGTAATGTTTCGCGGTGATGCTCATCGGTTTGCCCGTCTCGCAGGTTGGCTTCGCGGAGTCAGCAGCATACGCGACGGACCCGGTGGCGCCAAACAGCGCGCAGGCGGTGACCATTTTGCCGCTCTGGCTAATAAATTCGCGGCGGCTTTTGTTTTCACTCATCTTATCTTCCCTCATTAACAATATGGGTACCAGTTTCCCCGCGCAGCGCCGCGGGCAGGCAGTCCGGCGAGGTGATAATCACGCGCCTGCCGCCGTGGTGTAAAAATTCCAGCGAGGCGACGATTTTGGGCAGCATGCTGCCCGCCGGGAAGTGGCCCTCTTCCCTGTAGCGCGTCATCTGCGCCACGCTGACGGTGTCCAGCGCCTGCTGGTTCGGCTTGCCGAAGTTGATGCACACCTTCTCCACGCCGGTGGTAATCACCAGCACGTCGGCACCGATCTCGCGTGCCAGCAGCGCGGTGGAGAGATCTTTATCAATCACCGCATCGACGCTCTGGTAGTCGCCCTGCTCGCTGCGAATCACGGGTATTCCGCCGCCGCCCGCGCCGATCACCACAAAGCCTTTTTGCGTCAGGGCTTTGATCGCATCCGCCTCGACAATCCGAAGCGGCTGCGGTGAAGCCACCACGCGACGGTAGCCACGGCCTGAATCCTCGACAAAATGCCAGTCCGGGTGTGCGCGCTGCAGCTCGTCGCGCTGTGCCTCGGTGAAGAACGCACCGATAGGTTTGGTAGGGTGAGTAAAACCCGGATCGTTTTTATCCACCTCCACCTGCGTAACGACCGTGACCGCTTTTTGCTCCCCGCGCGCGGCCAGGCGATTGTTGAGCGCCTGCTGGATCAGGTAGCCAATCCCGCCCTGGGTGTCCGCCACGCAGTTTGCCAGCGGCGTCAGCGGCAGCCCTTCCCGCTCGTGGGCGATTTCGGCGCGGCGCAGATCCAGCCCCACCTGGGGGCCATTGCCGTGGGTGAGCACGATGTCATAGTCGGAGGCCAGCATTTCGAGCACCGACTCTGCCACCGCTTTCACCGCCTGCGCCTGATGTTCAATCGACTGGCTGGCGTTGTCTTTGATAATGCTGTTGCCGCCGATGGCGACGACCATAAGCTCTTTCATACGTTTTCCTTCGCAACGGTACCAGTCGCAGCACTCGCCGCTTCGCGGCTATCCAGCACATGCTTCACCACAAACATGCCGCCCATCATCAGGTAGGCCGTAACGAACATCAGCGAACTGCCTTCGGCAAAGCCCACCACCGGGGCGTGGATCACCCCAAACAGCGCCAGCAGCGCCCCGACGGTGGCCGCAACGGCTCCGCGCAGCGGCTTGTTGATGATGGCGAAGATGGCGATACAGCCCCACAGCATGCTGGCGAGCGGCGCGCCGTTACCGAGATGCACCAGGCCTTCGTAATAAATTCCTTTGCTGTGCAGCACGTCGGTGCCGATCTTCGCCGCGCTGGTGCCCGCCGCCCCCATCACGCTGTTCATCATGGTCAGCGCCCAGTTGGCGATCCACGGGAACAGGCAGATGAAGATCACCGGCACCTCCACTTTGGGCGTTTCCCTCACCACCTGGTTGGCGGTGACGACGCCGATAAACACCAGAATCGGCACGATGGCGGTCATCGGAATGATGGCGAGCATAAATGCCCCCAGCCCGAACAGCGGCACGATGAACATGGTCACGCCGGAGGCCAGCGTGTAGCCGATGCTGGCCCCCATCGCTTTCCAGCCAGGGTGGCCGACGTAAACCGTCACCGGGAAGGGGTTCCCCATCAGGCAGCCGAGCATCGACGCCAGACCGTTCGCCAGCATCACCTTACGCGTCGGGTACGCATCTCCCGCCGCGTGGGCGCTTTCGATGTTCTCCAGGTCAAAGATGTAGTTCGCCAGCCCCAGCGGCACGGCAGAGGCCAGATACGGCAGCGCGTGCGGCAGGCCCTGCATGAAGCTGTCCACGTGCACTTCCGGCGGGTTAAAGCCGAAGGATGACATAGATGCTTTAATCGCTTCCGGGCTTTGCAGACCGGAGATCCACGCCAGTGCCGTACCGGCTATCAGCAACAGCAGGCCGGTAGGAATTCTGGCGAAAATCGGCTTTTTGCCGAACCAGTTGATGAAGATCAGCAGCAGGACAATGAACGATACGGTCGGCGCTTCAAACGCCTGCAGCATCGGGTTCATCGCCAGCAGCAGCAGGCCTAGACCGGAGAGGCACGACAGCAGCACGGTGCGCGGGATCATCTTGCGGATGGTTTCGCCCAGGAATGAACCGCCCGCAAGAATCATCGCCTCAACGAAGCACCAGACCAGGCCAATCTGAATAGCAAACTCCGCATCGCCCGTTTGCTGATACACCGGCATCAGCACCAGGAAGGTCACGGTAAAAATTGACGGCGCGCTGGGGCCGGACGGCAGCGCGGTGACGTCCGTGCGCCCGGTCTGGCGCGCCATCTGCATGCCGAACCACGCGTAGCAGATACTCGCGGCCAGCACCGCCAGCCCGAAGGCCGGCGCGATGCGTCCATAAACAATCTCCTTCGGGATGCCGACGACAAAAATGAGCAACCCCATCATGGTCAGCAAATTGGTCAGGTTGTTGGTCATCAACCCGAAATAAGCCGCCCAGTCACCTCTTTTCCACTCCAGCTTCATGTTTTTCATGGATGCATGCCTTATAAAAAGTAGCGATCGCGGAAGGTCAACAGCGCCTTTTCAAAACAGCTAAACGGCGGGTGAACGATGCCCGCTCCAATCATGCCGATGCCCGCGTCTTTGTGCGCAATGGCGGTATTGATGACCGGCAGAATGCCGCTGCCAGCGACCTTCGTGATGTCGATGGCGGTCGGAATGCCCATAAACGAGAGCAGTGGAATGGTGACGTTCGGATTTTCGCCGAGGGTGATTTCGCGCATCTGGCGGGAGAAGTCGATGGCTTCCTCCACCGTCCCGCCCACCAGGGCGACAATCGCCGGGGCCGTCGCCATCGCAAAGCCGCCGATGCCGTAGGTTTCGGTAATGGCGCTGTCGCCGATGTCCAGCCCGGAATCTTCCGGCTTATAGCCCGCGAACATCGGGCCGATCACCTGCTGCGCCGGGCCGGTGAACCACTGCCCCGGAAGCCCCGAAACGCGCAGGCCGAATTCGTAGCCGTTGCGCGCCATGGTGGTAACCACGGTGCTGTATTCAATGCCGTGGGCGGCGTCCAGCGCGGCCTTACACATCGCCATCCAGGTCGGGCCGGAGAAGTAGTCGCTGCTGGCGACAAACTCGAACACCTCGCGCTGCTGCGCCACCGGATAGCCCGCCTGAATCAGCCCCGGCGTCAGCGCCTGGATCAGCAGCGTAGTGCCCGCGTTGTTGCGGTTGTGGCACTCGTCGCCCATGTGCAGCGCCTGAGCCAGCATCAGGCGCAGGTCGATTTCGCCGACGATCTTCATCGCGTCGCGCAGCATCGGGCCGAGCACGTCGCGCATCCAGTTCAGACGGTCGATCACGCTCTGGTCGTTAGCGCCCATGCGCAGGATCTTCGCCATCTGCTCGCTGAGGTTGGTGAACGCGCGGTTGCCGTAGGTTTTGTTTTCAACGATGTGCATAAACATCGATGCGGAGGTGACGCCCGCCATCGAGCCCACGCAGTCGTGCTCGTGGCACGGCGAGAAGGTAATTTCTCCGGAGGCAGCGAGCCTTGCCGCATCGTCCAGATCTTTCGCCAGCCCTTCAAACACCAGCGCCCCGGTGACCGCACCCTTCATCGCCCCGCACATGTTCTCCCAGGCGACAGGCGGACCGGCGTGCAGAATGGTGGTGCGGGTCATGCCCGGCACCACGTTAATGGCCTGGTCATAGCCCACCAGCACCGGATGGGACTGAATAATGCGCTCAAGAGCGATGCGGTTGGCGGCGGCAATTTTCTCCGCCAGCGGTTTTTCCGCCAGCTGGTCGAGCGCTTCAACGACCTGCATATTGCCCTGCCCCGGCGGCGTCCAGTCGAGCTGGGTCACGGGAACGTGCTGTTTTTTGAGATCGTCGCTGAACATCGCAATGCCGACGTTAATCACGTTCAGCGGCTGGTTGAATAAGGTCGTCATTATGCTTTCTCCCCTTTGCAGACAAATTCGCGTGCCAGTAATCCGGTATTGGTGCTGCTGCTGGCCCAGATGACGCCTGCGTCGGTCAGCAGCTGGCACTGCTGCGCCAGCGACTGCGGATCCTGATCGGTGCCGAGCACGTAGCCGAGGATCTCCAGCGGACGTTTATCGGCCTTCGCGATCGCCTGCGCCTCTTTGATAGCGTCGATCATCACGACGACCGGATCCTCATGCGCGCCAAAGCCCAGCACGAAGTCCATCACGATGACGCCCACCTCCGGATCGCGCGCCTCCTGCAGCAGGCGGCTGATGCGGTTGGTCGGGTCGATCATGGGGTGCGGCTTGCCGTTGGTGAAGTCGTCGTCGCCAAAGTCGAGGAAGGTGTGGGCTTTACTGACATTGACGTCGCCCAGGCGCTTAGACGGATCGGGCTGGATGTTACTGTAAACGTCGTCGAATTTCGCAAGCGCCGCGAACATCGCCTCGTCGCACAGGGTTCCGCCGCAGAACAGGCCGCGAATGTACTTCTGCTGCGGCGTCAGGCGAGTGCGCACCTCTTCAATCAACGGCCAGTTGAGCGGATGCAGATCGAGGGACTCTTTTTTGATGCCGGTGAGCAGGACCGCCTTCAGGGCCGCCTCTTTGGTGCCGCGCGCAAACTGCAGGCCGTCTTCATCGGCGGGCGGTTCGCTGCGGCCGAGGAAGCAGACAACCACCGGCTTGCGGCAGGCGCGCGCGCGGGCCAGCACCTTCTCCGCCACGGCAGGGGCCGGCGGCTTGGAGATCAGCGCGATGACCTGGGTCGCGTCGTCCGCTTCCAGCATGTCGATGGCGTCGAGCATCATCAGGCCGCCGATTTTCTCGCTGAGATCGCGTCCGCCGGTGCCAATCAGCTGCGACACGCCGCCGCCGAATTCGTGAATGCGCACGCTCAGCTCCTGGCTGCCGGTGCCGGATGCGCCGACGATTCCAATCGGTCCGCGGCGCACCGCGTTGGCAAAGCACAGTCCCGCGCCGTTGATAATGGCGGTGCCGCAGTCCGGCCCCATCATCAGCAGACCTTTCTTATGCGCCAGCTGCTTCAGCGCCAGCTCGTCGTCGAGCGACACGTTATCGGAAAACAGCATCACGTTGAGATCGTTTTCCAGCGCCTGGCGCGCTTCGCGGGCAGCGAAGGTGCCGTTGACGGAAATCACCGCGAGGTTGCTCTCCGGGCGATGAGTTTTGGCGCTGGCAATCGTGGCGTAGCGCGCTTCATGGGTGCCGCCGCTCTCTTTACGCGTGAACAGCGCTTCGATGGCCGCCAGCGTTTCATCATTCGCCGCGTCGCCTTTAATTACGATCATCAGGTCGCCGTTTTTGGCTTCCGCTAATTCCGGCGTTATTAGCCCGAGGTTTTTTAATACGCCTTTGTTCATTTCCGTCGCCATCGCGACAAACGCCTGCTCGACGCCCGGTAATTTATTGGCTTTGGTGGAAACAGACATTAATGAGACGGAGTCAAAATATGTGTTCTTTTTTATGACGATTTTTGTGGGCATTATTTTCTCCTGAACGCGGATAAAAGGGGACCGCCGTCGTGCAAAATGCACGTCGGTAAAAATGCGTTTTAATTAGCGGCCAGCCGGAAAAAGCTGGCCGAATGCGTTATGCGCCCGCCGCCAGCAGCAGGTCAGCTATTGCATCGAAGCCTTTTTCCCGCGCCAGTTCGAGCGGGGTTTTACCGTATTTATCGGTCATGTGCGGGTTCGCGCCGTGATCCAACAGCAGCTTCACGATCTCCTGCTGCTTAGCGCCGCCGTCGTTAAGCACGATAGCTTCCAGCAGCGGCGTCCAGCCGACAAAGTTGGTGTGGTTGACGTTGATATCCGTTTTCTCCAGCAGCTCGCGAACGATCTCCACGTGCCCTTTTTCACTGGCTGGCGTAATGCCCACGCCGCCAAAGCGCGTCAGGCGGTCGAGATCCGGATTTGCCGGAAGGACAAGGCGCAGCAGGGTGATATCGTTGGTCAGGCAGCTAATGAGGAAGGGGTTAAAGCAGGTCTGATCCTGTTTATCAATATCCGCCCCGGCGGCAATTAATAACGCCACGCAGTCATAATGCTTTTTCAGGCTGGCAATAATAACGGCGGTTCTTTTCTGACGGTTGGTGGCGTTAATATCCACGCCTTTCTCCAGACAGGCTTTTAGCGCATCGCTATTGCCCTCTTCTGCCGCCAGCAGAAATTCAGTAACGAGTTCGTTCGCAGACATATTCAGACTCCCGATGTTTTTATTTCTGTTGACCTGAGAATAGCAACAGCCTGGTCATAAAAGAATCCGCTTAAAAATGATTCATCGACAGTCAATTCATTGTTGAGGTAAATTCAATAAACCGGTCAAAACGTGCGTCTGTGCAACCTTTTTCTTATGTTTCCCCGCTTTTTAGCGCTTCTGGCTGCATTATGCTTATGTCTTACGAAGCCTTACCGCATGCGGCTTTCGACAAAGAGTCAGAACTGTGATCGGCTTCAAATGCGTTGTAACGACGCTGTTAAAATATGTTCAAAACTGATGGCTGAAGGAAGTGAGATATGAATTCCATCTTTACCGAGGAAAACCTGCTGGCCTTTACTACCGCCGCACGCTTCGGCAGCTTCAGCAAAGCCGCCGCTGAACTGGGCGTGACGACCTCTGCTATCAGTTACACCATTAAGCGCATGGAGACCGGGCTGGACGTAGTGCTGTTTGTCCGCAGCACGCGCAGCATCGAGCTGACCGAGTCCGGGTTTTACTTTTACCGTAAGGCCACCGACCTGCTTAACGACTTTCACGCCATCAAGCGCGGGATTGACACCATTTCTCAGGGCATTGAGGCGCGGGTGCGCATCTGTATCAACCAGCTTTTGTATACCCCACGCCACACGGCGCGGCTGCTGCAGGTGCTAAAAAAGCAGTTTCCCACCTGTCAGATCACCGTGACCACCGAGGTCTACAACGGCGTCTGGGACTCCATCATCAATAACCAGGCCAACATCGCGATTGGCGCGCCGGACACGCTGCTGGACGGTGGCGGGATTGATTACACCGAGATCGGCGCCATTCGCTGGGTGTTTGCCATCGCGCCGGAACATCCGCTGGCATTCACCCCGGAGCCAATAGCGGAAAGCCAGCTGCGCCTGTATCCCAACATCATGGTGGAAGATACCGCGCACACCATTAACAAAAAGGTCGGCTGGCTGCTGCACGGGCAGGAGGCGATTCTGGTCCCGGACTTTAACACCAAATGTCAGTGTCAGATCCTGGGCGAAGGGATTGGCTTTTTGCCGGAATACATGGTCCGCGAGGCGGTAGACGCGGGGCTGCTGGTCACCCGACGGATTAACAACCCGCGTCAGGATTCGCGCATGCTGCTCGCCACGCAGCATGCCGCAACCGGCCAGGTCACGCGGTGGATCAAGCAGCAGTTTGGTCCAGCGGGGGTACTGACCGATATCTATAGCGATTTACTGTGGCGCGCCTAGCTTTTGCTTTGTACCCAAAACGCGTGAATGAGGCCGGGGAAGTAGCCCAGCAGCGTCAGAAGAATGTTGATAATAAACGCCCAGCCAAACCCTTTGCCCAACAGCACGCCCAGCGGCGGTATAAGGATCGTAAAAACAATACGCCAAAATCCCATATAAACACTCCGTTCAATCTAATCCATTGAAAATAATAAAGAGAATGCTGTAAGCATAGCCAGTTTATTCGTCTATACCAGTTCCGGGCCTCGCGTTTACCCTCTTTTACGCTTTTGACGCTGGTTTAATGCATCGAATTAGTTTAGCATTTACTTAATTAAGCAAATGCTAAACTATTATGACAGAACTCGAACAGCTTCAGGCCAGCGCCGGGCAGGCCGCCACACTCTTAAAAGCGATGAGCAACCCCCGTCGCCTGCTGATCCTCTGCACCCTATGCGGAGCGCCCGGCACCAGCGCGGGGGAGCTTGCGCGAGCCACGGGGCTAAGTCCTTCCGCCACGTCGCAGCATCTGGCGCGCATGCGTGAGGAAGGGCTTATCGACAGCACTCGCGACGCGCAGCGCATTCTCTATTCCATTAAAAACAATGCGGTACATCAGCTTATCAGCACCCTGAAAACCCTTTATTGCCCGTAAGGAGTCGCCATGTCACTTCCTCTTCTTTCACCGCGCCAGGCCAATGCCCACGTCGCTGAAGGCGCAAAACTGATTGATATTCGTGATGCCGATGAGTACGCCCGCGAGCATATTCCCGCCGCGCGGTCCGTGCCGCTGGATACCTTACCCGGCGCGCTTAACGCGCAGGCGGGCGATACGGTGATTTTTCACTGCCAGTCCGGCGCCCGGACGTCGGGGAATGCCGACCGCCTTGCTCAGGCCGCCGCGCCCGCAGAGGCATTTGTGGTCGAGGGGGGCATTCAGGGCTGGAAGCAGGCCGGACTGCCGACCGTCGAAGACAAGTCCCAGCCGCTGCCGCTGATGCGTCAGGTGCAAATTGCCGCCGGGCTGTTAATACTCTGTGGCGTGGTGCTGGGCTATAGCGTCTCCAGCAGCTTTTTCCTGCTCAGCGGCTTTGTCGGAGCCGGTCTGCTGTTCGCCGGTGTGACGGGCTTTTGCGGCATGGCGCGACTGCTCAAGGTGATGCCCTGGAACCGGCGTACCTCATAAGCAGTAATCGGTGAAATACGCTGTACCCGGCGTCATGCGTGGGCTAAGGTGAAGATCGCTAAAACGATGAGGAGGTAATATGTTTTCTGTCGGTGATTATGTGCAACCGCGTAAAGGCGGCCCGAAACTGAAAGTGCTCGAAGTAAACGGTGACAGCATTGTGGCGGTCCAGGCCAGCAATGAGCAAGGCGAGAAATATACGCTGAAAGCCGCCGATGTGGCGCCTTATACCGAAGAAGGCGATTTCGGCGTCTGCTGAACAGTCAGCCGGGCGGCGTGTTCCGCCCGGCTCATTCGTTAGATCAGAAAATCATCCAGTGATTTACCGTCTGCCAGCGCGCTGGCGATAGGCTTCGGCGTGCGGCCCTGGCCGGTCCACGTTTTCTCTTCGCCGTTCTGGTCAATAAAGCGATATTTTGCTTCACGCGGCTTACGCTTTTTCGCTGGCTTACCCGTCTGCGCTAGTTCAGAACCCAGCAGGTCAGTCGGTGAAATACCATCAGCTTTCATCAGCTCCAGCAGGGCATTAATTTTTTCCTGCTGCTCAGCACGCTGCTGCTCTAATTCCGTCAGCTCGCTGCGTTTCTCTTCAGTAACGACCCTGACCTTTTCCAGCATTTCCTCAAGAACGTCCAGGGATAATTCACGCGCCATGGCGCGCAGGGTTCGGATATTATTAAGATTCTGTAACGTCAAAGACATATTATTTGAAAACCTTTTCTTTGGGGGGTAAATAGATAAATCGCCGACAGAATAATTCATTTGAGTTGAAATATCTACCCAAGGGTCCGTACGGGCATCAGTGTAAATATATTTAGAACTCACTGTTAATAATAGCGCAAGGTGCTGACAGGACATCGATGAATCCAATCACTCCATTAATATAAATGGCCAACTTTAATCCAAATTACAGCATACTGCGCCGCGTCAGGTGGAGGATTCCTGACTTTAGCCACTAACAAAACCAACTCATTGATTTTAATGCAATAACCATCAAACAAGACAGATTATAACGATCGGAACAAAAAACGAACAACTTTAGAGAATTTTGTGGACAAAAGGCGATTAAATAAAAATTTATCACTAGTTGTTAGTTCAAACGCAGAGATATACGCTATACACATCAAACAAACCAACCTAAAGCACTAACCGCTGAAGGAAAATCGTTTCTTTTGTGTTCTTCTCAAGGAGTTCAGACATGTTCTCGCCGCAATCTCGCCTGCGCCACGCGGTGGCGGATACTTTCGCGATGGTTGTTTACTGTTCCGTCGTGAACATGCTGATCGAAATATTCCTCTCCGGAATGTCCTTCGAGCAGTCGTTTTCTTCTCGTCTGGTGGCGATCCCGGTCAATATTATTATTGCATGGCCTTACGGTTTATACCGCGATGCGGTAATGCGTTTCGCGCGTCGTATCAGCCCAGCAGGCTGGGTGAAAAACCTGGCGGACGTTCTGGCGTATGTGACGTTCCAGTCGCCGGTTTACGTGGCCATTCTCCTGACAGTCGGTGCAGACTGGCACCAGATCGCTGCGGCGGTCAGTTCGAATATTGTTATTTCGATGTTGATGGGAGCCGTTTACGGCTATTTCCTCGACTATTGCCGCCGCCTGTTTAAGGTCAGCCAGTACAGCCAGGCAAAAGCGTGATGTGAAGCGACTGGCGCACGCCAGTCGCGGATTTACTGTACGTCGCCAAACAGTCCCTTCAAAAATCGCTCCAGCGCCATACGCGAACTGAAACCGTGCGGAATACCGTAATGCTCATGCCGTTCACCGCCTAAATAGAGCGGAAATTGCTGATAATGATCGCAGGTTTTAATATCCGAGGCAGGCTCAGCAAATGACAAACTTCTGTCTTTCAGCGTCGGGTGAATAATGAGAGCGGTACGTCCCATTCTTGCTTCGCGATTAACATAAACATAATTCTCGCCGCGGCGATATCCATACGCTTTTGGCGTCACCTCATCCATGGTGAATCCCTCTTTTTCAAGAACGCGTGCCACCTCGTCAGGTCGTAAATACATATCTTTTCCTCGTTATCTTTTCCTGCCCGGCAACCTTACAGTATTCAGCAATAGCAGGGCTTTCAGAATAGTCCATAAACTGCCGGATAACGCGTGATGCGCTTCAGATATTAAATTTCTGAACTAAACTGAACGGGAACACAAAATTACGGAGGATCGTATGTTTAACAGACCGAACCGAAACGATATTAACGACGACGCTCAGGATATTCGTAATGATGTCAGCCAATTAGCGGACACGCTGGAAGAGGTGCTGAAGTCCTGGGGAAGTGACGCGAAGGACGAAGCGGAAGCCGCAAAGCGTAAGGCTCAGTCTCTGCTCCGTGAAACCCGCGCCCGTATGAACGGACGTTCACGCGCCACGCAGGCTGCCTGCGATATGGCAAGCTGTGCTACGACCTTCGTGCGTGAAAAACCGCTATGTACTCTGGGAACCGTCGCGGCGGTCGGCATCTTCGTCGGTGCCCTGCTCAGCCTGCGTAAATAATCCCGCGTATTCTGCCCCGGTAGCCTCAGGCGCCGGGGCTTTTTTATGCCCGTAAGCCTGAAAAACCCGTACAGCCTGCCCTGCCCCGCTGTGCTCATCACAGGGGCGATATTAATCTAAATTTCCCATATCTTGTATGGTTGAAACTTAAGACAACTACATCTAGTATTCCTTTTAGCAAGATACACACAACCTGACGCGATGATTCGCGCCGCACCCTCATTTTAAATGGAAATACGAATCATGAGCATTATTATTTACACTCGTAACGATTGTGTTCAGTGCCACGCGACCAAACGGGCAATGGAAAGCCGCGGCGTGGCGTTTGAAATGGTGAATGTTGACCAGGTCCCCGAGGCCGCAGACACCCTGCGCAAGCAGGGTTTTCGTCAGCTTCCGGTGGTGGTCGCCGGGGAGACAAGCTGGTCTGGCTTCCGCCCGGACATGATTAACCGCCTGAGCGCTCAGGCCACGCGTGCATGAGCGGGCTGGTCTACTTCTCCAGCAGCTCGGAAAACACGCTCCGCTTTATTGAGCGCGTCGGGCTGCCTGCGGTGCGCATTCCGCTGAACGAGCGGGAGCGGATCCGGGTAGATGAACCGTACATTCTGGTGGTGCCCAGCTATGGCGGAGGCGGCACGGCAGAAGCCGTGCCTCGCCAGGTGATCCGCTTTCTGAACGATCCTCACAACCGCGGGCTGATTCGCGGAGTGATCGCGGCGGGGAATCGCAATTTCGGCGATGCCTTCGGCCGCGCCGGGGATGTCATTTCTCAAAAATGCGGCGTGCCGTATCTCTATCGTTTTGAGCTGATGGGGACACAGCAGGACGTCGAAAACGTGCGTAAAGGAGTGAACGAATTTTGGCAACGACAACCGCAGAACGGGTGATTCAGGCGACACCGGATTACCATGCATTAAACGCCATGCTTAACCTCTACGATCGGGAGGGACGCATTCAGTTCGAGAAAGATCGTGAGGCGGTGGACGCCTTTTTTGCCGCCCACGTGCGGCCCAACAGCGTGACGTTTGCGAGCCAGAATGAACGTCTCGACTATCTGGTGAACGAGGGCTACTACGACGCGCGCACGCTCACCCGCTACGACCGCGCCTTTGTGGTGAAGCTGTTTGAACGCGCCCACGCCAGCGGCTTTCGTTTCCAGACCTTCCTCGGCGCGTGGAAGTACTACACCAGCTACACGTTGAAGACCTTTGACGGCAAGCGCTACTTAGAGAGCTTTGAAGATCGCGTGGTGATGGTGGCGCTGACGCTGGCGCAGGGCGATGAAGCGCTGGCGGAGCAGCTCGCCGACGAGATCCTCTCCGGCCGCTTCCAGCCCGCCACGCCGACCTTTCTCAACTGCGGCAAAGCCCAGCGCGGCGAGCTGGTTTCCTGTTTTCTGCTGCGTATCGAAGACAATATGGAGTCGATTGGCCGCGCGGTGAACTCGGCGCTGCAGCTTTCCAAACGCGGCGGCGGCGTGGCGTTTCTGCTCTCGAACCTGCGTGAAGCGGGCGCGCCGATCAAGCGCATCGAAAACCAGTCCTCCGGCGTGATCCCGGTGATGAAGATGCTGGAAGATGCCTTCTCCTATGCCAACCAGCTTGGCGCGCGTCAGGGTGCGGGCGCGGTTTACCTGCACGCGCACCACCCGGACATTCTGCGTTTTCTTGATACCAAGCGCGAAAACGCCGACGAAAAAATTCGCATCAAAACGCTGTCGCTTGGCGTGGTGATCCCGGATATCACTTTTAAGCTCGCCAAAGAGAATGCCGAGATGGCGCTTTTCTCGCCGTATGACGTTGAGCGAATCTACGGCAAAGCCTTTGGCGACGTGGCCATCAGCGAGCTGTACGACGAGCTGCTGGCCGACGATCGCATCCGCAAAAAAACCATCAATGCCCGCGATTTCTTCCAGACGCTTGCGGAGATCCAGTTTGAGTCCGGCTATCCGTATATCATGTTTGAGGATACGGTGAACCGCGCGAACCCGATTGCCGGGCGCATCAATATGAGCAACCTGTGCTCGGAGATTTTGCAGGTTAACAGCGCGTCTACCTACGACGAAAACCTGGACTACGCGGACATCGGCAAGGATATCTCCTGCAACCTCGGGTCGCTGAATATCGCCCACACCATGGATTCCCCCGACTTTGGCCGCACGATAGAAACCGCCGTTCGCGGGCTGACGGCGGTGTCGGACATGAGCCACATCCGCAGCGTACCGTCTATTGAAGCGGGCAACGCCGCTTCGCACGCCATCGGTCTGGGGCAGATGAACCTGCACGGCTATCTGGCGCGCGAAGGCATCGCCTACGGCAGTCCGGAAGGGCTGGATTTCACCAACCTCTATTTCTACACCATTACCTGGCACGCGCTGCACACCTCGATGATGCTGGCGCGCGAGCGCAGCCAGCGGTTCGCGGGCTTTGAGCACTCCCGTTACGCCAGCGGAGCCTATTTCAGCCAGTATCTTGAAGGCGACTGGCAGCCGAAAACCGAAAAAGTGCGCGAACTGTTTGCCCGCGCGGGGATTACCCTGCCGACGCGCGAGATGTGGCAGCAGCTGCGTGACGACGTGATGCGCTACGGCATTTATAACCAGAACCTGCAGGCGGTGCCGCCGACCGGATCGATCTCCTACATCAACCACGCCACGTCGAGCATTCACCCGATCGTGTCGAAAATTGAAATTCGTAAGGAAGGCAAAACCGGGCGCGTTTACTACCCTGCCCCGTTTATGACCAATGAGAACCTGGCGCTGTATCAGGACGCGTATGAGATCGGCCCGGAGAAAATCATCGATACCTACGCGGAGGCAACAAAACATGTGGATCAGGGGCTGTCGCTTACGCTGTTCTTCCCGGACACCGCCACCACGCGGGATATCAACAGAGCGCAGATCTACGCCTGGAAGAAAGGCATCAAAACGCTCTACTACATTCGCCTGCGCCAGCTTGCGCTGGAAGGCACCGAAATCGAAGGCTGCGTGTCCTGCGCGCTGTAAGGAGAAAGGATGAAACTGTCACGGGTGAGTGCCGTTAACTGGAACAAGATTCAGGACGATAAAGATCTGGAGGTGTGGAACCGCCTGACCAGCAACTTCTGGCTGCCGGAAAAGGTTCCGCTCTCCAACGATATTCCGGCCTGGCAAACGCTCGGCCACGCCGAACAGCAGCTGACGATCCGCGTCTTTACCGGCCTGACGCTGCTGGACACCATTCAGAATACCGTCGGTGCACCGGCTCTGATGAGCGACGCGCTGACGCCGCACGAAGAGGCGGTGATGTCGAACATAAGCTTTATGGAGGCGGTGCATGCCCGCTCCTACAGCTCGATTTTCTCGACCCTGTGCCAGACCAAAGACGTGGACGCAGCCTACGCCTGGAGTGAAGAGAGCGAGTCATTACAGAGAAAGGCGGAGCTGGTTCTGGAATATTACCGCGCCGACGAGCCGCTGAAGAAGAAGATCGCCAGCGTGTTCCTGGAATCTTTCCTCTTCTATTCCGGCTTCTGGCTGCCCATGTACTGGTCGAGCCGGGGCAAGCTCACCAACACCGCCGATTTGATTCGGCTCATCATTCGTGATGAAGCGGTGCACGGGTATTACATTGGCTATAAGTATCAGAAAGGACTGGAGAAAGTCAGCGAGGCGAAGCGCGAGGAGCTTAAAGGCTTTGCGCTCGATTTGCTGATGGATCTGTACGACAACGAGCTGAGCTATACGGAGGAACTCTACGCCGGCACCGGCTGGGAGGACGACGTGAAGGCCTTCCTCTGCTACAACGCCAACAAGGCGCTGATGAACCTGGGCTACGACGCGCTGTTCCCGCCGGAGATGGCGGAGGTGAACCCGGCGATTCTGGCCGCGCTGTCGCCCAATGCCGACGAAAACCACGATTTCTTCTCGGGATCGGGCTCATCGTACGTGATGGGCAAAGCGGTGGAAACCGAGGATGAAGACTGGGATTTTTGATGAACGCTAACGTTCGTTAATTTAATATAAACCCAACAATTCCCACTCTAATATTTACAAAACAACTACACTGTAATTTCCACGTCATATTCGCCTGAATCATTCCGGTTCAGGCGAAATTTCACGATGCAGCAGCAAAAAATTGAGAAAAATTCAAATCGCCCTCAGCCCTTTATTCATGGGAAATTCAGCCGTTTCGCTTGCGTCAAAATTTTGCCTTCATCCCGACTCAGGGTTGTCTCAGATTCTCAGTATGTTAGGGTTATGCCCGTTAACAATTTACCATGGTAATCATATCGGCATAAACAAATAACAGGACACTCTCTATTGCATGGCAATTAAATTAGAAGTGAAAAATCTTTATAAAGTATTTGGCGAGCATCCGCAGCGCGCATTCAAATATATTGAGAAAGGCCTTACGAAAGAGCAAATTCTGGAAAAAACCGGGCTATCGCTTGGCGTTAAAGACGCCAGTCTGGCCATTGAAGAAGGCGAGATTTTTGTCATCATGGGATTATCCGGTTCGGGTAAATCCACTATGGTTCGCCTTCTCAATCGCCTGATTGAACCCACCCGCGGACAGGTGCTGATTGACGGCGTGGATATCGCCAGAATATCAGACGCAGAGCTTCGCGAGGTGCGCAGAAAGAAGATTGCAATGGTGTTCCAGTCATTCGCGCTGATGCCGCACATGACGGTGCTGGATAATACCGCTTTCGGCATGGAATTAGCCGGCACGCCGGCTCAGGAACGTCAGGAAAAAGCCCTTGATGCGCTGCGTCAGGTCGGGCTGGAAAATTATGCGCATGCGTATCCGGATGAACTTTCCGGCGGTATGCGTCAGCGCGTGGGATTAGCCCGTGCATTAGCCATTAATCCAGACATATTATTAATGGATGAAGCCTTCTCCGCCCTCGATCCGTTAATTCGTACCGAGATGCAGGACGAGCTGGTAAAATTACAGGCTAAACATCAGCGAACTATTGTCTTTATTTCCCACGATCTGGATGAAGCCATGCGTATTGGCGACCGCATTGCCATTATGCAAAACGGTGAAGTGGTGCAGGTCGGCACGCCGGATGAAATTCTCAATAATCCGGCGAACGATTATGTCCGCACCTTCTTCCGCGGCGTGGATATTAGCCAGGTCTTTAGCGCCAAAGATATTGCCCGTCGAACGCCAAACGGCATTATCCGTAAAACGCCAGGCTTCGGCCCGCGCTCGGCGCTTAAGCTGCTGCAGGACGAAGACCGTGAATACGGATATCTGGTTGAACGCGGCAATAAATTTGTTGGCATTGTCTCCATCGACTCCCTGAAAACGGCTCTCACTGAGAACCAGGGAATCGATGCGGCGTTAATTGACGCTCCGCTTGCCGTGGACGCCGAAACGCCGCTCAGCGAGTTGCTCTCTCACGTAGGCCAGGCGCCGTGCGCCGTGCCGGTCGTCGGTGAGGAACAACAGTACGTCGGCATCATCTCAAAACGGATGCTGCTGCAGGCTTTAGATCGCGAGGGGGCAAACAATGACCGATCAATCTAACCCGTGGGGCACCACTGAGGCAGCGGACAGCGCTGCGCAATCCACCGACGCGTGGGGTTCCACGCCCGCTCCTGCCGATGGCGGCGGCGCGGCAGACTGGCTGAACAGCGCACCCGCGCCTGCGCCAGAACATTTCAACATCATGGATCCGTTCCATAAAACGCTGATCCCGCTGGACAGCTGGGTCACAGAGGGGATCGACTGGGTGGTCACGCACTTCCGTCCGGTCTTCCAGGGGATCCGCGTCCCGGTGGATTACATCCTGAACGGCTTCCAGCAGCTGATGCTGGGCATGCCGGCGCCGGTGGCGATTATCCTGTTCTCCCTGATTGCCTGGCAGTTCGGTAGCGCGGGGATGGGGATCGCCACGCTGATCTCGCTGATTGCCATTGGCGCAATTGGCGCGTGGTCGCAGGCGATGATCACCCTGGCGCTGGTGCTGACCGCCCTGCTCTTTTGCATTGTCATCGGCCTGCCGATGGGGATCTGGCTGGCGCGCAGCCCGCGGGCAGCGAAGATTATTCGTCCGCTGCTGGATGCGATGCAGACCACCCCGGCGTTCGTCTATCTGGTGCCTATCGTAATGCTGTTTGGTATCGGCAACGTGCCGGGCGTGGTGGTGACCATTATCTTCGCCCTGCCGCCGATTATTCGTCTGACCATTCTGGGGATTAACCAGGTGCCTGCGGACCTGATCGAAGCGTCACGCTCGTTCGGCGCCAGCCCGCGCCAGATGCTGTTTAAGGTTCAGCTCCCGCTGGCGATGCCAACCATCATGGCGGGCGTTAACCAGACGCTGATGCTGGCCCTGTCGATGGTGGTGATCGCCTCGATGATCGCTGTTGGCGGTCTGGGCCAGATGGTGCTGCGCGGCATTGGCCGTCTCGATATGGGGCTGGCCACCGTCGGCGGCGTCGGCATTGTGATCCTCGCCATTATCCTTGACCGCCTGACCCAGGCAGTCGGTCGTGATTCACGCAGTCGCGGCAACCGTCGCTGGTATACCACCGGCCCTGTCGGGTTACTCACCCGCCCTTTCACGAAATCAAAATAAGGAACAACGATGCGACATAACGTACTTTTTGCCACAGCGTTTGCCACCCTTGTCTCCACCAGCGCGTTTGCGGCTGACCTGCCGGGTAAAGGCATTACCGTGCAGCCGGTGCAGAGCACCATTTCGGAAGAGAGCTTCCAGACTCTGATCGTCAGCCGCGCGCTGGAGAAGCTGGGCTACACGGTTAACACGCCGAGCGAAGTGGACTACAACGTAGGCTACACGTCGATTGCCTCTGGTGACGCCACCTTTACCGCGGTGAACTGGCAGCCGCTGCACGACGACATGTATGCCGCCGCCGGTGGCGACAAGAAGTTCTACCGCGAAGGCACCTTCGTGACGGGCGCGGCGCAGGGGTATCTGATCGACAAGAAAACTGCCGACCAGTACCACATCACCAACATTGAACAGCTGAAAGATCCGAAGATCGCCAAACTGTTCGACACCAACGGCGACGGCAAGGCCGACATGATGGGCTGCTCTCCGGGCTGGGGCTGTGAAGCGGTGATTAACCACCAGAACAAAGCTTTCGATCTGGCGAAAACGGTCGACGTGAGCCACGGCAACTATTCAGCGATGATGGCCGACACCATTGCCCGCTTCAAAGAGGGTAAACCGGTGATCTACTACACCTGGACGCCGTACTGGGTGAGCGACGTGCTGAAGCCGGGCAAAGACGTGGTGTGGCTGCAGGTGCCGTTCTCCTCCCTTCCGGGCGAGCAGAAGGATATCGACACCAAACTGCCGAACGGCATGAACTACGGCTTCCCGGTGAACACCATGCATATCGTGGCCAACAAAGCCTGGGCGGAGAAAAACCCGGCGGCGGCGAAGCTGTTCTCGGTAATGAAGCTGCCGCTGGCGGACATCAATGCCCAGAACGCGATGATGCATGCGGGCAAATCGTCTGAAGCGGATGTGAAAGGCCACGTCGACGGCTGGATCAAGGCCCACCAGCAGCAGTTTGACGGCTGGGTGAAAGAGGCGCTTGAAGCGCAGAAGTAAAACATTTTCCCTCACCCCGGCTCTCTGTTAGCGTTCCCTCTCCCTGTGGGAGAGGGTTAGGGTGAGGGCACCAGACCGCACCATTCACCTAAACCGCACAATACATCACCCAACAATCCCCCACTATTCACAATCATTAGCTATTATGGTTTCCGGAAAAATAATCACTCAACTAACGATTCCTGAAACTAATGACAAAAACAGCTCAAGGGCTTAGCCCCGCACTCATCCTTTTAATGTCCGTGGCAACGGGTCTGGCGGTCGCCAGCAACTATTACGCGCAGCCTCTTCTCGACACCATCGCCCGCGCGTTCAATCTCTCTGCCAGCTCCGCAGGCTTTATCGTTACCGCAGCACAGCTAGGCTATGCCGCCGGGCTGCTGTTCCTGGTGCCGCTCGGCGATATGTTTGAACGCCGAATGCTGATCGTCTCCATGACCCTGCTGGCCGCCGGTGGGATGCTGATCACCGCCAGCAGCCAGTCGCTGACGATGATGATCGTCGGAACCGCGCTTACGGGGCTGTTCTCCGTGGTGGCGCAAATCCTGGTCCCGCTCGCCGCGACCCTCGCCTCCCCGGAAAAACGCGGCAAGGTGGTGGGCACCATCATGAGCGGCCTGCTGCTGGGGATTTTGCTGGCGCGTACCGTTGCAGGGCTGCTGGCAAGCCTTGGCGGCTGGCGCACCGTATACTGGGTGGCGAGCGTGCTGATGGTCATCATGGCGCTGGCGCTGTGGCGCGGGCTGCCAAAAGTGAAGCAGGAAAACCACCTGAACTATCCTCAGCTGCTGGCCTCCGTTTTCAGCCTGTTTACGCAGGACAAGCTTCTGCGCACCCGCGCCCTGCTGGGCTGTTTCACCTTCGCTAACTTCAGCATTCTCTGGACGTCGATGGCGTTTCTGCTGGCCGCGCCGCCGTTCAACTATTCCGAAGGGGTGATTGGCCTGTTCGGCCTGGCCGGTGCCGCAGGCGCACTGGGCGCGCGTCCCGCTGGCGGGCTGGCCGATAAGGGCAAATCCCACCTGACCACCTCCGCAGGGCTGGTTTTACTTCTGCTCTCCTGGGCGGCGATCTGGTACGGACACATCTCGGTGCTGGCGCTGATTGTCGGTATCCTGGTGCTCGATCTCACCGTTCAGGGCGTTCACATCACCAATCAGACCGTCATCTATCGCGTGAAGCCAGAGGCGCGTAACCGTCTGACGGCCGGATACATGACCAGCTACTTCATCGGCGGCGCGGCGGGTTCGCTTATTTCAGCGTCGGCGTGGCAGCATGCGGGCTGGTCGGGGGTATGCGCGATCGGGGCCATCGTCGCTACCCTCAACCTGGTAGTATGGTGGCGCGGTTATCACCGTCAGGATGCAATTAACTAACATTTACATTGAGTTGGCCTCTTAGGGTGTTAAGAGACCCTTCACTCTGTTAATGTAAACGTAATCATTTATCCCAGAAATTTTAATGTGGGTGACATATTTACAATCGGCATGAATAGTTCAGACCCCCGTCCTCACATCCTCTCTTCAGCGGGTTCACACCCAACGCTTTCTGTGCTCACCGGGTCACGGACTTACCCGGCGCTTTCTGATGGTGACATAAGTTTGGCGGATATAACCGCACAAATAATTCATTTACATTATTTGTCACCATCGTTACTATATCGGCTGTAATTAATGAGGTTATGCCCAAATGGATAGTTCGTTTACGCCCATTGAACAAATGCTTAAATTCCGCGCCAGTCGCCATGAGGACTTCCCGTATCAGGAAATCCTGCTGACTCGCCTGTGCATGCACATGCAGGGTAAGCTACTGGAAAACCGTAATAAAATGCTGAAAGCTCAAGGGATTAACGAGACGTTGTTTATGGCGTTGATTACGCTGGAGTCTCAGGAAAATCACAGCATTCAGCCTTCCGAACTGAGCTGCGCGCTGGGCTCCTCCCGTACCAATGCGACCCGTATTGCCGATGAACTCGAAAAGCGCGGCTGGATTGAGCGCCGTGAAAGCGACAACGATCGCCGCTGCCTGCATCTGCAACTGACCGATAAAGGTCACCAGTTCCTGCGCGAGGTGCTGCCACCTCAGCACAATTGCCTGCACAAACTCTGGTCTGCCCTCAGCACCGCCGAGCGCGACCAGCTTGAGCACATCACTCGCAAGCTGCTCACCCGTCTGGACCAGATGGATGAAGACGGCGCCGTTCTTGAGGCGCTGCGCTAACGCGACGACACGCTCACCATTCCAGATTCATAAGAAAACCGACAGGCCAGCACGTCACAGTGCTGGCCTTTCTGACAACAGGTCGGCTCAGCCGATGTGAAAATAAGAAGATCGTGGAGAACAACAATGAGCGCAAATGCGGAGAGCACTACCCCGCAGCAACCGGCCAACAAGAAAGGCAAACGTAAGAGCGCCCTTCTTCTGTTGACCTTGCTCTTTATCATTATTGCCGTGGCATATGGGATCTATTGGTTTTTAGTACTGCGTCATGCTGAAGAGACTGACGACGCGTACGTGGCAGGGAACCAGGTACAAATTATGGCGCAGGTGTCTGGCAGCGTGACGAAAGTCTGGGCTGACAATACCGACTTTGTGCAAAAAGGCGATGTGTTGGTGACCCTCGATCCAACCGACGCCCAGCAGGCGTTTGAAAAAGCACAGACCGCGCTGGCCTCCAGCGTCCGTCAGACCCGCCAGCTGATGATCAACAGCAAACAGCTGCAGGCCAACATCGACGTGCAAAAAACGGCGCTGGCGCAGGCGCAGAGCGACCTGAACCGCCGCGTACCGCTCGGCACCGCCAACCTGATTGGCCGTGAAGAGCTGCAGCATGCCCGCGACGCCGTTGCCAGCGCTCAGGCACAGCTGGATGTGGCCATTCAACAGTACAACGCCAACCAGGCGATGGTGCTGGGCACCAGCCTGGAAAACCAGCCTGCCGTACAGCAGGCGGCGACCGAAGTGCGCAACGCGTGGCTTGCCCTGCAGCGTACCAAAATCGTCAGCCCGATGACCGGCTATGTCTCCCGTCGTTCCGTCCAGCCAGGGGCGCAGATTAGCCCAACCACGCCGCTGATGGCGGTCGTGCCGGCAGACAATCTGTGGGTAGACGCCAACTTTAAAGAGACGCAGCTTGCCCATATGCGTATCGGCCAGAGCGCGACGGTCAGATCCTGGCAAGCCAGGTGCGCAGCAGTCCGGCTTATGAAAGTAACGCCCGTGAAATTAGCCTCGATCCGGTCAACAAGCTGATCGATGACATCGTGAAGGCAAACGCCGGTTAATCCGAAGGTGAGCGTTATGCAACAGCAAAAGCCGCAAAAACCGCTGGAAGGCGCGCAGCTGGTCATTATGACCATCGCGCTGTCGCTGGCGACATTCATGCAGGTGCTGGACTCCACCATCGCAAACGTGGCGATCCCGACCATCGCCGGTAACCTTGGCTCGTCGCTGAGCCAGGGGACCTGGGTCATTACCTCGTTTGGGGTGGCAAACGCCATCTCCATTCCGATTACCGGCTGGCTGGCAAAGCGCGTCGGTGAAGTGAAGCTGTTCCTCTGGTCGACGGTATTGTTCGTTCTTGCCTCCTGGGCGTGCGGCATGTCCAGCAGCCTGACGATGCTGATTTTCTTCCGCGTCATTCAGGGGATTGTCGCCGGGCCGTTGATTCCGCTGTCGCAGAGCTTACTGCTGAACAACTACCCGCCCGCCAAACGCTCGATTGCGCTGGCGCTGTGGTCAATGACCGTAATTGTCGCGCCGATTTGCGGGCCTATCTTAGGCGGCTATATCAGCGACAACTATCACTGGGGCTGGATCTTCTTCATCAACGTACCGATTGGCGCCCTCGTGGTAATGCTGACGCTCCAGTCGCTGCGCGGCAGAGAAACCCGGACGGAACAGCGGCGTATCGATGCCATTGGTCTGGCACTGCTGGTTGTCGGCATCGGTAGCCTGCAGGTCATGCTCGACCAGGGCAAAGAGCTGGACTGGTTCAACTCCAGGGAGATCATCATCCTGACGATTGTCGCGGTGGTGTCGCTGAGCTTCCTGATTGTCTGGGAGCTGACGGACGATAACCCGATAGTCGACCTGTCGCTGTTTAAGTCGCGAAACTTCACTATAGGCTGTCTGTGTATCAGCCTCGCCTACATGCTCTACTTCGGCGCGATTGTACTGCTGCCGCAGCTGTTGCAGGAGGTATACGGCTACACCGCAACCTGGGCAGGTTTAGCCTCGGCGCCGGTTGGATTGATTCCGGTTCTGCTGTCGCCGATTATTGGCCGCTTCGCCCACAAGCTCGACATGCGCCGGCTGGTGACGTTCAGCTTTATCATGTACGCCGTGTGCTTCTACTGGCGCGCGTATACGTTCGAACCGGGAATGGACTTTGGCGCGTCCGCGTGGCCGCAGTTTATTCAGGGCTTTGCCGTGGCGTGCTTCTTTATGCCATTGACCACCATCACGCTTTCCGGTTTACCGCCTGAGCGCATGGCGGCCGCATCGAGCCTGTCGAACTTTACGCGAACGCTGGCGGGTTCGATTGGTACGTCGATCACCACCACCCTGTGGACGAACCGTGAATCGATGCACCATGCCCAGCTGACCGAAGCGGTGAACCCGTTCAACCCTAACTCCCGGGAGATGTACAACCAGCTTCAGGGAATGGGTATGACGGAACAGCAGGCGTCCGGCTGGATCGCCCAGCAGATCACCAACCAGGGTCTGATTATCTCGGCCAACGAGATTTTCTGGATATCGGCGGGGATCTTTATCGTCCTGCTGGGGCTGGTGTGGTTTGCTAAACCACCGTTTGGCGCCGGTAGCGGCGGCGGTGGCGCGCACTAAATCGCCTTGTCCAGAACGCGACAGCGATTGTCAGTTTCGATAAAGCAGCGCTCCTGAAATCCATTCACGATAGTGAAAAGACAACAGGAGCGCATCATGCTGAACACACCCGCCGACAAGTACCAACCCTATCCGTCCCTTTCCCTGCCCGACCGCCGCTGGCCGGAGCAACGCATTACCCGCGCACCGCGCTGGCTCTCAACCGATCTGCGCGACGGCAACCAGGCCCTTGCCGAGCCGATGGACAGCACCCGCAAGCTGCAGTTCTGGGATCTGCTGCTGGGCTGCGGATTCAAAGAAATTGAGGTGGCTTTCCCATCCGCCTCGCAGACCGACTTCAACTTTGTCCGCCAGCTTATCGAAGAGAACCGCATTCCGGATGACGTCACGATTCAGGTATTAACCCAGGCGCGGGAAGATCTCATCCATCGTACTTTTGAATCCCTGCGCGGCGCGAAGCAGGCCACCGTCCATCTGTATAACGCCACCGCCCCGCTGTTCCGCCGCCTGGTATTCGGCATGGAGAAAGCGCAAATCGTCGAGCTGGCGACGCGCTCCACGCGGCTTATTCGTCAGCTGTGTGAAGAGAACCCGGACACCCGCTGGCAGTATGAGTATTCCCCGGAGACCTTCTGCTTTACCGAGCCGGAGTTTGCGCTGGAGATTTGTGAAGCCGTGGCGGAGATCTGGCAGCCGTGCGACGAACGGCCCATGGTGATCAACTTACCGGCCACCGTCGAAGTGAGCACGCCGAACGTCTATGCCGACCAGATCGAGTATTTCTGTCGCCACTTCAGCCGCCGCCGGGATGTCTGCATCAGCGTACATCCGCATAACGACCGCGGTACCGGCGTCGCCAGCGCCGAGCTGGCCGTGATGGCGGGGGCAGACCGCGTGGAGGGCTGTCTGTTTGGTAACGGCGAGCGCACGGGCAACGTCTGCCTGGTGACGCTGGCGATGAACCTCTACAGCCAGGGCATCAGCCCGAATCTCGACTTTAGCGATATGAACCGGGTCGTGGAAGTGGTGGAAGCCTGCAACCAGCTGCCGGTGCATCCGCGCCACCCGTGGGCAGGCCGGCTGGCCTATACCGCCTTCTCCGGCTCGCACCAGGATGCGATCAAAAAAGGCTTTGATGCCCGCAGGCCTGGCGATCGCTGGGAGATGCCGTATCTGCCCGTCGATCCGCAGGACATCGGCTGCACCTACGAAGCGGTGATCCGCGTGAACAGCCAGTCAGGGAAAAGCGGCAGCGCGTGGCTCATCGAACAGAATCATGGCCTGAAATTACCCCGCGCCCTGCAGCAGGATTTCAGCCAGCACGTGCAGCAGGAAACCGATCGCCACGGAAAAGAGATGACGCAGAATGCGCTGTGGCAGCTGTTCCGCACCCGCTACGGCCTGGTAGCCACGCCGCAGTTTGCGCTGCAATCCTACCGCAGCGACAGCCAGCAGGATGGCCAGCTGCGTTTGACGGCAAGCATCGCTACGCAGGGGGGAACGCGTCAGCTGGAAGGTCAGGGTAACGGTCTGCTCTCCGCCGCCGCTCACGGCTTGAGCCGCTGGGTCAACGCCCCGTTCGTGATTAAGGATTATCACGAGCATACGTTAGGCGAACGCAGCGACAGCCGCTCGGTGGCCTACATCCGCTGCCTGTTCCAGGACGGGAGCAGCCGCTGGGGCGTGGGCATCGACAGCGACGTGGCGCGCGCGTCGCTTCAGGCGCTCTTAAACGCCGTCAGTCGTTCTTAAAGTAATCGCTGGGTGAGACGCCCATCACCCGGCGGAACATCGCCGTAAAGGCGCTGTGGCTGCCGTAACCCAGATCCAGCGCCACGCGCAGCACTGGCTGGCCCTGCGCCAGCCGCACTAAGGCTTCCAGCAGGCGCGCCCTTCTCAACCACTCGCCGTAGCTTAATCCCGTCTGCTGCTGAAAATGGCGGTTCAGGGTGCGTTCGCTCATGTTCATCATGCTCGCGGCCTGCGCGCTGCTCCAGCTCCCTCCCGCGTTTTGCCGGATTAGCACACACAGGTGGCGTAACGCCTCGCTTTCCGGCTCCGGCAGATGAAACGGCAGCACCGGCATGGTGCGGATTTCATCGAGAATGAGTTCATAGACGCGTTCATCCCGGCTGCCGGGCGAGTACGATTCAGGTAAAGCAAGAGAGACGAGGATCAGCTCGCGCAGCAGCGGCGCGATCTGCACGATCTGACAGGAGGCCGGGAGATCGGCCCGCGCCAGCGGATCGATGAACAGCGTTCGCGCCGCCACGTTGCCGGTGATGCGAAGCGAGTGGCGAGTCCCCGCCGGTAGCCAGACGCCGCGACCCGGAGGAACAACCCAACAGCCCGATGCGGTATCGACCCGTACCACGCCGCTCAGGGTGTGCAACAGCTGAGCGCAGTCGTGCTCATGCCACGGCTCGCTATCACCATGAACGTAATCATGGGCGAACGGAACGAGGGGACGATGGGTAAAGGAGAAGGTTGCGGTTGTGGTCATGGGGTTAAACCACCCTCACCCTACCCTCTCCCGTAGGGAGAGGGAAAAGGTGCACTAGATGTGCAGTTCCTGCAGTTTTTCTTTTGGCAGGGCCAGCTCTTCGTTGCTGTTCACGCGAACATCACGCTCGATGATGTGACGCGCGATTTCCTGCGCTTCTTCCAGAGAGTGCATCTGGTAAGTACCGCACTGGTAAACGTTCAGCTCAGGGATCTGATTCTGCTCTTTCACCTTCAGCACGTCTTCCATCGCCGCTTTCCACGCATCAGCGACGCGTTTCTCTTCCGGCTGGCCAATCAGGCTCATGTAGAAACCGGTACGGCAGCCCATCGGAGAGATGTCGATGATCTCAACGCCGTTGCCGTTCAGATGGTCACGCATGAAACCGGCGAACAGGTGTTCCAGGGTATGAATGCCTTTCTCTGGCATCACTTCTTTATTTGGCACGCAGAAACGCAGATCGAAGACGGTGATCGTGTCGCCGTGCGGGGTGTGCATGGTCTTCGCCACGCGTACTGCAGGTGCTTCCATACGGGTATGGTCGACAGTAAAGCTATCTAATAACGGCATACGTCACCTCCGATAGTGATTTTTTTTAAAATAAACTGAACTCTTCTACAGAATGCACGTCTGAGTATATGAAAGACGCGCATTTGTTATCATCATCCCTGAATTCAGAGATGTATATTTTGGCCACAGCGATGTGGCCTTTTTCTTTTCTGCTTAAGACTGCTTCGCCAGAAACGCCTCAAACGACTCGGTATCCGCCGCTTCAACCTCTTTCTGACGCACCACGGACGCATCGCGTTCCGCGGCAAAATCTGCTTCGCTCAGCACTTCTAACGGCTCCTGCATCAGCATCTCACGATACTCCGCTGAGAGTGAACGCCCCGTGCCGCCAATGCCCTGATCGATCATAGAACGCAGAATACGCGCTGAGAACGTCAGTTCCGGATTATCAAAACATTCCACCAGCTGGTCGCAGATCTGTTGATACGCGTCGCCGCCGTCAATGCTGTCCATTGTGCGGGCAACACGCTTCAGATCGCGGAACAGATCTTTGCCGACTTTGGTCAGCGGGAACTGTGCCGTTTCGCAGCCGATACCCAACGTCAGGCCCGGCTTACGCCCTTCCAGAATCACGCGATTCCAGTTTGTACGGGTACAGAGCAGTTCGTCTGAACTCATTTCCGGCGCATCCGCCAGCACGCACCAGACCATAAACAGATCCAGGAAGCGAATCTGCTGCTCATCAACGCCAATCGGTGAGAACGGGTTGATATCCAGCGAACGCACTTCAATGTATTCGATCCCGCCGCGCTGCAGCGCATCCGACGGGGTTTCACCGCTGCGCGTTACGCGCTTAGGACGAATAGGCGCATACAGCTCGTTTTCAATCTGCAGCACATTGCTGTTGATTTGCAGGCGCTTGCCGTCTTTTTCGAGGCCGATTTTCTCGTACTCTTCCGACGGGGTTTTGATCGCCCGCTTCAATCCTGCCACATATTCGTGCAATTCGTTAAACGTAATACCGAGATTGCTTTGCGATTTATTGGTATAACCGAGATCGCTCAGGCGCAGAGAGGTCGCGTACGGGAGATAGTACATTCCGCACTCGGTCTTCTCGAACGGCAGCGTGGTCGGTTTCCCCTGCAGGAACGAAGAACAGATCGCCGGGGAGGCCCCAAACAGATACGGGATCACCCAGCCGAAACGGTAATAGTTGCGGATCAGGCGGAAGTAGCCTTCAGAGATCGCATCTTTATCCGTTTCACCGCATTTCGCCTGCCAGAACGCCATTGGCAGCGAGAAGTTATAATGCACGCCCGAGATCGTCTGCATCAACGCGCCGTAGCGGTTTTTCAGCCCTTCGCGATAGAGCGTTTTCAGCCGGCCGATATTTGACGTGCCGTACTGCGCCAGCTCAATCTCCTGGCCCTGCTCGATATAGCACGGCATGCTGAGGGGCCACATACGTTCGTCGCCCATGTTGCGCGCGGTGTAGCGATGGATATCGCGCATGATCGTCAGCATATGATCAATATCACCCTCTACTGGCGTGATGAACTCCAGCAGTGCTTCAGCGAAATCGGTTGTGATCCATTTATGTGTCAGCGCCGAGCCTAACGACTTCGGGTGACCCGTCGTCGCTAAGCTACCGTCCGCGTTAACGCGCAGCGTTTCACGCTCAAGACCACGCTGAATACCCTTCAATGCCTGAGGGTGGTTTTCCAGCCAGGCCAGCGCCTGAGATACGTCCGGGATCAAATTGACCTCCCGCCTGTCAAAGTAATGTTACTCAGCATAATTGTAATGGTTGACGATTGAAGGTCGCGTATTCATTCCACCAATTAGTGCCACCACGTCATACCCTGTAGTGTTGCCCACGCCACGAGAACATAGCGCAACGCCTTGCCAAGGCACAAAAAAAAGAGCACCGGTCCCCAGGAGATGCGCATCCATCCCGCCAGCAGACACAGTAAATCGCCTATTACAGGCATCCAGCTTAATAACAGCGTGGCAGCGCCATAGCGTTTTAGCCAGCCGACTGCCTTTTCCTGCCAGCGCGATTTTTCGCGCAGCGGAAAGAAACGCCCAAGAATAACGTTAGTCAGCCCTCCAAGGCTATTACCCATTGTTGCTATTAATACAAGCAGCCAGGGCTGACTCACGCCGGACAACAGCATCGCCACCAGCACCACTTCCGAATTTCCCGGTAACAGCGTGGCGCTTAAAAAACTGCTGGCGAATAATGAAGCAAGTGACAGCGCGTCACTCACAGTAAGCGCACATCCACCGCATCCATTCCGGCATCACGCGCGGCCTGAATGCCGAAATCGGCGTCTTCAAAAACGACACATTTTGCCGCCGGGACGCCCATTAATTCTGCGCAAAGCAGGAAGGTGTCCGGTGCGGGCTTGTGATGTTTAACATGATCGGCGGCGACCACGGCAGAAAAATAGTGACGCAGGCCAAGATGATTGAGCAAAGCTTCTGCAATCGAGCTTTCACTGCCTGTTCCTACCGACATCGGGCGGCGCCCGTGCCACTCTTTTACCACATCAATCAGCGGCAGAGGACGTACGGTATCTAGAAGCATGGCTTTTACCGCATCGGTTTTTTCGCGCGCGAGCAGATGCGGGTCGAGGTCGGCCTGATTCAGTTCAATCACGGCCTGCGCAATACGCCAGGTGGGGGATCCGTTGAGGGCAATCATCGCCTGAAGATCGAAACGCATTCCGTAGCAGCCCAGGACGTCAGTCCAGGCTTGACGATGCGTGGGTTCGGTATCCAGGAGAGTGCCGTCCATATCGAAGATCAAACCGTCATACTGTGCGTACATCGTGCTCTCGCTAAACGATTAACAAACCATTACTTTATCGTAAATGGTGATTTTTGTCGCTGATTGAGAGTGTGATTGCTGACGGAACGTCGAAGGAATAAACAAAGAAGGAGAAGATGGTGCATCCGGGAGGATTCGAACCTCCGACCGCTCGGTTCGTAGCCGAGTACTCTATCCAGCTGAGCTACGGATGCATCGGGATTTACTACTGTACTGCTCGATATTCACATCACTTCTAAAGCAATATGAAGTAATAGATGGTGCATCCGGGAGGATTCGAACCTCCGACCGCTCGGTTCGTAGCCGAGTACTCTATCCAGCTGAGCTACGGATGCATCAGGGTACTGCTTTCAGAAATAGTAAATGGTGCATCCGGGAGGATTACTCGTCTGCGCCTCGCCCTGCGGGCCGTTGCTAAAGCAACGTTATCCTCCCTGGTGCTTACGATTAACTCGCAGACCTTGAAACAACAGCATCGCTGTTATCTCGGAGAATATGGTGCATCCGGGAGGATTCGAACCTCCGACCGCTCGGTTCGTAGCCGAGTACTCTATCCAGCTGAGCTACGGATGCATCGGGATTTACTACTGTACTGCTCGATATTCATATCACTTCTAAAGCAATATGAAGTAATAGATGGTGCATCCGGGAGGATTCGAACCTCCGACCGCTCGGTTCGTAGCCGAGTACTCTATCCAGCTGAGCTACGGATGCAAAATGGCGGTGAGGCGGGGATTCGAACCCCGGATGCAGCTTTTGACCGCATACTCCCTTAGCAGGGGAGCGCCTTCAGCCTCTCGGCCACCTCACCACACAACGCCTCTTTCGAGTGCTTCGAGTTACTCGTTAAGAGCTTCTCGTCGCTGCGTGGCGCATATATTACTTTCTGGGACTTATAAGTCAAACAATTTTCCAAAAGCTTTTATCGTTTGCACAAATCACACGCAATTCGCATGTAAAAGCCGCAAAGAGGGTGTTTTATAAGCGGATTTTGCAGGCATCTTCACAGAAAACCTTTGCAGAAATGGCGGCGTAAGGGCGAGTTTAAGGTAACGGAGTGGTTAAAAAGAGAGCGTTTGAAATTAAACGGTAACGTTGAGCAGGAAAAATGGCAGGAGGGTTGCGTCTCGCCCGACAGCGAGACGCGATAATATCAGTAACTGGACTGCTGGGATTTTTCAGCCTGGATACGCTGGTAGATCTCTTCACGGTGGACAGATACTTCTTTAGGAGCGTTAACACCAATACGTACCTGGTTACCCTTTACCCCTAAAACTGTCACGGTGACCTCATCCCCAATCATGAGGGTCTCACCAACTCGACGAGTCAGAATCAGCATTCTTTGCTCCTTGAAAGATTAAAAGAGTCGGGTCTCTTGTATCCCGGCATTATCCATCATATAACGCCAAAAAGTAAGCGATGACAAACACGTAAAGTGTAAGCAGTCACGGCATCACATTCTGTTAAACGTAAGTTTAGCCGATATACACAAACTCAACCTGACTTTATCGTTATCGATAGCACAGTGAACAAGACGCCATAACGTTACCGCTATGGCGTCTGCTTGTGCTTTGTAGTTATTACAGTTTCGCGCTTACCCAGCTTTCAACGCTGGCCAAAGCTTGCGGAAGTGCCGCCGCATCCGTACCACCGGCTTGCGCCATGTCCGGACGACCGCCACCCTTGCCACCCACCTGCTGAGCGACCATACCAATCAGTTCCCCTGCTTTTACGCGGTCGGTCACATCCTTAGAGACGCCCGCAATCAGAGAAACCTTACCTTCTGCCACTGTCGCCAGCACGATAACGGTAGAACCAAGCTGGTTCTTGAGATCGTCGACCATAGTACGCAGCATCTTAGGCTCAACGCCCGCCAGATCGCTGACCAGCAGTTTGACGCCCTTAATGTCTACAGCCTTGCTGGAGAGGTTTGCACTCTCCTGCGCCGCAGCCTGCTCTTTCAGCTGCTGCAGCTCTTTTTCCAGCTGACGCGTGCGATCCAGCGCAACGCGCACTTTCTCGCCCAGGTTCTGGCTATCGCCTTTCAGCAGCTGCGCGATGTCGTGCAGCTGATCGCTCTGCGCATGCAGGCTGGCAATCGCACCTTCACCGGTCACCGCTTCAATACGACGCACACCTGCCGCCGTACCCGATTCGGAAACAATGCGGAACAGGCCGATGTCACCGGTGCGCGATGCGTGCGTACCGCCGCACAGCTCGGTAGAGAAGTCGCCCATGCTCAGCACGCGAACGCGGTCGTCATATTTCTCACCAAACAGCGCCATCGCACCTTTTTTCTTCGCGTCCTCGAGCTCCATGATGTGGGTCTCGATTGGCAGGTTACGACGGATCTGCGCGTTCACCAGATCTTCCACCGCGCGGATTTCAGACGGTTTCATCGCTTCAAAATGCGAGAAGTCGAAACGCAGCACTTTGTCGTTAACCAGAGAACCTTTCTGTGCAACGTGGGTACCGAGTACGTCGCGCAGGGCGGCGTGCATCAGGTGGGTTGCAGAGTGGTTCAGACGAATGCGCGCGCGGCGAGCTTCATCCACGTTAGCCTGTACGCCCTCGCCCACTTTCAGAGAACCGGAAACCAGTTTGCCCTGGTGACCAATCGCCTGACCGTATTTCTGGGTGTCGCTGACGCTGAAGCTGAAACCGTTGCCTTTCAGTTCGCCTTTATCGCCAACCTGACCGCCAGATTCCGCGTAGAACGGCGTTTTGTCCAGAATGACAACCGCTTCCTGGCCCGCGCTGATGCTGTCCACGGCTTTACCGTCAACAAACAGGGCGGTCACTTTGCCGGTCAGTTCCAGCGCGTCATAACCTTTAAATTCAGACGCGCTATCAACGCGGATCATCGCGTTGTAGTCTGCACCGAAACCGCTGGATTCACGCGCACGACGACGCTGCTCTTCCATCGCGGCTTCGAAGCCCGCTTCGTCAACTTTGATGTTGCGCTCGCGGCAAACGTCCGCCGTCAGGTCAACCGGGAAGCCGTAGGTGTCGTACAGGCGGAAAGCGGTTTCGCCATCCAGCGTATCGCCCTTAAGTTTCGCCAGCTCTTCGTCCAGCAGCGCCAGACCGCGCTCAAGTGTACGCGCAAACTGCTCTTCTTCGGTTTTCAGAACCTGCTCTACCTGCGCCTGCTGGCGTTTCAGCTCGTCACCGGCAGCACCCATCACGCCAATCAGTGGCCCAACGAGTTTATAGAAGAAGGTGTCCTTCGCGCCCAGCATGTTGCCGTGACGGATGGCACGACGAATGATACGACGCAGCACGTAGCCACGGTTTTCATTCGACGGGATAACGCCGTCGGCAATCAGGAACGCACAGGAACGAATGTGGTCCGCGATAACGCGCAGCGATTTGTTGTTCAGGTCGGACGCGCCGGTAACTTCGGCAACGGCTTTGATCAGGGTGCTGAACAGGTCAATCTCGTAGTTGGAGTTGACGTGCTGCAGAACCGCGGCAATACGCTCCAGGCCCATACCGGTATCAACGGAAGGCTTCGGCAGCGGCTCCATCGTACCGTCGGCCTGACGGTTGAACTGCATGAAGACGATGTTCCAGATCTCAATGTAGCGATCGCCGTCTTCTTCCGGGCTGCCCGGAGGGCCACCCCAGATGTGGTCGCCGTGATCGTAGAAGATCTCGGTGCACGGACCGCAAGGGCCGGTATCACCCATCTGCCAGAAGTTGTCAGACGCGTATGGCGCGCCTTTGTTATCGCCGATGCGAATAATACGCTCGCGCGGGATCCCGACTTCTTTTTCCCAGATTTCGTAGGCTTCGTCATCGGTTTCATAGACGGTAACCCACAGACGCTCTTTCGGCAGGTTGAACCAGTTTTCACCGGTCAGCAGTTCCCACGCGTATTGAATGGCATCGTGTTTGAAGTAGTCGCCGAAGCTGAAGTTACCCAGCATTTCGAAGAACGTATGGTGACGCGCGGTGTAACCGACGTTTTCCAGGTCGTTGTGTTTACCGCCCGCACGCACGCAACGCTGTGAGGTTGTGGCGCGGGAATAATTACGCTTGTCGAGACCAAGGAACACATCCTTGAACTGGTTCATCCCGGCGTTGGTAAACAGCAGAGTCGGATCGTTATTCGGTACCAGGGAGCTGCTGGCAACAACCTGGTGTCCCTTACTATGGAAAAAATCGAGAAACGCCTGACGGATCTCAGCGGTGCTCTTGCTCATAATTATCCTGAAATCAAGCTAACGAAATGTCGTAGCCAGCCTGTATCGGTAAACCGTTGGACAGACCAGCTACTGGAAAAAGTGGGAATAAGATAAGTTTTCTTTAGTGGGAAGTAAAATCCCGCATGCGTTCAATCGGCAAAATTACGCCAGATATCCTGGATATCTTCCATCAGAAAGCCGCGGTAGAGCAAAAAGCGCTGGATTTTGACTTTTTCTGAAAATTCACGCGGCAGCGGTTCGCCGTATTTACGAATCGCCTGTTCTCTGGCCAGCTCGCACCAGTCAGTATCGCATTCGCGCATCGCTTTTTCGATGGACTCCCGGGCCACCCCTTTCTGGTTCAGCTCCTGCCGGATGCGCGCGGGCCCATATCCTTTACGGCCGCGGCTGGCGAGAAACCGTGAGGCAAAGCGCTCGTCATCGAGATAATGATGCTCATAGCACCAGGCAATCACGCGGTCATAATCTTCCGCGGTGGCATCAATCTCTTCCGGCCCGTTTTTACTCATCACCGGAGCCGACAGTTTTCGCCGCAGCTCCTGTTCACTGTGGTCACGAACGGCCAGGATGCGCACCGCGCGGTCCAGTAAGCGTGCATACGCGGGTCGACGTGTTGTCGGTTCACTCATAAAAAACCTGCTGATTCAGAAATGCAAAAAGGGCCGCATCAGCAGCCCTTCATTTTAAACGAAAGAATTAAAAGTCTTCGTTGGTTTCTTCAGCATCCGCGGCATCGACCACGAAATCAGGTTTAGAGTCCTGGTTGTTCAGCAGAAGCTCACGCACCTTCTTCTCAATCTCTTTCGCCGCAGCCGGGTTCTCTTTCAGCCAGGAGATCGCGTTCGCTTTACCCTGACCAATCTTGTCACCGTTGTAGCTGTACCAGGCGCCCGCTTTTTCAATCAGCTTCTCTTTCACGCCCAAGTCAACCAACTCGCCGAGGAAGTTGATCCCTTCGCCGTAGAGGATCTGGAATTCAGCCTGTTTGAACGGCGCGGCGATTTTGTTCTTCACAACCTTCACGCGGGTTTCGCTACCGACCACGTTCTCGCCCTCTTTCACCGCGCCGATACGGCGGATATCCAGACGGACAGAGGCGTAGAATTTCAGTGCGTTACCGCCGGTAGTGGTTTCCGGGTTACCGAACATCACACCAATTTTCATACGAATCTGGTTGATGAAGATCAGCAGCGTGTTGGACTGCTTCAGGTTACCCGCCAGCTTACGCATCGCCTGGCTCATCATTCGTGCCGCGAGGCCCATATGAGAGTCACCGATTTCACCTTCGATTTCGGCTTTTGGCGTCAGTGCGGCAACGGAGTCGACCACGATAACGTCAACGGCACCAGAACGCGCCAGCGCGTCACAAATTTCCAGCGCCTGCTCACCGGTGTCCGGCTGAGAACACAGCAGGTTGTCGATATCCACGCCCAGCTTGCGAGCATAAACAGGGTCCAGCGCGTGCTCGGCATCGATAAACGCACAGGTTTTACCTTCGCGCTGTGCCGCAGCGATCACCTGCAGCGTCAGGGTGGTTTTACCGGAGGACTCTGGCCCGTAGATTTCTACGATACGGCCCATAGGCAGACCGCCAGCGCCCAGCGCGATATCCAGAGAAAGCGAACCGGTGGAGATGGTTTCCACATCCATGGAACGGTCTTCACCCAGGCGCATGATGGAGCCTTTACCGAATTGCTTTTCGATCTGGCCCAGTGCTGCCGCCAACGCTTTCTGTTTGTTTTCGTCGATAGCCATTATTACTCCTGTCATGCCGGGAGAAGCGACTGTGCTTCACCGTGGATTTCTGTTCTGTTGGTGCAATTATACTGTATGGTCATACAGTATCAAGTGTTTTGTAGAAATTGTTGCCAGAGCGTTTTTAACGCATAAACGGTTGCCTGACGACGCACGCTTTCGCGATCGCCGCTGAAGCACTCCCGGCGGGTGATCCCTTCCCCTTTGGAGGTGGCGAACCCAAACCAGACGGTGCCGACAGGCTTCACGTCGCTGCCGCCGTCCGGGCCCGCAATACCGCTAATGGAAATCGCGTAATCTGCCCGCGCCTCTTTGAGCGCGCCAATAGCCATCTCGATTACCACCGGTTCGCTGACCGCGCCATGCTGTTCAAGCGTGGATTCACGCACGCCAATCATCTGTGCTTTAGCTTCGTTACTGTAGGTCACAAAACCGCGTTCAAACCAGGCGGAACTGCCGGCAATATCGGTAATCGCTTTCGCCACCCAGCCGCCGGTGCAGGATTCCGCGGTGGTGATTGTCGCGCCACGCTGCTTCAGCGCAAGGCCAACGATCTCGCTAAGCTGCATCAATTCATGGTCAGTCATTCTCGCTCCAGGCATCAGAAAAACGTGCTGCACAAGATAGCACTTTATCGTCAGATGTGGGGATGCACTTCAGGTTTTACGAGGGGGCTTCAGAAAAAAGCCGGTACGGACGCACCGGCGGTGGAAAGGTTATTTCATGCTCTCAGCGAGGGTGTGCACATTGTGGCGAAACGCCTTAACGTAGGTGTCAGCCACCCCACCTTTTGCCGACAGCGCTTCGGGGTAAAGCTCGCCCCCGGGCTGTGCGCCCGTCGCCGATGCAATCTGTTTCACCAGACGCGGATCGAGCTGATTTTCCATAAACCAGGTTTTCACGCCGTCGGCTTTAATCTGATTGATAATCTCGGCGACCTGCGCCGCGCTGGCTTCGCTCTCAGACGACAGCCCCTGCGGCGCCATAAACGTCACGCCGTAGGCGCGGCTGAAATAGCCGAACGCGTCATGGCTGGTCAGCACTTTACGCTTCGCCGGCGGGATCTGGCTAAAGCGCGTTTTGGCCCAGTTATCCAGCTGGCTGAGCTGCGCGATATACGTTTTGCCAGAGGCTTCCAGCGCGGCTTTGTCCTCAGGATCGGCTTTCACCAGCCCGTTCAGGATATTTTGTGCATAGAGCGCCCCGTTCGCCGCGCTGTTCCACGCATGGGGATCGGTCACAGTCTTTCCATCTTCCTCAAGCGTGTGGGTTTTCACTCCTGTTGAGGCCACAACCAGCTGCCCTTTGAACCCGGAGGCTTTCACCAGACGATCAAGCCAGCCTTCCAGCCCCAGGCCGTTCACCACCACCACATCAGCCTTGCTCAGGGCGGCGCTGTCTTTCGGCGACGGTTCAAAGGTATGCGGATCGCCGTCAGGCCCGACCAGTGTCGTCACGTTCACATGGTCACCGCCTACCTCCTGCGTGATATCCCCCAGAATCGAAAAGCTGGTTACCACATTCAGCGTTTTCGCCATCACGCCGTGCGACATCATCCCCAGCGCGAGCGCCACTACAAATCCTGTACGTTTCATCGTTTCCCCTTGCGTTAAAAATACGCCCGCAGGCTGCCAGCGAGCCTGCTTCGCGTACCCAGTAAAATGGAAATAAAGAACAGCGCGCTGGCGGTGAGCACGATGGACGGCCCGGCAGGTAGGCTCATCGCCCAGGAGAGGCTCAGCCCCAGCCATGCGCAGAAAATACCGCTTATCCCCGCCATCAGAAGTAAGGCTGGTAGCGTGCGCACCCAGCAGCGTGCCGCCACGGCCGGAAGCATCATCAGCCCGACGGCCATCAGCGTGCCGAGCACCTGAAAACCAGCCACCAGGTTAAGCACCAGCAGCGCCAGAAACAGTCCGTGCAGCAGGCCAGGCAGCCAGCGGGCGTTCACCTGCAGCCAGGCAGTATCAAACGCTTCTGTGACCAGCCCGCGATAAAACAGCGCCAGTGTGATAAGGGTGAACATACACACGCCCGTGACAAACAGCGCGGCGTCCTTGTCCACGGCGAGGATAGAGCCAAACAGCAGATGCAGCAGATCGACATTCGACCCGCGCAGCGACACCAGCGTGACCCCCAGCGCCAGCGAGCCAAGATAAAACCCGGCAAAGCTGGCATCTTCTTTCAGCGGCGTGCGTCGACTGACCAGACCGGCCAGCAGCGCCACGGTAATTCCCGCGATAAAACCGCCAATACTCATCGCCAGCAGCGACATACCGCTGAGCAAATACCCCACGGCGACACCCGGCAAAATGGCGTGAGAAAGGGCGTCGCCCATCAGGCTCATCCGACGCAGCTGAAGAAACACGCCGAGCGCGGTGGTGCTGACGGAGAGCGCCAGGCAAACCACCAGCGCGCGACGCATAAAGCCGTACTCAATGAACGGTTGAAAAAAGAGATGCCAGATCATGCCACCCTCACCCGCTCGGTTTTCCACTGGGGAACGTCAGCATCCAGCCGCAGCGTCTGCGGAAAATGGCGCGACACGCGCTCGCTGTCGTGCAGTACCGCGAGCAGCGTTTGCCCCTGCATATACATCTCCAGCATCAAATCCATCAGCACGCTGCAGGTGGTTTCATCGACCCCGGTAAAGGGTTCATCCAGCATCACCAGCGGCGCCTGCTGCACCAGGACGCGGGCAAACAGCATGCGCTGAAACTGACCGCCGGAGAGTTCATCGATGGTGGATAACGCCATGGACTCAAGCCCAACGCGCTCAAGCGCGCTGGCAATGCGCAGCCGCGTTTCGCGACGAAACCCGGAAAAAAGCGAAATGCCCGGCCAGCAGCCCATGCTTACCACGTCCTGTACGGTCAGCGGAAACTGCGCCTCCAGGGCGTGACGCTGTGCCAGCCAGCCGATGACCGGGCGCTTACCCTGCCAGCGGAAACCGCCGCTGACGGGAGGAATAAACCCCGCCAGCGTTTTCAGCAGCGTGGATTTCCCGCAGCCGTTAGCGCCGATAATGGCGGTCATGCTGCCGCGCTCAATGGTGCCCGAGAGGGGCCGCGTAACGGGCTGGCGTTCATAACCCGCGACCAGTTCGTTCATCACGATCATGGCAGTGCCACCGCCCAGCGCACGGCCAGCCCGATAAAGACAACCAGCACCAGCGCCAGCAAAAGCCGAACCAGAGCAGACAGAGAAAAAAGGGACGTTGACATGTCGACACCGCATTAAATGTTATAACATAACAATAATGAAAGGCGGTTAAGATGTAAATGACGGGTTTGAAAAGGGAGTGTGGCGAAATGTTTCTGCAGGAAATAGGTGCGGGCTGATGCCCTCACCCCAGCCCTCTCCCACAGGGAGAGGGGGAATAAGATGACTTACTGACTAAACGGTGACGCCGCCGGAACGCGCGCCTGAGACACCGCCAGCCCCAGCTGCCATACGGCCATCGCATAGTGAGTGCTGTGGTTATAGCGGGTGATGACGTAGAAGTTCGGCAGACCGTACCAGTACTGATAGCCCGTACCGACATCCAGACGCAGCAGGCTTGCCTGTTGCGCGTTGCCCAGCGGCTGCGTTGGCGTTAGGCCTGCCGCTGCCAGCTGCGAAATGCTGTAGTTGGTTTTGAAGCCGTTTTCCAGCCCCGGCGCCTGACCGTTCGCCTGCACCGCCACCTGGCCGCCCGGCACCCAGCCGTGTGCTTTGAAGTAGTTCGCCACGCTGCCGATGGCATCTACCGGATCCCACAGGTTGATATGACCGTCCCCGTTAAAGTCGACGGCATATTGTTTATAGGAGGACGGCATAAACTGGCCGTAGCCCATCGCGCCGGCAAACGACCCTTTCAGATCGAGCGGATCGTCCTGCTCGCTGCGCGCCATCAGCAGGAAGGTTTCCAGCTCGGAAGAGAAATACTCCGCGCGGCGCGGGTAGTTAAAGGAGAGCGTCGCCAGCGCGTCGAGGATGCGGGTTTTCCCCATCACGCGGCCCCAGCGGGTTTCAACGCCAATAATCCCGACGATGATTTCAGGCGGTACGCCGTATACCTGCCACGCGCGGTTGAGCGCATCTTCATACTGATTCCAGAACACCACGCCATTTTGCACGTTGTCCGGGGTAATAAACTGTTTGCGATAGCGCAGCCACGCGCCGTTCGGCCCGCTCGGCACCTGGGCCGTCGGCGCCTGCCTGTCCATCAGGCGCAGCACGTAGTCCAGGCGCTTGGCCTGAGACAAAATTTCGTGCAGCTGCTGTCTGTCAAAGCCGTGCTTGCTCACCATTTTATCGATGAACTGCTCGGCCGCCGGGTTATTCGCGAAGTCGCCGCCCATCTGCATCATATTGTGCTGCGGCTCCAGCAGGAATCCTCCGGAAGGCGCGCCCGCCGTTTGCTGAACGGCTTCGGTCTTAGGTTTGCTACTACAGGCAGACAGCAGAATAAGCGCAGGCAACAGCGCTGCATAACGACGCTTGAACATGAGACATCCATTTAACGGGTTCGATAAGAACCCAGTATGGTAAAGCATCCGCAACACCTCAAGGAAGCGGTACGCACCTCCCCTACGCAAATCCGCGCTTTTTTCCACCGAAAATCATTCGCCCCGCCAATAAACTTTCAAAATAATCCATTTTTCTTTCATTGTGAGATCTAACTAACACTTTAAAACCTTTCAAAGTGATTATTATTAACCGCAGTCAGACAAAAACAAAAAAGCCCCACAGGAGAGAAGAATGATAGAAACCATCACCCACGGCGCCGAGTGGTTCATCGGGCTGTTTCAGAAAGGCGGAGAAGTGTTCACCGGCATGGTGACCGGGATCCTGCCCCTGCTGATCAGCCTGCTGGTGATCATGAACGCGCTGATCAACTTTATCGGCCAGCAGCGCATCGAACGCTTCGCCCAGCGCTGTGCCGGGAATCCGCTGTCCCGCTACCTGGTACTGCCGTTCATCGGTACCTTCGTGTTCTGCAACCCGATGACCTTAAGCCTCGGCCGCTTCATGCCGGAAAAGTACAAGCCGAGCTACTACGCCGCCGCCTCCTACAGCTGCCATTCCATGAACGGCCTGTTCCCGCACATTAACCCCGGCGAGCTGTTTGTCTATCTCGGGATCGCCAGCGGCCTCACCACCCTTGGCCTGCCGCTCGGCCCGCTGGCGGTGAGCTACCTGCTGGTTGGCCTGGTCACCAACTTCTTCCGCGGCTGGGTGACCGACCTCACCACCGCCATTTTTGAGAAAAAAATGGGCATCCAGCTTGAACAGAAAGTCCATCTTTCAGGAGCCACAGCATGAACCGGATCCGCATTGAAAAAGGCACGGGCGGCTGGGGCGGCCCGCTGGAGTTCGACGCCACCGAAGGCAAAAAGATCGTCTACATCACCGCAGGCACGCGCCCGGCAATCGTCGACAGACTGCGCGAGCTGACCGGCTGGGAAGCGGTCGACGGCTTCAAGGAAGGCGAGCCGCCGGAAGCGGAAATCGGCGTGGCGGTAATCGACTGCGGCGGCACGCTGCGCTGCGGTATCTATCCGAAGCGCCGCATTCCGACGGTGAATATTCACTCCACCGGAAAATCCGGCCCGCTGGCGCAGTACATCCTTGAGGACATTTATGTCTCAGGCGTGAAGGAGGACAACATCACGCTGGTGAATGGCACTGCCGCGCCGCAAAAAGCGGCCCCGCGCGAGTACGACACCAGCAAGAAAATCACCGAACAGAGCGACGGCCTGCTGGCGAAGGTCGGGATGGGCATGGGTTCCGCCGTGGCGGTGTTGTTCCAGTCCGGGCGCGACACCATCGACACGGTGCTGAAAACCATTCTGCCGTTTATGGCATTCGTCTCGGCGCTGATCGGCATCATCATGGCGTCCGGCCTGGGCGACTGGATTGCCCACGGCCTCGCCCCGCTCGCGAGCCACCCGCTCGGGCTGGTGACGCTGGCGCTGATCTGCTCCTTCCCGCTGCTGTCGCCGTTCCTCGGCCCTGGCGCGGTAATTGCCCAGGTCATCGGCGTGCTGATTGGCGTGCAGATTGGTCTGGGGAACATTCCCCCGCACCTCGCCCTGCCCGCCCTGTTCGCCATTAACGCCCAGGCGGCGTGCGATTTCATCCCCGTAGGGCTGTCGCTGGCCGAAGCGCGCCAGGACACCGTGCGCGTGGGCGTGCCGTCGGTGCTGGTCAGCCGCTTCCTGACGGGCGCACCGACGGTGCTGATTGCCTGGTTTGTCTCCGGCTTTATCTATCAATAAGAGGTTCCTGCCATGACCGTGATTTACCAGACCACTATTACCCGCATCGGCCAGAGCGCCGCCGACGCGCTGAGCGACCAGATGCTGATCACCTTCCGGGAAGGCGCCCCGGCGGATATCGAAGAGTTTTGTTTTATCCACTGCCACGGCGAGCTGAACGGTGAGCTGAAGGCAGGAAGCCAGCTGGAGCTGGGAGAGGCGCGCTATGCCGTAACCGCCGTCGGCGACGTGGCCGAGCAAAACCTGCGCGAGCTGGGCCACATCACCCTGCGTTTTGACGGACAGCCGCAGGCGGAGTACCCCGGTACGGTTCACGTGGCGGGCCCGGTTCCGCAGGCTGTCATCCCAGGCTGCACGTTAAAATTTGTTTCGTAATTAAGGAGATACACATGAGTCAGGTTGCCGTTGTCATTGGTGGAGGACAAACCTTAGGCGAGTTCCTCTGCCGTGGGCTTGCCGCAGAGGGCTACCGCGTGGCGGTAGTGGACATTCAGAGTGAAAAAGCCGCCCGCGTGGCGGACACCATTAACACCGAGTTTGGCGAAGGGATGGCGTACGGGTTTGGTGCCGACGCCACCAGCGAGCAGAGCGTGATGGCGCTGGCCCGCGGCGTGGACGAGATTTTTGGCCGTACCGACCTGCTGGTTTATAGCGCCGGTATTGCGAAAGCGGCCTTTATCAGCGATTTCGAGTTGGGGGACTTTGACCGCTCGCTGCAGGTGAATCTGGTGGGCTATTTCCTCTGCGCCCGCGAGTTTTCCCGTCTGATGATCCGCGACGGCATTCAGGGGCGCATCATTCAGATCAACTCCAAATCAGGGAAAGTGGGCAGCAAGCACAACTCCGGCTACAGCGCGGCGAAGTTTGGCGGCGTGGGGCTGACGCAGTCTCTGGCGCTGGATCTGGCCGAATACGGGATTACCGTTCACTCGCTGATGCTGGGCAACCTGCTGAAATCGCCGATGTTCCAGTCCCTACTGCCGCAGTACGCCACCAAACTTGGCATCAAAGCGGACGAGGTGGAGCAGTACTACATCGATAAAGTGCCGCTGAAGCGCGGGTGCGACTATCAGGACGTGCTGAACATGCTGCTGTTTTACGCCAGCCCGAAAGCGTCTTACTGCACCGGGCAGTCGATTAACGTCACCGGCGGGCAGGTGATGTTCTGATCGAGCGGCCTGATGCCCTCACCCTAACCCTCTCCCACCGGGAGAGGGAACATAATAAGGAGTCGATATGGTCACCGCACTCATCACCGTCGCCGCCCTCGCCTGGATCTGCCAGATGGCGTTTGGCGGCTGGCAGATCCACCAGTTTAACCGCGCGTTTGACGCTCTGTGTCAGAAAGGCCGCGTGGGCGTCGGGCGTTCCGGCGGACGCTTCAAACCGCGGGTCGTCGTCGCCGTGGCGCTGGATGAAAACAATCACGTCTGCGATTCCCTCATCATGCGCGGCATGACCGTCTTCGCGCGGCCGGTGAAAATCCAGGCAATTAACGGCATTTCGTTGCAGGAATTGCGGCCTGATGTGATCTTTCCCCATGATCCACTCTGTCAGAATGCACTATCATTAGCGCTTAATCTGAAACATGGATAATTTCGTTGTGAAAGCTATAGACTTGCGAAATTATCATTTCGCAACCTAAGGAACGAAGCGCCTATGAAACCTCGTCAGCGGCAGGCGGCCATTCTCGAGCATCTGCAAAAGCAGGGAAAATGCTCGGTAGAGGATCTGGCCCACTACTTTGACACCACCGGCACGACAATACGCAAGGACCTGGTATTGCTCGAAAACTCTGGCGCCGTCATTCGAACCTACGGCGGCGTGGTGCTCAACAAGGACGAAGCGGACCCGCCTATCGATCACAAAACGCTGATCAATACCCACCAGAAAGCGCTGATTGCCGAAGCCGCCGTCAAATTTATCCACGATGGCGACTCCATCATTCTGGATGCAGGCAGCACCGTCCTGCAGATGATCCCGCTGCTCAGCCGCTTTAACAACATCACGGTGATGACCAACAGCCTGCACATCGTCAACGCCCTGTCGGAGTTTGACAGCGAGCAGACCATCCTGATGCCCGGCGGCACCTTCCGCAAAAAATCGGCGTCGTTTCACGGCCAGCTGGCGGAGAATGCCTTCGACCACTTCAGCTTTGATAAACTCTTTATGGGCACCGACGGCATCGACCTGAACGCAGGCGTTACGACGTTCAACGAGGTTTTCAGCGTCAGTAAAGCGATGTGCAACGCCGCGCGGGAAGTGATTTTGATGGCAGACTCGTCGAAGTTTGGCCGCAAAAGCCCCAACATTGTCTGTAGCCTTGAAAGCGTTGATAAGCTGATTACCGACGCGGGTATCGACCCGGCGTTCAAGAAAGCGCTGGAAGAGAAAGGAATCGACGTGATCGTAACCGGAGAGAGAGATGAGTGATTTTCTGTTAGAAACGGGCCGCCAGACGCTGATGCTGGAACTGCAGGAAGCCAGCCGCCTGCCGGAACGTCTGGGCGAGGATTTTGTCCGCGCCGCCAACACCATTATCCACTGCGAAGGCAAAGTGATCGTGGCGGGCATCGGTAAATCCGGCCATATCGGCAAAAAGATTGCCGCGACGCTCGCGAGCACCGGCACCCCGGCTTTTTTTGTGCATCCGGCAGAGGCGCTGCACGGCGATCTGGGGATGATTGAAAGCCGCGACGTGATGCTGTTTATCTCCTACTCCGGTTCGGCCAAAGAGCTGGACCTGATTATTCCACGCCTGCAGGAAAAATCGGTCGCCCTGCTGGCGATGACCGGGAAGTCCCGCTCGCCGCTGGCGCTGGCCGCCAAAGCGACGCTGGACATATCCGTCGAGCGCGAAGCCTGCCCGATGCACCTCGCCCCGACCTCCAGCACCGTTAACACCCTGATGATGGGCGACGCGCTGGCCATGGCGGTGATGCAGGCGCGCGGCTTTAACGAAGAAGATTTTGCCCGTTCGCATCCGGCGGGGGCCCTCGGCGCGCGGCTGCTCAATAAAGTGCATCACCTGATGCGCACCGACGATGCCATTCCGCAGGTCAAACTTGATACCAGCGTCATGGACGCGATGCTGGAGCTGAGCCGCACCGGCCTGGGCCTGGTGGCGGTTTGCGACAGCGACGGCTTCGTGAAGGGCGTCTTTACCGACGGCGACCTGCGCCGCTGGCTGGTGGGCGGCGGCAGGCTGGAAGCGCGGGTTTCGGAAGCGATGACCCAGGGCGGGCTGACGCTGAACGCCGAGAGCCGCGCCATTGAGGCCAAAGAGAGTCTGATGAAGCGTAAAATCACCGCCGCGCCGGTGGTGGATGACGTCGGCAGGCTGTGCGGCGCCATCAACCTGCAGGATTTCTATCAGGCCGGCATTATCTAACCCTTCAGTCCCAGACGCTTCGCCAGCCTGTGCAGGTTGGCGACGTCCATCTCCAGCGCCCGCGCGCACGCCGCCCAGCTGCGGTTATTCTGCTCCAGCGCGCGGATAATCATCTGACGCTGAAACGCCTCAGTGGCTTCGCGCAGATTTTCATTTACCGTTTCTGGTAGAGCCTGGGCGATTGCCGGTGCGGTTTCATCCTGCAGCGCAAAATGCCGCGCGTGGATCACAACTTCGTCACCCGAACGCGTCGCCCGCGCCAGCACCACCGCGCGGTGAATCGCGTGCTCCAGCTCGCGCACGTTGCCCGGCCAGCCGTAGCTCAGCAGATGCGACCTCGCACCCGGGCTCAGCACCACGCGGGAAAGCCCCATCCTGAGGCGGCACTGCTCGCAGAAAAAGCCCGCCAGCAGCACCACGTCGTCCCCGCGCTCGCGCAGCGGCGGCACGGTAAGCGGGAACACGCTCAGGCGATGGAACAGGTCGGCTCGGAACTGCCCTGCCACCACCGCTTCACGCAGGTCGCGGTTCGTTGCCGCCAGCACGCGAACGTCCACTCTGTGGCTTCGGTCATCCCCCACGCGCTGCATGTCGCCGTACTGCAACACGCGCAGCAGCTTGGCCTGCAGCGACAGGGAGAGCTCGCCGATTTCATCCAGAAACAGCGTGCCGTTATCGGCCATTTCGAATTTGCCGCTGCGGTTGCTGATGGCCCCGGTAAACGCCCCTTTAACGTGACCAAACAGCTCGCTTTCCGCCACGCTTTCCGGAAGCGCGGCGCAGTTGAGGTACACCAGCGGGTTCACCGCGCGCGGCGAGGCTTCGTGAATGGACTTCGCGACCAGCTCCTTGCCGGTGCCGGTTTCCCCGAAGATCAGCACGTTCAGGTCTGAGGCGGCGACAATCTCAATCTCTTTTTTGAGCTGCGCCATGCCCGGAGAAAGGCCGATCATCTCCGTTTGCGTCACCTGCTCAAACGCCGCCGGGCTGCCGGGAAGAATGTTCTGGCTCTCCAGCTGTTCAATCAGCAGGGCATTGTTCAGCGCCCCGGCGGCCAGGGCGGCAATCAGGCGCAGCTCTTCGTCGCTAAAGGTGTCGAACTGGTCCGGCGACAGGCCGTCGAGGGTCAGCGCGCCGATCAGGTTTTGCCCGGCAAATAAAGGCAGGCCGATACAGGCGTGAACCTTCAGGCTCTCCTGTCCGGGAATAAGCCCGTCGTACGGGTCGGGCAGATCGCTGTCCGCCGGGAAGCGCACTACGTCACCCGCGCGGGCGATGGTTTCCAGACGCGGATGGCCCTCAAGGGTAAAACGCCGCCCGAGCACGTCCTTCGCCAGCCCGTCGATAGCCAGCGGAATAAACTGCCGCCCCTCGTAGCGCAGCAGCGCCGAGGCGTCGCACTCAAGCACGTGGCGCAGCGTGGAGATCAGCCGCTGAAAGCGGTCCTGATGGCCGATACCGGTCTGCAGCTCAATGGCGATCTTCGCCAGCACGTCTACGGAAAAGCTCATAGAGACCTCGCTGTCATTTTGACAATGCATGTTGTCATATTGACACTACTTTGGATAGTCATAATGACTACCCATTACGGATCATAAAAATATTAATTAAGTAAAATCAATAAATTAAAAACTGGCACGCAACTTGATATAGGCAAATCATCTTATTTGAAAATGCTGTATTACGTAGAGGTTGCTATGTCTATTCTGGTTAAAAATAACATTCATTGGGTCGGTCAACGTGACTGGGAAGTGCGCGATTTCCACGGGACGGAATACAAAACGCTGCGCGGCAGCAGCTACAACAGCTATCTCATCCGCGAAGAAAAAAACGTGCTGATCGATACCGTCGATCACAAGTTCAGCCGCGAGTTCGTGCAGAACCTGCGCAGCGAAATTGACCTGGACGCCATCGACTACATCATCATCAACCACGCGGAAGAGGACCACGCCGGCGCGCTGACCGAGCTGATGTCTTACATCCCGAACACGCCGATCTACTGCACCACCAACGCCATCGACTCGATCAACGGCCACCACCACCATCCGGAGTGGAATTTCCACACCGTTAAAACCGGCGACGCGCTGGATATAGGCAACGGCAAGCAGCTGATCTTCGTGGAAACGCCGATGCTGCACTGGCCGGACAGCATGATGACATACATGACCGACGACGCGGTGCTGTTCAGCAATGACGCCTTCGGCCAGCACTACTGCGACGAGCGCCTGTTCAACGACGAAGTGGACCAGACCGAACTCTTCGAGCAGTGCCAGCGCTACTACGCCAACATTCTGACCCCGTTCAGCCGCCTGGTGACGCCAAAAATCACCGAGATCCTCGGCTTTAACCTGCCGGTGGACATGATTGCCACCTCCCACGGCGTGGTGTGGCGTGAAAATCCCACCCAGATTGTGGAGCTCTACCTGAAATGGGCGGCGGACTATCAGGAAGACCGCATCACTATTTTCTACGACACCATGTCCAACAACACCCGCATGATGGCGGACGCCATTGCCCAGGGCATCAACGAAGTGGACCCCAACGTGGCGGTGAAAATCTTCAACGTGGCGCGCAGCGATAAGAACGAGGTATTGACCAACGTCTTCCGCTCTAAGGGCGTGCTGGTGGGCACCTCCACCATGAACAACGTGATGATGCCGAAAATTGCCGGTCTGGTGGAAGAAATGACCGGTCTGCGTTTTCGCAACAAGCGCGCCAGCGCCTTTGGCTCCCACGGGTGGAGCGGCGGCGCGGTAGACCGTCTGTCTACGCGCCTGCAGGATGCGGGCTTTGAGATATCCCTCAGCCTGAAGGCGAAATGGCGCCCGGATATCGACGCCCAGGAGGTCTGCCGCCAGCACGGCCGCGACATTGCCCGTCAGTGGGCGCTCGCACCGCTTCCGCAAGCTGCCGAACCAACCGCACAGCAGGAAACCTGCGCCTGCGCCGCCGCGGCAGCCGCCGATGCCGGACCGCGCATGCAGTGCAGCGTCTGCCAGTGGATTTACGACCCGGCGCTGGGCGAGCCGCGGCAGGACGTTGCGCCGGGCACGCCGTGGAGTGACGTGCCGGACAATTTCCTCTGCCCGGAGTGTTCACTCGGTAAAGACGTCTTTGACGAACTGGGTACGGAGGCAAAATGAACAACGGTATCGTCATCATCGGCTCGGGCTTTGCCGCCCGCCAGCTGGTGAAAAACATCCGCAAGCAGGACGCCAGCGTGCCGCTGACGGTGATCGCCGCCGACAGCATGGACGAGTACAACAAGCCTGATCTAAGCCACGTGATTAGTCAGCATCAGCGCGCCGAAGACCTCACCCGTCAGACAGCGGGGGAGTTCGCGGAACAGTTTAACCTGCGTCTGTTCCCTTACACCTGGGTCACCGACATCGACGCTGCCGCCCACGAGGTGAAAGCAAAAGAGAAAACCTGGCAGTACGACAAACTGGTGCTGGCCACGGGTGCCTCTGCGTTTATGCCGCCGGTTGAAGGCCGCGAGCTGACGATCACCCTGAACAGCCAGCAGGAGTATCAGGCCAGCGAAACGGCGCTTCGCGACGCGCAGCGCGTGATGATTGTCGGCGGCGGGCTGATAGGCACCGAGCTGGCGATGGATTTCTGCCGGGCGGGTAAATCCGTGACTATGGTCGACCACGCGGCAAGCATTCTGTCGTCGCTGATGCCCGTAGAAGTAAGCAGTCGCTTACAGCATCGCCTGACCGACATGGGGGTGCATCTGATGTTGAAATCGCAGCTGCAAAGCCTGAGCAAAACCGAAGGCGGCATTCGTGCCACTCTCGACCGCAGCCGCAGCGTTGAGGTGGATGTGGTAATCGCTGCAACGGGTCTGCGCCCGGAAACCGCGCTGGCGCATCGCGCAGGCGCCGAAATACAGCGTGGCGTGAAGGTAAATAGCTACCTGCAAACCACGCAACCTGATATTTACGCGTTAGGTGACTGCGCTGAAATTAACGGTCAGGTACTGCCCTTTTTACAGCCAATTCAATTAAGCGCGATGTATCTGGCGAAAAACCTGCTCGGCGGCAGCGCGCCGCTGAAATTACCCTCCATGCTGATTAAAGTCAAAACGCCAGAATTACCGCTGCATCTTGTCGGTGAAACGCAGCGTCAGGATCTGAACTGGCAAATTACCCTCGAACCGCAGGGAATGGTCGCGCGCGGCGCGGATAACGAGGGTCAGATTCGCGCTTTTGTGGTTAGTGAAGACCGGATGAAGGAGGCTTTCGCACTGCTGAAACTGTTACCTGCTTAACCTTCTCGTTGCCAGGCGGCGCTTCGTTTACCCGTCCAACAACGAGTCTACGCAGAGTTAACCTTTGAATTTTATTATTCACCGCCCCGATATTCCGGGGCTTTTTCTTACGCATTCTATTCATCAAATAAATGCAAAGTAGATATATCATCGCCATCAATCCCTTATTTATTATTTTCGTAAATGCTTTAATATGAAACAGCTTAAAAACATCATCCAGATTTATTATTGGCAGCTGACTCAGTCTGAAGAGACATCATCAGCAGGAGGCAAATAATGGCGAATTTTTATAAATAACTCAATTATCTTTCTCGTTATTTCACACAAGCGAAGAATGCGGAATATATTTATTCCGCAAAAGTTCTACATTTTCAGCATCTTTTTTATCGGTATGCCGCTATGCGCCAGCCATTGAGGAAGTCGCGGAGGTTGCGCCGTGCAGGAGCCGGTTCAGGAACGTACCACCAGCGCGTCGTAGCCGCGCCAGCGGTAGTTGACCATGGAGATCAGCCAGCAGGCGACAAACAGCCCGACCACCGCAAACCCGGCGTTGCCCAGGTTGTCGTTTACCGCGCCAATCAGATCCCACACGCCGCCGCTGAGGGCAAATTTGTCCATCAGCAGACCCAGCGCTTCCAGCCCGCCGATAAACAGCGCCACCACCACGGAGGTGCCGGTAATGGTCATGTTGTAGTAGAGCTTGCGCTGCGGCTTGTTGAACGCCCAGCCGTAGGCGCCGACCATCAGCAGGTTATCGAGGGTATCCACCAGCGCCATGCCGCTGGCGAAGAGCGCCGGGAAGACCATGATTGACCACACCGACATCCCGCTTGACGCGCTGGCGGCAGAGATCCCCAGCACGCCAATCTCGGTGGCCGTGTCAAAGCCGAGGCCAAACAGGAAACCGACCAGGTACATCTGCCAGCTTTTATTCACCAGGCGGAAGGTTTTACCAAACAGCCAGTTCATGACGCCGCCCTGGGCAGGGAGCGTGATGTCGCCCTGCACGGACCTGCCCTGTTTCAGCGCCTGAAAACTGCGCCAGACGCCACGCAGGATCACCATGTTCACCAGCGCCATCGCCAGCAGGAAGGTGGCGGAAACCGCGGTGCCGATCAGGCTGCCGGTTTCGTGGAACCACTCCATGTTTTTCTGAAACGCTGTCGCGGTAGCGGCGATAGCAATGGAGGCCAGCACCACGATGGTGGAGTGCCCCAGCGAGAACCACGCCCCCACGCCGGACGGACGTTTGCCCTGCTGCATCATCTTACGCGTCACGGTATCAATCGCCGCGATGTGGTCAGCGTCCACCGCGTGACGCAGCCCGTAGCACCACGCCAGCAGGCTGGCGGCCATCAGCGCCGTGCTGCCGCTAAAAGCGTGCCATGCCCATCCCCAGGCCAGCAGGTTTGCCATTACCAGAGCCAGCAGCAGAAGCGCGGCGCGAGGTTCATTGCGTATGAGTCGTAACATTTTAAGTCCTTTGTGAACATGACCGGGCAGCGGCGATCGCCGCCTGCCCGAAGGAGATCGATCCGTCACCTGCGGGCAGGCGCGAAGGAAAAAGAAGCGTAAAGTCAGAAAGATAATGACGCAGGCGCGCGCGCAGCAGACGGTTGTGCAGCACGCCGCCGCTGAGACAGATTGTCGACAGCGACAGGCGTCGGGCATGGCGCGCGGCGAGATGCGCCAGCCCTTTTGCCAGCGCGTCGTGAAACGCCCACGCGCGCTCGCAGGGCTCAGACTGCCAGGCCAGCCACTGCCGCCAGAAAAGCGCAAGGTTGTCGACAGACAACGTCACCGGATGGTCGACGCCCGCGCACTGCGAGGCCAGCGCTTCCAGCCGGCAGGCCGCTTCACCTTCCCAGGATTGGGTTTCAATACCCAGCGCGCAGGCGACCGCATCAAACAGGCGACCACAGGACGAGGCCTGCGGCGCGTTGATGCCGCGCCGGATCGCCGTTGCCAGCAGCGGCCAGTTTTGACGCTGAACCGCGCGCGTTTCCGGGTACTGCTGCCAGTCAGGGACAAACGCCAGGCAGTGGGCGAGCAGATTGCGCCACGGCTGCCGCGCCGCCAGATCGCCCCCCGGCAGCGCAACGGCAGGCAGCCCGCCCAGACGCTCGCACGCGAGATAGTTCACCCGCAGGCACTCCCCGCCCCACAGCGCGCCGTTCTCGCCCATGCCGATCCCGTCCAGCGTCAGGGCAATCGCGTCTCCGCCGTCGAGAGGCCAGCCGTTCTCCGCCAGGCACGCCGCCGCATGGGCGTGATGATGGAGCACGGTTTCAACGGGCAGCCCCTGCGCCTGCGCCCATCGTTGCGTGTGATAGCCCGGATGGGCGTCGCACACCACGCGCTTCGGCTGAAAGGCGTAAATTTTCTGCATCAGCGAGAGCGCGCCTCGCCACTGCGCTTCGACGCCCTCGTCACCGAGATCGCCAAAATGCTGGCTCAGCACCGCCTGGCTGCCACGCACCAGGCAGAAGGTGTTTTTCATCTCCGCGCCGGTGCATAGCATGGCAGGGATATTCTCAAAACCCGCAGGCAACGTGACGGCATCCGGCACAAAACCGCGCGCGCGGCGAAGCATCGTGCCGTCCCGATCCATCACCGAATCGTCCATCCGCTGCAGGATATCGCGGTTGTGCAGCAGGAAGCCGTCCGCGATGTCGCCGAGTTCATCCAGCGCCTGCTGGTTGGTCATGGCAGGCGGTCTACCGCTGAGGTTGCCGGAAGTCATCACCAGCGGGCGCTGGCAATCCATCATCAGAAGGTGTTGCAGCGGGTTAGCGGGAAGCATGATGCCAGTACAATCGAGCCCGGGTGCAATCCCTTCGGGAAACCCGGGAAGCGAGGCTTTTGGGGTCAGCACAATCGGCGCTGCGGAGGAGCGTAACAGCGTCTGGATCGCCTCCGGCACGCCGTCCGCGTTTGGGATCATCACCGCCAGCGGCTTCGCGGGACGCTGCTTGCGAGCCCGGAGCGTCGCGACCGCCTGCGGATTACGCGCGTCGCAGACGAGATGAAAACCGCCCAGCCCTTTGACCGCGACTATGCCGCCGCTTTTCAGCATCGCCACCGCCGCGCTCAGCGCAGCCTCACGGGAAGCGGTGATGTCGCCCGCACGCCATTCCAGCGCTGGCCCGCAGTCCGGGCAGGCTACCGGCTGGGCGTGAAAACGTCGATCGGCGGGGTTGCGGTATTCCGTCTCACAAGGCAGGCAGAGGGGAAATGCGGCCATTGACGTGGCCGGACGGTCATAGGGCATCGCACGGATAATGGTAAACCGCGGCCCGCAGTGCGTGCAGTTGATGAACGGATAGCGATAGCGGCGCTCGGCAGGGTCGCGCATTTCAGCCAGGCACGCCGGACAGGTCGCGGCGTCGGGAACAATCTGGGTGTCCATCGCCCCGCCCGCGCTGTGGCGGATGGTAAAGTCCTCCGGCACCTGCGCCCAGGTAAACGGCTGCGTTTCAACGTGGTCAATGCGTGCCAGCGGCGGGCAGTCCTGATGCAGCCTCGCGGTAAAGGCCCCCCCATTACCCGCGAGGCGCACCAGCACGCCCTCTCCATCATTGCAGACGTCACCGGTTAACTGAAGCGCCTGCGCCAGCTGCCAGACGAAGGGACGAAACCCCACGCCCTGCACCTTGCCGCGCACGCGCAGCTGTACGCCGTTACTGCACATACGGTTCAGAACAGCAGCGATGACGACGTGTCGAATGCCGCGCGACGGCGCTTTTCAGCGCTCATCTGCTCAAGCTTGTCGCGATCCACGCAGACCAGCGCATGCGTCGGGCAGGCTTCCATGCAGGCCGGACCGGCGTCGCGGTGATAGCAAAGATCGCATTTGTTGGCTTCGGCTTTCTCCGCACGTACGCTCAGCCCCATGCCGCTGTTGCGTACCACCGGACGGACAACCACCTCCATCGCGCCGTACGGGCAGGCAACCACGCAGGTTTTGCAGCCAATGCAGCGCTCCTGCATGACGTGCACAAAGCCTTTCTCGCGTTTAATCGCCCCGTTCGGGCAGACGTTCGCGCACGGTGCGTCTTCGCACTGGCGACAGATGGCGGCGGTGGAAATATTCACGCCTTTGATGACGTGGATGCGCGGCAGGAAGGTGTCAGGGGTGAGCGACGCGCAGTCCTGCTCCGCCTGATGGGAAACCACGCACGCCACTTCACAGGTACGGCAACCAATACACTTACTGGCATCGGCCATAATAAAACGGTTCATCTGCTTCTCCAGCATTACAGTTATGCGCGGAGATATTCATAAACCGTGCCAATAATTAACCTATTGATTTTATATGAATTTAAAAATTACGGCGGC
>NZ_JBLKCZ010000010.1:0-86881 GCF_047530595.1 Enterobacter sp. 01-M-02-SI-ECC | reverse complement strand
GTCATCGTCACTTATGACGATGACAGCTGTCGACATCAGCGGTGCGGGCCATCAATAACCGAGTCGCGCAGCACCAGCTCGCCGGAAAAGGTTTGCTGATACTTAAACTCACCGCCGTCGAGCATGAAGATCAGGCGGCTGATAGTCTCTTTAATCATCTCCGTCACCGGAATACGCACGCTGGAAAGCGACGGCACGATGTAGGGCGCGATGGCCACGTCGTCGAAACCGATCACCGACACCGCGTCCGGGGCGGCCACGCCGCTGTCGTGCAGCTGCTTCATGGCGCCGATCGCCATGTCGTCATTACTCGCCACCAGCGCCGTAAAGCGCTCACCGCGAGCAAGCAGTACCGATACCGCCGCCGCGCCGCTGGCGGGGTTCCACTTCCCCTGCGCAATCAGCCCTTCGCGCAGCGGAATACCGTGCTGCGCCAGCGCGTCCTTGTAGCCGGAGAGACGCTCAACCCCGGTGGGAGAATCCAGCGAGCCGGTGATAAACGCGATCTCCCGGTGCCCTTTCGCAATCAGCTGCGACACCGCCTCCTGGCTGGAGGCTTTATGATCTGACCAGACGCAGTGGCTGCTGTTTTTCCGCAGGCGGCGGTTGAGCACCATTATGGGCTGCTCGCACTTCTCGACGATCTCATCCATCTCTTCCACGCTCAGGAAACGCGGATAGATGATCACCGCGTCGCAGCGCATATCGAGCAGGTACTGGATCGCCTCCCGCTCTTCATCCGCGCTGTGCTTGCCGTCCGCGAGGATCAGCTGCCTCCCCTTTTCTTCCGTCATGCGCGCGGCGTGAAACAGGAGTTCGCTGAAGTAGACGCCGTGATAGAGGGTGTTAGTCACCACCAGCCCCAGCGTCTGGGTACGTTTGGTCGCCAGGTTGCGCGCCAGTAAATTCGGGCGATAGCCGCTCTCTTCAATGGCCTGAAACACCCGGTCTTTGGTCTCCTGGCTGACGTAGCCATTTCCCGATAGCACCCGGGACACCGTGGCTTTCGAAACGCCTGCCCGCTTCGCCACTTCAAGCATCGTGGTCATGTTGTTATTCCGTCTGAATCTGATGGAGCGCAGTGTACTGCACTGCAGAAAAATTGTCGCAGCGGCGAAATCACGCTTTTGCTACACCATTGCGATCTGCATCACGAAACGAAAAAATGGTCAAAAAGCGATCTTGTTTCATCCAAAGAAACTCATGATGATTATGTGGAACCGGTTTCCTACATGTCTCACAACAATAACAGGATCACATCCGATGGCCAAAAATTACGCTGCGCTGGCGAACGACGTTATCAGCGCGCTGGGCGGCAAAGAGAACATCGTCGCCGTCACCCACTGCATGACGCGTCTGCGTTTCGTACTGAAAGACGAAAGCCTGACCGACGCAGCGCGCCTGAAAAGCATCAGCGGCGTGCTCGGCGTGGTACGCAACGACAACCAGTGCCAGGTCATTATTGGCAACACGGTTTCACAGGCGTACCGCGAAGTGGTAAGCCTGCTGCCCGCTGACCTGCAGCCCGCGGTGCCGGAAGGTCCGCAGAAGTTGACCTTACGCCGCGTTGGCGCCGGGATCCTCGACGCGCTGATCGGCACCATGTCCCCGCTGATCCCGGCGATCATCGGCGGCTCGATGGTCAAGCTGCTGGCGATGATCCTCGAGATGACCGGCGTGCTGCCAAAAGGCGCGCCGACGCTCACTATTCTGACCGTCATCGGCGACGGCGCCTTCTTCTTCCTGCCGCTGATGGTGGCGGCCTCGGCGGCGGTGAAATTCAAAACCAACATGTCGCTGGCCATCGCCATCGCGGGCGTGCTGGTGCACCCGAGCTTTATCGAGCTGATGGCGAAAGCCGCGCAGGGAGAGCACGTTGAGTTCGCCTTCATTCCGGTGACGGCGGTGAAGTACACCTACACCGTCATCCCGGCGCTGGTGATGACCTGGTGCCTGTCATACATCGAACGCTGGGTGGACCGCATTACCCCGGCGGTGACGAAAAACTTCCTCAAGCCGATGCTGATCGTGCTGATTGCTGCCCCGCTCGCCATCGTGCTGATTGGCCCGCTGGGGATCTGGATCGGTAGCGCCATCTCCGCGCTGGTCTACACCATTCACGGCTACCTGGGCTGGCTCTCCGTCGCCATCATGGGCGCGCTCTGGCCGCTGCTGGTGATGACCGGGATGCATCGCGTGTTTACGCCGACCATCATTCAGACCATTGCCGAAACGGGCAAGGAAGGGATGGTGATGCCGTCGGAAATCGGCGCCAACCTGTCGCTCGGCGGCTCGTCGCTGGCGGTGGCGTGGAAAACCAAAAACCCGGAGCTGCGCCAGACGGCGCTGGCGGCGGCAGCCTCCGCCATTATGGCGGGGATCTCTGAACCGGCCCTGTACGGCGTGGCGGTGCGTCTGAAACGTCCGCTGATTGCGAGCCTGATCAGCGGCTTTATCTGCGGGGCGGTCGCCGGCATGGCCGGTCTTGCCAGCCACTCAATGGCGGCACCGGGGCTGTTCACCAGCGTGCAGTTCTTTGACCCGGCCAACCCGATGACCATCGTCTGGGTGTTCGGCGTGATGGGACTGGCAGTCGTGCTGTCGTTTGTTCTGACCCTGCTTTTAGGGTTTGAGGATATCCCGGTCGAAGACGAAGCTGAAAAAGCGCGCGCCCTGCAGACCGCACCGGTACAGAACAACGCAGCAAAAGCATAAATTGAAAGCGAGGTAAGAATGTCTGTTTTTCCACAAGGATTTTTATGGGGCGGCGCGCTTGCCGCCAACCAGAGTGAAGGTGCTTATCGTGAAGGCGGCAAAGGACTGACGACGGTCGATATGATCCCCCACGGCGCGAATCGCCTGGCGGTGAAGATCGGTAAGGAAAAGCGTTTTTCGCTGCGTGACGACGAGTTCTACCCGAACCACGAAGCGATTGATTTTTACCATCGCTATAAAGAAGACATCGCCCTGATGGCGGAGATGGGCTTTACGGTGTTCCGCACCTCCATTGCCTGGAGCCGCCTCTACCCAAACGGCGACGAACCGCTGCCGAACAAAGAGGGCATTGCCTTCTATCGCGCGGTGTTCGAGGAGTGCAAAAAGTACAACATCGAGCCGCTGGTTACGCTCTGCCACTTCGACGTGCCGATGCACCTGGTGAAGGAATACGGCTCCTGGCGCAACCGTAAGATGGTCGATTTCTTCGCCCGCTACGCCCGCACCTGCTTTGAAGAATTTAACGGGCTGGTGAAATACTGGCTGACCTTCAACGAAATCAACATCATGCTGCACAGCCCGTTCTCCGGCGCGGGGCTGGTGTTTGAGGAAGGTGAAAACGAAGACCAGGTGAAATACCAGGCCGCGCACCACGAGCTGGTGGCAAGCGCGCTGGCGACCAAAATCGCCCACGAGGTGAACCCGGAAAACCAGGTGGGCTGCATGCTGGCGGGCGGCAATTTCTACCCCTACTCCTGCAAGCCGGAAGACGTGTGGATGGCGCTGGAGAAAGACCGCGAGAACCTGTTCTTCATCGACGTGCAGGCGCGCGGTAGCTATCCGGCCTACTCCGCCCGCGTGTTCCGCGAGAAAGGCGTGGTGATTGTGAAAGATCCCGGCGACGACGAGCTGTTAAAAAACACCGTCGACTTTGTCTCGTTCAGCTATTACGCCTCGCGCTGCGCGTCGGCGGATATGAACGCGGGTAACACCAGCGCGGCGAACATCGTGAAGTCCCTGCGTAACCCGCATATTCAGGTGAGCGAATGGGGCTGGGGCATCGACCCGCTCGGCCTGCGCATCACCATGAACATGATGTACGACCGCTACCAGAAGCCGCTGTTCCTGGTGGAAAACGGCCTGGGGGCGAAAGATGTCGTTGATGAAAACGGCGAGATTAACGACGACTACCGCATCAGCTATCTGCGCGAGCATATCCGCGCGATGGGCGACGCGATTGAGGACGGCGTGCCGCTGATGGGTTACACCACCTGGGGCTGTATCGACCTGGTGGCCGCCTCAACGGGCGAGATGAGCAAGCGCTACGGGTTTGTGTACGTCGACCGGGACGACGCAGGAAACGGCACGCTGGACCGCAAGCGCAAGAAATCGTTCTGGTGGTATAAGAAGGTGATTGCGAGTAACGGGGCGGATCTCGAGTAGCCTGTTGCCCTCACCCCGGCCCTCTCCCACAGGGAGAGGGAGAGGGGTTTGGCACTGCTCAGAGCTGAGAAAAACCTCCATCCCCAACCCACTCCGCAAGCCGTGAATAGACCCGTTCCACCGCCTCTTTCACCGGCGGCGTCATCGGGTAATAAAACCCCACGATGTCCGGCTGAATCCCCAAAAACAGCACCTCGCCCACGTCGTCTTTAATCTGATCGACCAGGTAGTTCAGCGGCATATTGTGGGTGGTCATCATAAACATCTCGGCGATGTCGTCCGGGTCAATCAGGCGGATCTCACCGGGGTTGAGCCCCATATCGGTGGCATCGACGATTAACAGCCTCTCCGGGCGCAGCTCGCGGATGGCGACCACGTCGTTTTCCGGCGCGCTGCCGCCGTCAATCACCACCCAACTGCCCTGCGGGTTTGCGGCGCACATCTCTGCCAGCAGCGGGCCCGCGCCGTCGTCGCCCATCATGCTGTTGCCGACACACAGTAAAACGTCAGTCACGTAATCTCCTCACCATCAGGTAGATGGCGCTCTCCTGATGAATATCGTGCAGCATGCCGAGCAGCGTTTTGCTCCACGACTGCTGCTCGGGGGTTTGCCTGCCGAGCGCCGCGTCAAAGGCGTTGGCGAGCATCGCAATGTGGTTGGCGTCGATGACGATCTCGCCGTACTTCGGCACGCCCTCCATCTTGCGCCGCGCCGTGCTGCCCTCCTCCAGCGTGGCGATCCATGCCAGGTACTCGGGCCACGGGCAGCTCAGCTCCGCCTCCAGGCAGTCAATCACCCCGAGGTGATGCCCAATCGCCAGGCTGTAATAGACCACCTGCTGCGCCGCGTCGGGCGTGGCATCGTTCTCATCAATAAACTTACGGCTCAGCTGGCTGAACACCACCGTTTCACTCATCGGATACGCGCCTCATCCACGATGCTGTTCAGGTTCGCCACGATCTCATTGAGACGCGGATCGTTTTCCGCCTCCAGCCAGCGCGCCACCTGATGGTCGCCCTGGCTCAGCAGGCGCAGATAATCATCGGCAATCTGACGCCCGTAGCGATAGCCCGCCAGCCTGCGCGCCGTGCGGTCAATCTTCACCCGCAGCGGCTGGACCATGTCCGGGTGCAGGATGGCCGCAGGCCGGTTGTCCAGCTCGCCCGGCTCGCGGGCGTGGATTTTCTGCTCCAGCAGGCCAAGCGCCATCGCGAAGCCGTACAGCGTCGCGGCAGGCGTTGGCGGGCAGCCCGGAATGTAGACGTCCACCGGCACGATTTTGTCGGTGCCGCCCCAGACGCAGTAAAGGTCGTGGAAGATACCGCCGCTGTTGCCGCAGGCCCCGTAGGAGATGCAGATTTTCGGGTCCGGCGCGGACTGCCAGGCGCGCAGCGCCGGCGAGCGCATGGCGCGGGTGACGGCCCCGGTAAACAGCAGAATGTCCGCATGACGCGGGGACGGCACCACTTTGATGCCGAAGCGCTCGGCGTCAAACAGCGGCGACAGCGTAGCGAAGATCTCGATCTCGCAGCCGTTGCAGCCGCCGCAGTCCACGCGGTAGACGTAGGCCGAGCGTTTGATTTTTTTCAGCAGCGACGCCTTCATGCTGGCGATGGACTCCTCCACCGTCATCGGCACAGGAATGCCGTTAGCGTCTCGCGGGCCCAGTAGGTTTTCCATCAGCTGGCCTCTCTCATATGGCGGGTGATATCAATACGGTCGGACGGCAGCAGGCACTTCTGACGCTTGCACTCCGGGCAGGTTTCAAAGCTTTCGCGGTGGTGCTCCGCGCGGGCGTCACCGTTGTGCTGCAGCAGCGCGATGGCATAGTCGATCTCTTTTTGCACGGCGAACGGGCGCCTGCACACGCGGCAGCTGCACAGGTCAAAGCGCGACTGCTGGAGGAAGTCCTCCTTCTTCCACACCGCCAGCTCGTACTCCTGCGACAGGCGAATGGCGACCGTCGGGCAGACCTCCTCGCAGCGGCCGCAGAAGATGCAGCGCCCGAGGTTAAACTGCCAGGCCAGTTCGCCGGTTTTGAGATCCGTTTCGACCGTTAAGGCGTTCGACGGGCAGGCGTTGACGCAGGCCGCGCAGCCGATGCATTGCTGCGGGTTGTGCTCCGGCTTGCCGCGAAAGTTTTTATCCACCGGCATCGGCTCCAGCGGATAGCTGCTGGTCTGCGTGCCCGTTTTGATTACTTTTTTGATAAAGGTAAACATGGCGAGTCCTTATTTCAGCGGCGAGTTTTTACGCTCGATGCTGTAGCGCTCAAGCTCTTTGTACGGCACCACCTGGCTTTTTTTCTTGCGCACGTCGACCACGGTCATGCGGTCAGTGCAGGAGTAGCACGGGTCGAGGCTGCCGATGATCAGCGGCGCATCGGAAACCGTGTTGCCGCGCAGCATATAGCGCAGGGTTGGCCAGTTGGCGTAGGTGGCCGCGCGGCAGCGCCAGCGGTAGAGCTTCTGGTTGTCGCCGGTCATGCTCCAGTGGATATCGTCCCCGCGCGGCGCTTCGGCAAAGCCGAGGGCAAAGCGGTTAGGAATGTAGGTAAAGCCCTCCACCATCAGCGGGCCGCCGGGAAGGTTATCGAGACCGAAGTCGATCATGTTCAGGGCGGTGAACACCTCGTTGATACGCACCTTGAGGCGCGAGATGACGTCGCAGCCCTGCTCGCTGTGCACGGTCATCGGCAGCAGGCCGTAGCCGACGAACGGGTGATCGGCGCGCGTGTCGCGGGCGTGGCCGCTGGCGCGCACCATCGGGCCGACGTTGCTGAAGTCGCGGGCAATTTCCGGGTCAAGGCGGCCGATGCCGACGGTGCGCTGCTCGATGTTTGGCGTGCTGAGCAGCATGTCCACCAGCTCCTGCACGTCGCGGCGCATCTGCTGCGCCAGCTGACGGGTCTGGATCATGTCGTCCTTCAGCAGGTCGCGGCGGATCCCGCCGATCAGGTTCAGACCGTAAGTTTTGCGCGCCCCGGTGAGGATCTCCGCCATCTTCATCGACGCTTCGCGCACGCGGAAGAACTGCATAAACCCGGAGTCAAAGCCGACGAAGTGGCAGGCCAGTCCGAGGTTCAGCAGGTGCGAGTGCAGACGCTCCACCTCCAGCAGAATGGCGCGGATCATCTGCGCGCGCTCCGGCACCACGATCCCCATGCCGTTTTCCACCGAGGTGGTGTAGGCGGTGCTGTGGGCGAAGCCGCAGATGCCGCACACGCGGTCAGAGAGGAAGGTCACTTCGTTGTAGCCCATGCGGGTTTCCGCCAGCTTTTCCATGCCGCGGTGGACGTAGAACAGGCGGTAGTCGGCGTCAATAATGTTTTCGCCGTCGACGAACAGGCGGAAGTGGCCCGGCTCGTCAGAGGTGACGTGCAGCGGGCCGATCGGCACCACGTTGTTGTTCTTGCTGCCCAGCTCGTTGATGAACTCGTAGGTTTCGCTGTCGGTAGTTGGGGCCGGGCGCTGGCGGTAGTCCATGCTGTCTTTGCGCAGCGGATAGAGCTCGTCCGGCCAGTCGTCAGGCAGCACAAGGCGGCGCTCGTCCGGCAGCCCGACCGGCACCAGACCGTACATGTCGCGCACTTCACGCTCGCCCCAGACGGCAGCGGGCACGCGGGGCGTGACGGACGGGTATTCTGGCTTAGCCGGGTCGACCTCGACGCGCACGGTGATCCAGCACTTTTCGCCCTGCTCCATAGACATCACGTAGTACACCGCATAGTTGCCGCACAGCTGGCGCTCGTCGTTACCGAACAGCACCGACAGCCAGCCGCCCTGCTGGTAGTAGAGAAACTCCACCACTTCCGGCAGATAGTTCACCTTTACGGTGACGGTTATCTGGTCTTTGGTTTGCCAGGACTCCTCCAGCACCACGCCGGGGAAAGCCTGATGCAATGCGGCGAGATACTGCTGACCTTTCTTTTCTTCAGACATAAATACTCTCTTTAATCACGCCACCAGCAAGGAGACGAACGCTAAAAATGCAAAACCAAACCCGGCCCAGGTGATGCGGGACGTTTCCACAAAACGCAGACGCGCCATGCTGTTTTCGAACAGGGCAATCACCAGCACGCCGACCAGCAGCTTGAGGGCGGCAACCACGACGGCCAGCAGCAGACCGCCCGCGGAGAAGTGCGTCATCTGCCCCCACGGGAAGAAGACGCCGACAAACATCTGCAGCACCACCAGCTGTTTGAGGCTAATGCCCCACTTCAGCACCGCAAAGCCGTAGCCGCTGTACTCGGTGAGCGGCCCTTCCTGCAGTTCCTGCTCGGCTTCCGCCAGATCGAACGGCAGTTTGCCCATCTCGATAAAGGTGGCGAACGCGCAAGCGCACAGCGCCAGCACCAGCGGAATGGAGCGGGCAACCGGCCAGTGGTAGACGGCGTGGGTGATAAAGCTGATGTGGGTGGAGCCCGCAACCTGCGCGGCAACCCACAGCCCCAGCAGCAGGATCGGCTCAACCAGCACGCCGAGCATCGCCTCGCGGCTGGCACCGATGCCGGTAAACGGGCTCCCGGTGTCCAGGCCCGCGATGGCAAAGAAGAAGCGGGCGATAGCGAAGAGGTAGATAAGCGTGATCAGATCGCCGAGCGCCGGCAGCGGCGATCCCACCGTGACCACCGGCAGCGCGGTGGCGATGGTCAGCATCACGCCCACCATCACAAACGGCGTCAGACGGAAGACCCAGCCTGCGGCATCCGGCGCCACGCTCTGGCGAGAAAACAGCTTGAAGAGATCGCGATACTCCTGGAGCACGCCAGGGCCGCGACGGTTGTGCATCCGGGCGCGCGCCACGCGCGTGATGCCCGACAGCAGCGGCGCCACGGCGAACAACACCAGCGCCTGAAGAATTGCCAGTAACAGATTCATGTCAGGCTCCTCGTGAAATCACAATGACCACCAGCACCGCCAGTTCGATGACCGCCAGACGGCGGAACAGCGCGGGTGCGGCAGCGCTCTGCCAGCCGGGTACCCAGCCGACCGGGTTCAGCCAGTGGCGCAGCTTCAGCACGGCGGCAAAGTTTTCTTTTACCGGCATGGCGAAGCCGTGGGCGGTAATGACCATCGACTGTTCGTGTTCGTAGCCACAGGCCCACGCCGCACCGCGCGAGCGGGAGGCGAGCCGGTCGCGTTTGAAGAACATCATCAGGATGAGCGGTAGCAGCGGTGCGCCAATCAGCAGCAGCGCGATCATGGGCTGAGAGACGGTGGTATTCGCCACGGTCAGCGGCAGCGGAATGGCGTTGCCCAGCAGCGGCAGCAGCCACGGCGCGGCGACGCCGCCCGCGATGCAGCACAGCGCCAGCGCGACCACGCTCACGCCCATCAACAACGGTGCGCAGCAGGCGTTTTCCGCTTCGCGGGTGCGCGGCGCGCCGAGGAAGGTCACGCCGTAGACTTTCGCCATACACATCACCGCCAGCGCCCCGGTTATCGCCAGACCGACCGCCAGCAGCGGGCCGAGCAGGCGTGCAATAAATGCGTCGCTCTGGCCGAGCGTGAAGAAGGACTGGTAGATCACCCACTCCCCGGCAAAGCCGTTCAGCGGCGGCAGCGCGGCCATTGCCATCAGACCCACCAGCATGGCGAGCGAAATGACGGGCATCTTTTTGCCAATCCCGCCCAGCTTTTCGATATCCCGATGGCCGGTGCGGAAACAGACGCTTCCCGCGCCGAGGAACAGCGTGCTTTTAAACAGGCTGTGGTTGACGAGGTGATAAAGTCCGCCGATAAACCCGGCGGCAATCAGCGCCGGCTGGTTGAGCGCCAGCCCGGTCACGCCCGCGCCAATGCCGAGCAGGATGATGCCGATGTTTTCCAGCGTGTGGTATGCCAGCAGGCGCTGGATATTGTGCTCCATCAGCGCGTACAGACCGCCGACGAACGCGGTAATCATTCCGGCGACCAGCAGCACGACGCCCCACCACAGAGGCGGTTGTCCGCCGGTCAGCGTAATCACCAGAATCCCGAACAGACCCACTTTCATCACCACCACAGAAAACAGCGCGGCGGCGGGCGCGGAGGCATTCGCATGCGCCTGCGGCACCCAGCCGTGCAGCGGGATGATGCCAGCGAGCAGGCCAAAGCCGAGCACGCCCAGCAGCCAGACGTCGTTCCCCAGCGGATGCCCGTTGAGCGCAGCGAAGTCCAGCGTGCCGAAGCGGTGCCACACCAGCCAGCAGGCCAGCGCCAGCAGCAGCGTTCCGAGGCGTCCCAGCGCAAACCACAGCTTGCCGGAGGCGCTGCAGCCCGTCAGGAACACGCCGCACAGCGCCATGATTTCCGCCATCACCACCAGCGCGCCGAGGTTGCTGGCGATAACGGTGCAGACCGCCGCCGCCATCAGCAGGTTAACCAGCAGGCCGTTAGCCCTGACGTGCGGATGGCGGTGCCAGTCGATATTGAACAGGCTGATAAACAGCCCGCACAGGCCAAACGTCACCAGCCAGATGGCGTTCAGGGGCGCGATCTCCACGTTGTGGCGAATCAGCGGCATCACGGTCTCAGCGGACTGGCCGCCGAGCAGGACAACGCCGCCTGCTGCCAGCGTCATCAGGCTAGCAACCGCCCCGCCGAGTCCGGCGATCGCGCCGCTCAGGGTTTTATGGAATGAGAAGATCAGCGCCAGAACAGCGGCGCCAGCAAAACAGGCTACCGCGCTGGTAATCATCATCGCCGCGTTCATTTCGCCCCCTCGTTAAGCGCCTGTAGCAGAGAAAGGTCGCCAAAATCACTGTTGATGGTCAGCTCGCGTTTACGCTTGCTGGTACGGGCGATGTCGCGAATGTTAACCAGAATCAACGCCTTAGTCGGGCAGGTGCGCACGCAGGCCGGCCCCTGCTCATCGAAGCTGCACAGGTCGCATTTCACCGCAACGGCACGGATGCCGGGCACCCAGTCCAGCAGCGTGCTTACGCGTGCCGGAGCCGGTGGTGCGGGCGGGGCTTTTGGCGAGTTGGCGTTCGCCGGAATATGCAGCGGACGGCTGCCGGAAAATTCAATCGCGCCGAACGGGCAGGCAATGCCGCACAGCTTGCAGCTTACGCACAGGCTTTCGTTCAGCTGGACAGCGCCATCCACGCGAGTGATAGCATTTACAGGACAGACACCCGCGCACGGGGCATCCTCACAGTGATGGCAGAGCTGCGGGGCAGACTCTTTTTCATTACGCATGACGTGCAGGCGCGGCATGGACTGCAGCCCATGCAGGCGATGCGTTTCCGAGCACGCCGCCTCACAGGTTCGACAGCCAATACAGACCGTCGAGTCAGCAATTACAAAACGGTTCACCGGGTTATCCTCTGGTGATAGTCATTTTTGACGAAAAACTGTCTTGTCGACACTTCTCGACACGCAGGAGTCAGGCCACGTTCGCTGAGGTATTTCCATCCATCAGCTGCTTCAGGTTGACCGGGAGATCGTGTTCAACGGCGGCGTACAGGCCGTTATAGACCGGCGCGATTTTTTCCAGATAGTGCTCCAGCACCTGCTGGCGATCGCGGTTGCTGACGTGGCCGTCCACCATGCCATCGGCCATCAGCTGCGCCTTCGCAATACACTGTTTTTCGCCGTCTTTTGTCTCGAGGTGGTACTCAATGGTGTGGCTGTTGAAGTTATCCGCTAGGGTAACGTTGATGATGAAATGGCCGAACAGGACGAAGCGCATGTCGCCCTGCGCCGCGCAGCTCATCGCGTGGTGAAGACGCGCTTTCGAGAGGGTTATGCCCTGAACCAGAGAGTTGCAGTAGAGGTGCCACTGGTCCTGCAGCTGCTGATGACGCTGCGCGATGTAATCCGCTTTTTCGCTGATTTCCCAAATAGTCATAGAAGGTATCCGGTTAATGGAGATAGCGGCTGTTAAGCAGATTCCATGCCAGTTTTTAACTTTCTGATTTTAAATAGATTTAATTACAAACCCGCTGTCAACGCCGCGGTGTCGACGTGTCATTTCGACAGCGTTGACATCGTCACGCCTTAACAAAAATCAAGCTGGCACCGTTATTGCATTCAATGGCGCAATTCATTGAGGAGGCGTCATGCACGAAATCACCCTCTGCCAGCGGGCTCTGGAACTTATCGAACAGCAGGCAGTGCAAAACCACGCGAAGCGCGTCACCGGCGTCTGGCTGAAAGTCGGGGCGTTTTCCTGCGTTGAGCCCAGCGCCCTGAATTTCTGTTTTGAGCTGGTGTGTCGCGGCACGCTGGCGGAAGGCTGCGAGCTCCATATCGAAGAGCAGCAGGCGGAGTGCTGGTGCGAGCAGTGCCAGCAGTACGTCACCCTGCTGTCATCAAAGGTTCAGCGCTGTCCGCAGTGTCAGAGCACCGGTCTTCGCATCGTGGCGGACGACGGCATGCAGATCCAACGCCTCGAAATCGAGAAGGAGTAAAGTATGTGTAGCACCTGCGGTTGCGCCGAAGGCAACCTGTATATAGAAGGGGATGAACACCGTCCCCATTCCGCGTTTCGCTCCGCGCCCTTTTCGCCTGCCCCGCGGCCTGCTGCGGCGCTGACCGGTATCACCTTCGCCCCGCAACGCTCCGCTGCGGGCGATCTACACTACGGCCACGGCGAAGCGGGTACCCACGCGCCGGGCATCAGCCAGCGCCAGATGCTGGAGGTGGAAATCAACGTGCTGGACAAAAATAACCAGATCGCCGCCCGCAACCGCGCGCGCTTTGCCGCCCGCAAACAGCTGGTGCTGAACCTGGTCTCCAGCCCCGGCTCCGGCAAAACCACGCTGTTAACGGAAACGCTCAAACGCCTGAACGGGCGCGTCTCCTGCGCGGTGATTGAAGGCGACCAGCAAACCGTTAACGACGCGGCGCGCATTCGCGAAACCGGCACCCCGGCGATTCAGGTCAATACTGGCAAAGGCTGCCACCTGGATGCGCAGATGATTGCCGACGCCGCCCCGCGTCTTCCGCTGGCGGATAACGGCATTCTGTTTATTGAAAACGTCGGCAACCTGGTCTGCCCGGCGAGCTTCGATCTGGGCGAACGCCACAAGGTGGCGGTGCTTTCGGTGACCGAAGGCGAAGACAAACCGCTGAAATACCCGCATATGTTTGCCGCCGCGTCTATCATGCTGCTGAACAAAGTTGACCTGCTTCCGTACCTGAACTTCGACGTGGACAAGTGCCTGTCCTGCGCCCGGGAAGTGAACCCGGAGATTGAGATCCTGCTGGTCTCCGCCACGCGCGGCGACGGCATGGACGCCTGGCTGAACTGGCTGGAGAGTGAACGATGTGCATAGGCGTACCGGGACAAATCCATTCCATTGACGGGAACCAGGCCAAAGTGGAGGTCTGCGGCATCCTGCGCGACGTGGACCTGACGCTGGTGGGCAGCAGCGATGAAACGGGCGCATCGCGTCTCGGCCAGTGGGTGCTCGTCCACGTAGGGTTTGCCATGAGCGTGATTAACGAAGCGGAAGCCCGCGACACGCTGGAAGCATTGCAAAACATGTTCGACGTGGAGCCTGACGTGGGCGCGCTGCTGTACGGCGAGGAGCGTTAGCCATGCGTTACGTTGATGAATACCGCGCGCCGGAGCAGGTGCTGCAGCTTATCGGGCACCTGAAAACGCGCGCGGCGCTGCTGGAATACACGGCGGAAAACCCGTTGCGGATCATGGAGGTGTGCGGCGGACATACGCACGCCATCTTCAAATTTGGCCTCGACCAGCTGCTGCCGGAGAACATCGAGTTTATCCACGGCCCCGGCTGCCCGGTGTGCGTGCTGCCGATGGGGCGCATCGACAGCTGCATCGAAATTGCCAGCCAGCCCGACGTCATTTTCTGCACCTTTGGCGACGCGATGCGCGTGCCGGGGAAAAACGGCTCGCTGCTGCAGGCGAAAGCGCGCGGGGCCGACATCCGGATCGTCTATTCGCCGATGGATGCCCTGACGCTGGCGGAGGACAACCCCGCGCGCAGGGTGGTGTTTTTTGGCCTGGGATTTGAAACCACCATGCCCGCCACCGCCATCACGCTGCAGCAGGCGAAAGCGCGCGGCGTCGGGAATTTTTTCTTCTTCTGCCAGCACATTACGCTCATCCCCACCCTGCGCAGCCTGCTGGAAGAGCCGGGAAACGGCATTGACGCCTTTCTGGCACCGGGCCACGTCAGCATGGTGATTGGCACAGACGCCTACGATTTTATCGCTGAACAGTACAATCGTCCGTTAGTGGTGGCTGGTTTCGAACCACTTGATCTACTGCAAGGTGTCACCATGCTGGTTGAGCAGAAAATAGCGGCCCTGAGTACCGTGGAAAATCAGTACCGCCGCGTGGTGCCGGATGCGGGAAATGAACGAGCGCAGCAGGCGATAGCCGACGTGTTTAGCGTTGAGGGCGACAGCGAGTGGCGCGGCCTGGGGCTGATTGCTGAATCCGGCGTGCGCCTGACGCCAGCCTATCGCGCGTTCGATGCCGAAGCGCATTTCCGCCCGCAGCCGCAGCAGGTTTGCGACGATCCCCGGGCCCGCTGCGGCGAAGTCCTCACCGGTAAATGCAAACCGCATCAATGCCCGTTATTTGGCAATACCTGTAACCCGCAAACGGCGTTTGGCGCGCTGATGGTCTCCTCCGAAGGGGCGTGTGCCGCGTGGTATCAGTATCGCAACCAGGAGAGTGAAGCATGAATACGGTTGAAATGGCGCACGGCAGCGGCGGACAGGCGATGCAGCAGCTGATTAACCGGCTGTTTATGGAAGCCTTCAACAACCCCTGGCTCGCCGAACAGGAAGACCAGGCGCGCATTGACCTCGCCACCCTCACCGCGCAGGGCGACAGGCTGGCCTTCTCCACCGACAGCTACGTGATTGACCCGCTGTTCTTCCCCGGCGGCGATATCGGCAAGCTCGCCGTCTGCGGCACGGCCAACGACGTGGCGGTCAGCGGTGCCGTTCCGCGCTACCTCTCCTGCGGGTTTATCCTCGAAGAGGGATTGCCGATGGAGACGCTCACGACAGTGGTCAACAGCATGGCGCAGACCGCACGCGAGGCCGGGATAGCTATCGTCACCGGCGATACCAAAGTGGTGCAGCGCGGCGCGGCCGACAAGCTGTTTATCAACACCGCCGGCATGGGCGCGATCCCCGCCGATATTCACTGGGGCGCACAGCGCCTCAGCGTGGGCGACGGGCTGATCGTGACCGGCACGCTGGGCTGCCACGGGGCGACCATCCTGAACCTGCGCGAGGGCCTGGGGCTGGACGGCGAACTGCGCAGCGACTGCGCGGTACTCACCCCGCTGATTCAGACGCTGCGCGGTATTCCCGGCGTGAAGGCCCTGCGGGATGCCACGCGAGGCGGTGTCAACGCCGTGGTCCATGAGTTTGCGGCAAGCTGCGGATGCGGGATTGAACTCACCGAGCGCAGCCTGCCCGTTAAGCCCGCCGTTCGTGGGCTTTGCGAACTGCTGGGGCTGGACCCGCTCAACTTTGCCAACGAAGGCAAACTGGTGATTGGCGTTGAACGCTCGGCCGCGGAAGCCGTTCTTGAACAGCTGCGGGCTCATCCGTCAGGAAAAGAGGCGGCGATGATTGGTGAAGTGGTTGAGCGCAAAGGGGTGCGCCTGACCGGACTTTATGGCGTGAAGCGGACGCTTGACCTGCCGCACGCGGAACCCTTACCCCGTATTTGCTAGAACCGCGCCAAAAGCGGTCAGCACTGAATGTCTCTTTTTTTGCCAGTTTCTATTGGAAAGCAATATGCCGTATACACCGATGAGCGATCTTGGACAGCAGGGCCTGTTTGACATCACGCGCACACTTTTACAGCAGCCCGATCTCGGTGCGCTGAGCGATGCCCTGACGCGGCTGGTCAGGCAATCGGCGCTGGCGGACAGCGCCGCGATTGTGCTCTGGCATAGCGGAACGCAGCGCGCGAGCTACTACTCGACGCGTGATAATGGCAAAACGTTTGAATACGAAGACGAAACGTATCTGGCGCATGGCCCGGTGCGCCGCATACTCTCCCGGCCTGAAGTGCTGCACTGCAACTTTGCGGAGTTCCGCCAGGCGTGGCCGAAGCTGGCGGAGAGCGACCTCTATCAGCCTTTCGGGCATTACTGCATGCTGCCGCTGGCGGCTGAGGGCCAGATTTTTGGCGGCTGCGAGTTTATCCGCACGACCGACCAGCCCTGGAGCGAGGCGGAATACGAGCGCCTGCACACCTTTACCCAGATTGTGGCCGTCGTCGCGGAGCAGATCCAAAGCCGCGTCACCAATAACGTCGATTACGACCTGCTGAGCCGCGAGCGCGACAACTTCCGCATTCTGGTCGCCATCACCAACGCCGTGCTCTCCCGCCTGGACATGGACGAGCTGGTTAGCGAAGTTTCGAAAGAGATCCACCACTATTTCAAAATAGACGCCATCAGCATTGCGCTGCGCGGCCATCGCAAGGGCAAGCTGAACATCTACTCCACGCACTATCTCGATGAAGCCAACCCGGCGCACGAGCAGAGCGAAGTGGACGAAGCGGGCACCCTTTCCGAGCGGGTCTTCAAAAGCAAAGAGATCCTCCTGCTCAACCTGAACGAGCAGGACCCGGTCGCGCCGTACGAGCGGATGCTGTTTAACACCTGGGGCAATAAAATTCAGACCCTGTGCCTGCTGCCGCTGATGTCCGGTAACACCATGCTGGGCGTGCTGAAGCTGGCGCAGTGCGAGGAAGGCGTGTTTACCACCGCCAACCTGAAGCTGCTGCGCCAGATTGCCGAGCGTATTTCCATCGCGCTCGATAACGCCCTCGCCTATCAGGAAATTCATCGCCTGAAAGAGCGGCTGGTGGATGAGAACCTGGCCCTGACCGAACAGCTCAACAACGTGGACAGCGAGTTTGGTGAAATCATCGGGCGCAGCGACGCCATGTACAGCGTGCTTAAGCAGGTTGAGATGGTGGCGCAAAGCGACAGCACGGTGCTGATTCTGGGCGAAACCGGTACGGGTAAAGAGCTGATTGCCCGCGCTATCCATAACCTGAGCAACCGCAACAGCCGCCGGATGGTGAAGATGAACTGCGCCGCGATGCCTGCGGGACTGCTGGAAAGCGATCTGTTCGGCCACGAGCGCGGTGCATTCACCGGAGCCAGCAGCCAGCGGCTGGGCCGTTTTGAGCTGGCGGACAAAAGCTCGCTGTTCCTCGACGAAGTGGGCGATATGCCGCTGGAGCTACAGCCGAAACTGCTGCGCGTCCTGCAGGAGCAGGAGTTTGAGCGCCTTGGCAGCAACAAACTTATCCAGACCGACGTGCGGCTGATTGCGGCCACCAACCGGGACCTGAAAAAAATGGTCGCCGACCGCGAGTTTCGCAGCGACCTTTACTATCGCCTGAACGTCTTCCCGATCTTCCTGCCGCCGCTGCGCGAGCGCCCGGAAGATATCCCCCTGCTGGTTAAAGCCTTTACCGCGAAGATCGCGCGCCGTATGGGGCGAAACATCGACAGTATTCCTGCCGAGACGTTGCGTACCCTTTCATCGATGGAATGGCCCGGCAACGTGCGCGAGCTGGAAAACGTCATCGAACGCGCGGTGCTGCTGACGCGCGGAAACGTGCTGCAACTCTCCCTGCCTGAAGTTACGCTTCCTGACGTAACCGCGCCCGCCGCCGAGACAGCGAAAGAGGGAGAAGATGAATATCAGCTCATTATGCGCGTGCTGAAAGAGACCAACGGCGTGGTCGCCGGGCCAAAAGGTGCCGCCCAGCGTCTGGGGTTAAAACGCACCACCCTGCTGTCACGCATGAAGCGTCTCGGTATTGATAAAGAGAGCCTGGTTTAAGCCCCCAATCCGGCGGTGTTTTTCTGGCACCGCCTTTCGTTACCCTGCGCAATTGTCCCTCATTGACACAAAATCGTTTCCTCTGTATAAAATTCCGCCTTAATAATGAGTTTCATTTGCATCAATAATAATATTAATCAAGGGTAGCGTTTCATGAAGAAGGTCATCTGCGCGTTAGGCCTGGCGGTTGCGTCGGTCAGTTCTGCTCTGGCAACCACATATCCTCTGACCATTGAAAACTGTGGCTATAAAGAGACATTCACCAAAGCGCCGGAACGCGTCGTGGCTCTGGGTCAGAATACCGTCGAAATTCTGCTCCTGCTGGGGCTGGAAGATAAGGTGAAGGCCAGCGCCTTCTGGCCGACGAAAGTGCTGCCGCAGCTGGCGGAACAGAACGCAAAAATCAAAACCCTGACGGTCGAAATCCCTACCCTTGAATCCGTGCTTGCGCAAGATCCCGACTTTGTCCCCGCGCAGTCACCGCTGCTGCTGGGGCCGGAAAGCAAGGTCGCAAAACGCGACGATCTGATGACTCTGGGCGTGAACAGCTACGTGTCACCGGGCATGTGTGCGACCAAAAAAGCCACCGGCGATATGTACGGCAGCCGCCAGAAGCTTTGGGATATGACGTATCTCTACAAAGAGATTGAGGATTTCGCCAAAATCTTTAACGTTGAAGACCGCGGTCAGGCCGTGATTGCCGATTTCAAAAAACGTGAGGCTGACCTGCGCCAGGAATTCGGCAAGAATAAAAAAGACCTTTCGTTTGTCTTCTGGTTCTCCAGTTCATCCCCTTCTGCGGACGCCTACGTCGGCGGTAAAAATAGTCCCTCCGGGTTTATCGCCAGCCTGATGGGCGGCCATAACGCCATTACGTCCGAGACCGAATGGCCAACCGTGGGTTGGGAAAGCATTATTGCCGCCAATCCGGATGTCATCGTGGTGTCCAGCCTTGACCGCAACCGCTGGGCGCTGGATAACGCGGAAGAAAAAATCAAATTCCTGAAGAGCGATCCGGCGGTCAGCCAGTTGGACGCGGTGAAAAAAGGCCATATCGTGGTGATGGACGGCCAGGCGATGAACCCGACGATCCGCACGATTTACGGGGCTGAGCAGGTCGGCGAACAGCTCAGAAAGCTGGGGCTGAACTGATGACAACCGCCGTTCTTCAGGCCCGGCAGAGCCTGGTTCTGACGACCTCGGGTTTGCTCGCTCTGGTCCTGTTATTTCTGGCGATCGCGCTGAGCGTCAGCGTCGGCGAGTTGTCCATCCCGCTGGATAACGTGTTTTACGCCATCAGCAATAAAATGGGGCTCACCGAGGTTCCACTCACTCGCATCTATGAGAGCGTGATCTGGGACTTTCGCCTGAGCCGCGCGCTGGTGGCGGCCTGCTGCGGCGCGGGGCTGGCCATCTGCGGGGCCGTATTGCAGAGCCTGCTGAAGAACGCGCTGGCGGAACCCTACGTGCTCGGCGTATCCGCGGGCGCATCGACCGGGGCGGTCTCTGTCGTCGTATTGGGGATCGGCACCGGTGCGGTGTCGCTCTCTGCCGGGGCCTTTGCCGGGGCGTTCGCCGCGTTTGCGTTTGTCGCGTTTCTGACGAACGGGGCGCGCGGCGGGAATGAACGTACGATTCTGGCAGGCGTCGCCGCCTCGCAGCTTTTTAACGCTATTACCGCCTACACCATTAGCACCTCCGCCAGTGCCCAGCAGGCGCGCGACGTAATGTTCTGGCTGCTGGGCAGCTTCAGCGGCGTACGCTGGCCTGAATTCCAGCTGGCACTGGTCGTGGTGCTGATTGGGTTAGCCATTTGCCTCTACTATTCCCGGGCGCTGGATGCCTTTACGTTCGGTGATGACGCCGCGGCATCGTTGGGCATTGCTGTCCCCTGGGTGCGCCTGGCACTTTTTACCACTACCGCGCTGATTACCGCGACCATCGTCAGCATGGCGGGCTCAATCGGCTTTGTCGGGCTGGTGGTGCCGCACGTCATGCGTTTCCTGTTCGGGCCGCTGCACCGCACGCTGCTGATTGCCAGCGCGCTGGCAGGCGCAATCCTGATGGTGCTGGCCGATATCGCCTCGCGCATGCTGATTGCGCCGCAAAGCCTGCCCGTCGGCGTGGTCACCGCGCTGGTTGGCGTTCCGTTCTTTGCCGTGATTATCTACCGCTCAAGGAATAAGTGATGAGCATCTGCGCTGAAAATATTACCTGGAAGGTCGGCAAAAAAGTCATCGTTAATGACGTGTCGCTGAAGGTTTCCCGGGGCGAAACGGTAGGACTGCTTGGCCCTAACGGCTGCGGTAAATCGTCTCTTTTACGTATCCTCGCGGGGCTGCGTCGCCCGGATGCGGGCTGTGTGACGCTGGACGGCCAGGACATCTCTCGTATTGCCAAAAAGCAGCTGGCCCGCCGGGTCGCCTTCGTGGAGCAGCACGGCATGACTGACGCCAACATGCGCGTGCGCGACGTGGTCAAACTCGGGCGGATTCCGCACCACTCCGCCTTTTCCAACTGGAGCACGCACGATGACGAAACCGTCACCGCCGCTCTGCAGCGCGTGGATATGCTGGATAAAAGCAACCAGGGGTGGCTGAGCCTCTCCGGCGGTGAGCGCCAGCGCGTCCACATTGCCCGCGCGCTGGCCCAGACCCCGACGGAAATCCTGCTGGATGAACCAACAAACCACCTGGACATTCATCATCAGATGCAGCTGATGCAGTTGATCAGCGAATTACCGGTCACCAGCATTGTCGCTATCCACGATCTCAACCACGCCTCGATGTTCTGCGACTCGCTGATTGTGATGCAGAAAGGCCAAATTGTGGCGACGGGGACACCGCAGGACATCCTGTCCGAGTCGTTGCTCTGGGACGTCTTCCGGGTCAAAACCAAAATCGAGATCTCGCCGTTCCATGGCAAAAAACACATTCACTTTATCGTTTAGGGGCGAGTGACCAACGATGCCCCTTCGCCCTGCCACCACGCTCTGGCCGCCCGTTTTACTGGGTAGCCAGTTTGTTTTTAACATCGGCTTTTACGCCGTTGTCCCCTTCCTGGCGATATTCCTGCGCGACGATATGCTGCTCTCCGGCGGGCTGATCGGGCTGATCCTCGGCCTGCGCACGTTCTCTCAGCAGGGGATGTTTATCGTCGGCGGCGCGCTCTCGGACCGGTTTGGCGCGAAAATCGTTATCCTGAGCGGGTGCATTATTCGCGTCGCGGGCTATCTGCTGCTGGCGTTCGGGCACGCACTCTGGCCCATCATTCTTGGGGCGTGCCTGACCGGTATTGGCGGCGCATTGTTCTCCCCCTCGATTGAGGCACTGCTGGCAAAAGCAGGCACGCAAAGCGAGGCGAGAGGCAAGCGTAGCCGGGCGGAGTGGTTTGCCCTCTTTGCCGTCTGCGGTGAACTCGGTGCGGTGCTGGGCCCGGTTGCCGGTGCCCTGCTGACGGGGCTTGGCTTCCGCCAGGTGGCGCTGGCGGGTGCAGGGGTTTTCATTATTGCCTTACTGGTGCTGCACTTCTGTCTTCCGGCTTCCCCCCGCCTTTCACAGACCCTAAACATACAGCCCTGGTGGACGACGTTCCGCCAGCCGCGCTTTGTCGCCTTTATCATTGCCTACAGCTCGTGGCTGTTAAGCTATAACCAGCTCTATCTGGCGCTGCCGGTAGAGCTCCAGCGCTCCGGTGGTAACGAGAAAGATCTTGGCCCGCTGTTTATGCTGGCCTCGGTGCTGATCATCACTTTGCAGCTTCCGCTGGCCCGCTTCGCCCGACGCGTGGGGGCGGTGAGAATTCTGCCGGTGGGCTTTTTGCTGCTCTCCGCCGCCTTTGCGAGCGTGGCGATGTTTGCGGCGACAGAACCGCCAGAGGGCTGGCTGCGCCTGCTGCCGTCGGTCTGTTTCGTGACGCTGTTGACGCTGGGACAGATGCTGCTGGTACCCTCGGCTAAGGACCTGATTCCCCGGTTTGCCGAGGAGTCCACGCTGGGGGCGCACTACGGCGCACTCGCCACCGCCGGAGGCATTGCGGTACTGGCCGGCAATTTGCTGTTTGGCAGCCTGCTGGATCGCGCGCTGGTGCCCTCAACGCAGGCGATGCTCCCCTGGCTGCTGCTGGCCCTCTTCCCGCTCTGCAGCGCGCTGGCCCTTAACGTGATTTGCCGCCCGCTCAGAAGCTGAACCGGTCACTTTTTCGGACGATACTTTTCCGGCAGTTCCGGCACTGGACGACGGTCATCCATCAGATGGCGAACGGTCAGGATGGGATGACGCCATAACATACGCGGGCCTGCCCAGCGCATAAGCTGCTTCATCTCCTCACGTCTGGCAGGCTGGTAGCAGTGTACGGGGCACTGCTTGCAGGCAGGCTTTTCCTCACCGAAAACGCATTTATCCAGGCGCTTATCGGCATACGCATTGAGCGCCTGATAGTGCCCTTCCTCCTGAGATGCCTGCGGGCAATGCTTTTCATACAGCGCGATCATTTTCGCGATGGTCTCTTTTTCTCGTGAGATGCGTTTACCGGACATAGCGGATTACCGAATAATAAAGTGCATCAATAATACACCTTTCAACACTGGATTTCAGCGGTTGCATTTCGTTTCCTGAAGCCTGATTCCAGTTTTAGCCCTGCACCGGCTAGCAATCACTGGTATTTTATACAGGCATCAGAAATGACCTTTGTCCGTGTTGTCTGGAGACCCTATGCAAGAGCTCGCGATCGGCAAACCCTATCGCCATTTAAAAGTGGGATATTTTAGAAAGCGCCATGAAGACCGCAATACCAAGATACCGAAGCGCTACAGCGTGCATGCGGCGCTGAGCTTAAAAGGTGACTGGCTTGAAAAAGCGGGATTTACAACCCATTCCCGAGTCAGGGTGGGCGTGGAGCATGGAAAAATTGTCATCGAATTAATGTCGGAAGATGCCTCGTAAAGCCACGACATTTTTCTGCGCCGGACCTTTTTTTCATGCGACAATAGAAGGAACAAACGGCCATTGAGCCCATCAAAACGGTTTATTTTCAAAGAAATGGACATCATAACTCCATGAGCACAATCGATAATTTCGACGCACATACGCCGATGATGCAGCAGTATCTGAAGCTGAAAGCACAGCATCCGGAAATCCTGCTGTTTTACCGTATGGGCGATTTTTACGAGCTGTTTTATGACGATGCTAAGCGTGCATCGCAGCTGCTCGACATCTCGCTAACCAAACGTGGCGCATCGGCAGGCGAGCCCATTCCTATGGCAGGTATCCCGCACCACGCGGTAGAAAACTACCTGGCGAAGCTGGTGAATCAGGGCGAGTCCGTTGCCATCTGCGAACAGATCGGCGATCCGGCGACCTCAAAAGGCCCGGTGGAACGCAAAGTCGTGCGCATCGTCACGCCTGGCACCATCAGTGATGAAGCCCTGTTACAGGAGCGCCAGGATAACCTTCTGGCAGCGCTGTGGCAGGACGGTAAAGGGTTTGGCTACGCGACGCTGGATATCAGCTCCGGACGTTTTCGTCTGAGTGAACCGGCTGACCGTGAAACGATGGCTGCCGAACTGCAGCGCACCAACCCTGCAGAATTGCTCTATGCCGAAGATTTCGCCGAAATGTCGCTGATTGAAGGTCGTCGCGGGTTGCGCCGTCGTCCGCTGTGGGAATTCGAAATTGATACCTCGCGCCAGCAGCTGAATCTGCAGTTTGGCACCCGCGATCTGATTGGCTTTGGCGTTGAAAATGCCCCGCGCGGGCTGTGTGCGGCAGGTTGCCTCCTGCAGTACGTGAAAGATACCCAGCGCACCGCCCTGCCGCATATCCGCTCTATCACCATGGAGCGCCAGCAGGACAGCATCATCATGGATGCCGCCACGCGCCGTAACCTGGAGATCACGCAGAACCTGGCGGGTGGCGTAGAAAATACGCTCGCGTCGGTCCTCGACAGTACGGTTACGCCAATGGGCAGCCGCATGCTGAAACGCTGGCTGCATATGCCGATCCGCAATACCGAGACGCTGGTTTGCCGTCAGCAGACGATTGCCGCGCTGCAGGATCGCTATACCGAGCTGCAGCCGGTCCTGCGCCAGGTGGGCGATCTGGAGCGTATCCTTGCGCGTCTGGCACTTCGAACAGCGCGACCACGCGACCTCGCGCGGATGCGTCATGCTTTCCAGCAGTTGCCGGAACTGCGTGCGCAGCTGAGTGACGTTGACAGCGCGCCGGTACAGAAACTCCGCGAAACCATGGGCGAATTTACCGAGCTTCGCGAACTGCTGGAGCGTGCCATTATCGATGCGCCTCCGGTTCTGGTGCGTGATGGCGGCGTGATTGCCCCGGGCTACAACGAGGAGCTGGACGAATGGCGCGCGCTGGCCGATGGTGCGACGGACTACCTCGATAAGCTGGAAATCCGCGAGCGCGAGCGTCTTGGGCTCGACACCCTGAAAGTGGGGTATAACGCGGTACACGGTTACTACATTCAAATTAGCCGCGGGCAGAGCCACCTGGCGCCGATTCACTACGTGCGTCGCCAGACGTTGAAAAACGCCGAACGCTACATCATTCCTGAACTGAAAGAGTACGAAGACAAAGTCCTCACCTCGAAAGGCAAGGCGCTGGCGCTGGAAAAACAGCTTTATGACGAGCTATTCGACATGCTGATGCCGCACCTGGGCGACCTGCAGCAGAGCGCCAGCGCGCTGGCGGAGCTGGACGTGCTGGTCAATCTGGCAGAACGCGCTGAAACGCTGAACTACACCTGCCCGACCTTTACCGATAAGCCCGGCATTCGCATCACTGAAGGCCGTCACCCTGTGGTAGAGCAGGTGCTCAACGAACCGTTCATCGCCAACCCGCTGAGCCTGTCACCGCAGAGAAGAATGTTGATCATTACCGGTCCGAACATGGGCGGTAAGAGTACCTATATGCGTCAGACGGCGCTTATTGCGCTGCTCGCGTATATTGGCAGCTACGTCCCGGCGCAAAACGTGGAGATTGGCCCCATCGACCGCATCTTTACCCGCGTCGGGGCTGCGGACGATCTGGCGAGCGGACGCTCAACCTTCATGGTCGAGATGACCGAAACGGCAAACATTCTGCATAACGCGACGGAGCACAGCCTGGTGCTGATGGACGAAGTCGGACGCGGAACGTCAACCTATGATGGTCTGTCCCTGGCATGGGCCTGTGCGGAAAGCCTTGCGAATAAAATCAAGGCCATGACGCTTTTTGCCACCCATTATTTCGAACTCACGCAGCTGCCGGAGAAAATGGAAGGTGTTGCGAACGTTCATCTGGATGCGCTGGAGCACGGCGATACCATTGCCTTCATGCATACGGTGCAGGATGGCGCGGCGAGCAAGAGCTATGGCCTGGCCGTCGCGGCGCTGGCAGGCGTACCGAAGGACGTGATCAAGCGCGCGCGTCAGAAACTGCGTGAACTGGAAAGCCTGTCACCGAATGCGGCGGCGACGCAGATTGATGGCACCCAGATGTCGCTGCTGATGCCTGCAGAAGAGACGTCGCCTGCGGTGGAAGCGCTGGAGAACCTCGACCCGGATTCACTGACGCCGCGTCAGGCGCTGGAGTGGATTTACAGGTTGAAGAGTCTGGTTTAGTTTTCTGCGGTCTGTTTTGTCGGGTGGCGGCTTCGTCTTACCCGACCTACAAAACCGTAGGCCCGGTAAGCGCAGCGCCACCGGGCAAAAGACCGCACAATATTATCGCCCGGTAAGCGTAGCGCCATCGGGCTTTTTTTTACAGCAGCGGCGGGATTGTCGGCACCTGCGGCGCCTCATCAATATCCTTCTGCGTCATGCGGAACGCTTCCGGATAGTGCTCGCGGCTGGTGCGGCGCAGCGGTTCGGTATCGCGCCAGGTATACAAACAATGCTGGCACTGATAAACGGTCCAGACCCCTTTTACCGGCGACGTCGCCATCACTTCAATATGCTCATCGGCACAACGTGGACAAATCATCTTTTCCTCCTTATTGACGTGCTGCCAGCATCGCGGTCAGTTTTTCAGCCCAGGCTTTGGTTTCAGGCAGATCCTGTACCGGCTGGCTGTAGTGGCCCCGGGTGTCCGGCGCGACAGGCGTGGTGGCATCGATAATCAGTTTGTCGGTAATGCCCGCCGGGCTGGAACCGGGATCGAGTTCAAGGACCGACATGTTCGGCAGTTGCACCAGATCGCCTGCCGGGTTCACTTTCGACGACAGCGCCCACATCACCTGCGGAAGGTTGAACGGATCGACATCCTCATCCACCATAATTACCATCTTCACGTAGCCGAGGCCGTGCGGCGTGGTCATGGCGCGTAAACCGACCGCGCGGGCAAAACCGCCGTAGCGTTTTTTAGTGGAGATAATCGCCAGCAGACCGTGGGTGTACATCGCGTTCACCGCCTGCACTTCCGGAAACTCCGCTTTAAGCTGCTGGTAGAGCGGGACGCAGGTAGCCGGTCCCATCAGGTAGTCAATCTCGGTCCAGGGCATGCCGAGATAAAGGGATTCGAAAATCGGCCTGGTGCGGTAAGAGACTTTGTCGATACGGACAATCGTCATGTTACGACCACCGGAATAGTGTCCGGTAAACTCGCCAAACGGCCCCTCGATTTCACGCTTGCGGCCTTCAATCACCCCTTCCAGGATCACTTCAGAACCCCATGGCACATCGAAGCCGGTCAACGGCGCTGTGGCAATCGGGTACGGGCTTTCACGCAGCGCGCCAGCCATTTCATACTCGGACTGATCGTATTTCAGCGGCGTGGCGCCCATCAGGGTGATGATCGGGTCGTTGCCCAGCGTAATCGCAATCGGCAGGTCTTCACCACGCTCTTCCGCTTTGTGCAGATGCAGGGCGATATCGTGCATCGGAACCGGCTGGAGGCCGAGCTTGCGCTTGCCCTTCACTTCCATACGGTAGATCCCGACGTTCTGCTTGCCGAAGTTGTCCGGGTCGAGCGGATCGCGCGAGACAACGCACGCTTTATCGAGATAAAAACCGCCGTCACCGTCGTTCAGGCGAAACAGCGGCAGGATATCGAACAGGTTAATGTCCTCCCCGTCCACCGTATTCTGCGCCCAGGCCGGGTTGGCGCGGCGCTCCGGTGTGACGGGAAATTTATCCCAGCGGCGGATAAATTCGTCGATCTGTTTTTTTACCGGAGTGTTCGCAGGCAGCCCCATCGAAATGGCGTGGTTCTGCCAAGAGCCGATGGTGTTCATCACCACGCGGGCATCGGTAAAGCCACGAATGTTGTCGAACCACAGCGCAGGCGCGCCGTCGCCAATGCGGCCGGTCGCGTTGGCTGCCGCCGCCAGATCGGGCTCGGCGTTAACCTCTTCCTCAATTTTCAGCAGTTGCCCTTGCTCATCGAGCGCCTGCAGGAAGCTTCTCAAATCATCAAATGCCATCTTTATTCTCCTGTGCAAAATGTTTCGCCTCCCGCAGCCCGTTCCAGCGGCGCGCCTTTTTATGCTCCAGACCGAACTGGTCGAGCACGCGGGTCACGATGTGCTGGGTAATGTCATCGGCGGTTTGCGGGTGGTTGTAATACGCAGGCATGGGCGGCACCATCGCCACGCCCATGCGGGAAAGAGCAAGCATGTTCTCAAGATGAATGGTGCTGAGCGGCGTTTCACGAGGAACCAATACCAGCTTGCGCCCCTCTTTCAGCACCACGTCCGCCGCACGTCCCACCAGCCCTTCGGCGTAGCCCGCGCGGATACCCGCCAGCGTTTTCATGCTGCAGGGAATGACGATCATGCCGTCGGTGCGAAACGAGCCAGAGGAGATGGTGGCGGCCTGGTCAGCCGGACTGTGGACAACGTCAGCCAAAGCAGCAACGTCCTGCGCGGTGTAGGGCGTTTCCAGCTCGATGGTGGTTTTTGCCCACTTAGACATCACCAGATGCGTCTCCACCTCCGGCATTTCCCGCAGCGCCTGCAGCAGCGCCACGCCCAGCGGTGCGCCCGTTGCCCCCGTCATTCCTACTATCAATCTCATTCATCACCTCAATTATTTGTTCGTACACGAACATTATAAATAAGCTACTCCAGGATCGTTTTCCTGGCAAGATCGTTCGCATACGATCACACGAATGGCTAAAAGATGCCGCGTTAAAATTGAGAGCAATAGCGGCTATCATAGGGGAGAGATTTTTTCCGTCGGAGAGTTCATGGAACTAAGACAAGAGGCGTTCCACCTGTTACGTCAGCTTTTTCAACAGCATACCGCGCAGTGGCAACATGCCTTACCGGAACTGACCAAGCCACAGTATGCGGTGATGCGCTCTATTGCCGAGCATCCGGGTATTGAACAGGTGGCGTTAACCGAAGTGGCGGTCAGCACGAAAGCGACCCTGGCGGAGATGCTCAGCCGCATGGAGGCGCGCGGGCTGGTCAAACGCGAGCACGATCCGGCCGATAAGCGCCGCCGGTTTGTCTTCCTGACGCCAGAAGGTGAAGCCCTGCTTGCTGGCTGTAAACCGGTTGGCAACGAGGTGGATGAGGCGTTTTTAGGACGTCTTAACAAGGCCGAGCGGGAGCAGTTCTCCGCGCTCATCAAAAAGATGATGCACGATTAATTCACGCTGGCGCGCATAAAATCGATAAAGGTGCGCACTTTCGCTGACACGTGGCGGGCATCGGGATAAACCGCATAGATGCCCTGCTGCGCAAAGGTATATTCCGGTAAAACCGGGACCAGTTTTCCCGCATCAAGCGCATCGCGCGCCAGCCATTCCGGCAGTAACGCCACACCTCCGCCAGCAAGTGCAAAGGCCATAAGGGCCTGAGCGCTGTCGACAAACAGACGCGGCGCTTTTTTTATCTCCAGCGTTTCAGGCGCACCGCTGGAATCCTTCACCTGCCAGCGCAGCGGCGAGGCCAGACGCTCGTGAATAATCCAGTCGGCGTTGGCAAGGTGCGCAAGCGTTTCGATCGGATGGTTAACGAGCCACCCGGGCGCCGCGACGGGGAGAATGGAGAAGTGCGCAATCAGCGCGGCGTGGTTGCGCGAATCGGCAAGCGTTCCCAGACGGATGGCTACGTCAAAGCGCTCCGATATAAGGTCAGCGTGCAGGGACGACGAAACGTGCCGCACGCGAAGATCCGGGTGCTGCTGGCTAAACCTGGCCAGCAGCGGCACCACCACCTGTGAGCCATACTCGGGCGTAGTCGTGATCCGCAGTTCGCCAGTGAGCCCCGCATGATTCGCGCGGACATCATCCTGCAGCCGTTCCGCATCCTTCAGAAGCGCCACGCTGCGCTGATGAAAGAGCGCGCCCGCCTCGGTTAACGTCAGGCGGCGGGTGGAGCGCAGCAGCAGCGTAACGCCCAGCTCATCTTCAAGCTGGCGAATATTGAAGCTGACCACGGCTTTTGTCAGCCCCATTGCCTCGGCTGCAGCAGTGAAACTGCCGGTGTCGGCCACCGCGACAAACATCTGAGCCCGCTGCAGATTAATCATCATCACGCCCTTTACTGTCAAAACTTTTTTGACAGTATATCGCGCTTTGTCAGGTTTATCCGTGCTTCCCGGATCGATACGATACGCCACCTCACCGGAGGATCCACCATGACGTATCGCAGCAAAGTCGCCGTTGTTTATCTGCTGGGCTTTTTTCTTGATTTGATCAATATGTTTATTGCCAGCGTCGCCTTCCCGGCAATGGCTCACGCCTTTAACACCACGCCTTCAGCCCTTGCCTGGGTCAGTAACGGGTACATTGCCGGCCTGACGCTGGTGATCCCGTTCAGCAGCGTGCTCACGCGCCGCATCGGACCAAAGCGCGTCATCCTGCTCTCGCTTTTTCTGTTCAGCGCAGCCTCCGCAGCGCCGGGCCTGTCTGCAACGCTTGAAAGTCTGATCGCCTGGCGAGTACTCCAGGGCGTGGGTGGAGGTTTACTGATCCCCGTCGGACAGGCGCTGACCTGGCAACAGTTTAAGCCTCACGAGCGTGCCCGACTCTCCTCGGCGGTGATGCTGGTGGCATTGCTTGCCCCGGCCTGCTCCCCTGCTATCGGAGGCCTGCTGGTGCAGACGCTAAGCTGGCGATGGATATTTTTCGCCACGCTACCGGTCGCTGTCGTGACCTTTGTTTTGGCCTGCCTGTGGCTTAAACACGAAATGCCCGCGATGAAAGCGGCCAGACTGCTAAACCTGCCGTTACTCGCGGACCCGCTTTTGCGTTTTTCCATGCTTGTCTATATCTGCGTACCCGGCATGTTTATTGGGGTGAACGTCACGGGCATGTTTTATCTTCAGCAAGTGGCGAACATGAGCCCAGCCGCAACGGGGATGCTCATGCTGCCGTGGTCCGTGGCATCGTTTATCGCCATCACGGCAACGGGACGCTATTTTAACCGTATCGGCCCCCGACCGCTGATCGTCATCGGCTGCCTGCTGCAGGCGACGGGTATCCTGCTTTTGATTAACGTCAGTTCGGCTACGCTGCTGCCTGCCGTTGCGTTTACCCTGATGGGCGCGGGGGGAAGCCTGTGCAGCAGTACGGCTCAGAGCAGCGCTTTTCTGACGACGCGCCGGGAAGAGATGCCGGATGCCAGCGCGCTGTGGAATCTTAATCGTCAGCTGAGCTTTTTTGCCGGAGCCCTGCTGCTGGCGCAGGCCCTGAGCCTGGCGCAGGCCTGGCTGACACCGCTCGCCGCCTGGCACGGGATGTTTATTTTTGCCGCAGGCATGACCCTGCTGCCTGTACCGTACATTTTTCGTCTTAACAATACGCAGGTGCTCACCCAGCTGCGACAGGAGAATTCATGACGCCTTTCGAACACGACATTATCGACCTCCACATTGCGCTTGAAGACTGGTTAGGCAAAGGTGAAGGTGATTCCGACGCCCTGCTCGCCCGCTTCAGCCCGGATTTTATGATGATCCCACCGGGCGGCGTTCAGATCGACTATATCGGTCTTGCCAGTTTTCTGGAAAATCAGCGCGGAAGCCGTCCAGGACTGAAGATCGTCATTGACGAATTATCCACGATCCAGCGCTGGGATCGTGGCGCGGTGCTCCACTACCGGGAGACGCAAACCCGGCCGGACCTGCCCGTCAACGTGCGCTGGTCAACCGCGGTGCTCAATCAGGAAGGCGATCGGATAGTGTGGCGTCTGCTGCACGAAACGGCTAAGCCGTAGCGCAAAAGAAAAAGGCCCGTCTCACGACGGGCCTTTTTTGACGAAAGGTTGCTTATTCGCGGAACAGCGCTTCGATATTCAGACCTTGCCCCTGCAGGATTTCACGCAGGCGGCGCAGACCTTCAACCTGAATCTGACGAACACGTTCACGAGTCAGGCCAATTTCGCGGCCGACGTCTTCCAGTGTCGCAGCTTCATACCCCAGTAAACCGAAACGACGTGCCAGCACTTCACGCTGTTTGGCGTTCAGTTCGAACAGCCATTTGACGATGCTCTGCTTCATGTCATCGTCCTGCGTGGTATCTTCCGGACCGTTGTCTTTTTCATCGGCCAGGATGTCCAGCAGCGCTTTTTCGGAGTCGCCACCCAGCGGGGTGTCAACGGAGGTAATGCGCTCGTTGAGACGCAGCATACGGCTAACGTCATCAACCGGTTTATCGAGTTGCTCGGCAATCTCTTCTGCGCTTGGCTCGTGGTCCAGTTTATGGGACAACTCGCGCGCGGTGCGCAGATAAACGTTCAACTCTTTGACGATGTGAATCGGCAGGCGGATCGTACGGGTCTGGTTCATAATAGCCCGTTCGATGGTCTGACGAATCCACCAGGTCGCGTAGGTTGAGAAACGGAACCCGCGTTCCGGGTCAAACTTCTCAACTGCGCGGATGAGACCTAAGTTGCCCTCTTCAATCAGATCCAGCAGAGCCAGACCACGATTGCCGTAACGGCGGGCAATTTTCACGACCAGTCGCAGGTTACTTTCAATCATGCGACGACGCGAGGCTACATCACCACGCAAAGCACGACGTGCGAAATAGACTTCTTCTTCGGCCGTTAGCAGTGGGGAGTAACCAATCTCCCCAAGGTAAAGCTGAGTCGCGTCCAGTACACGCTGTGTGGCACCCTGCGATAACAGCTCTTCTTCAGCCAAATCGTTATCACTGGGTTCCTCTTCTACTAAGGCTTTTTCGTCAAAAGCCTCTACTCCGTTCTCATCAAATTCCGCGTCTTCATTTAAATCATGAACTTTCAGCGTATTCTGACTCATAAGGTGGCTCCTACCCGTGATCCCTGAACGAGACACCCTGGCTGGCATGCCCCGTCAAATTATCGCTGCGGCAAATACTGCAGCGGGTTTACGGATTTCCCCTTGTAACGAATTTCAAAATGCAAGCGTGTAGAACTGGTTCCGGTGCTACCCATAGTAGCGATTTTTTGCCCCGCCTTAACTTCTTGTTGTTCCCGGACCAGCATTGTGTCGTTATGGGCGTAGGCACTCAGGTAATCATCGTTATGTTTGATGATAATAAGATTACCGTAACCGCGCAGAGCGTTACCGGCATACACAACGCGTCCGTCAGCGGTCGCGATGATAGCCTGTCCTTTACTCCCTGCGATATCGATCCCTTTATTTCCCCCCTCGGAGGAAGAGAAGTTCTCAATAACCTTGCCGTCAGTTGGCCAGCGCCATGTAGAGATAGGCGAACTGGAGGTCATACTGCTGGCAGTCGGTACAGTAGAGCTAACCACAGGTGCCGTCACCGGTGCTGTGACAACAGTCGCAGTCCCTTTATTATTCGGCAACATTTTGTTAGCAGTCTGATCACCTGAATCCTCAGAATACGTAATTACAGGTTGTGAAGCAACCACCGTGGTGGATTTTTGTGCAGGCTTAACGCTGTTATTTTGAGCCGTCACATCGGCCGCTGAAACGGTGTTGCCAGGCGTAAGCGGCGTGCCCGTCGCGTTGCCAACCTGGAGCGTTTGCCCCACTTCCAGACCATACGGGGCCTGGACGTTATTGCGCTGCGCGAGGTCACGGAAATCGTTCCCGGTGATCCACGCAATGTAGAACAGCGTATCGCCGCGTTTCACGGTATAGGTGCTGCCACCGGTATAGCTGCCTTTCGGAATGTTCCCATACTGGCGGTTATAGACTATGCGGCCATTTTGGGTCTGAACAGGCTGTTCCACTGGCTGAATCTGTGTCGGCTGCGTCATTGGACGCTGAACCGGCTGGATTGGCGGATTTTGTTGCGCCGTAGAGGTGCCCATTTTAGGCGGAGGAGTGATCAACATTCCGCTGGACGTGTTACCCGAGCCGCTGTTTCCGCCGACAGAACTGACGGGCGCAGGCGCGTTGTTAGAACTTGTACAGCCTGCCAGCCAGAGCGAAACCAGTGATAATGCCGCAACACGGCTGATGGTGAATTTAGGGCTTCCCGCGCTCATTTATCCCCCAGGAATGTGTTAACTACCAGTGACTTAAAATTTACCGTGATGACACGAATCTTTCGCGCCACACCATACGCTGAATTTGCCTTAATAACCCTGGATAATTCCGAGTCTCAGGCCAACTCCCCCTTTACCAGAGGCACAAAGCGCACGGCTTCCACGGTGTCGATAATAAACTCGCCGCCGCGCCGACGAACGCGCTTCAAAAGCTGCTGCTCGTCCCCGACGGGCAGAACAAGAATTCCCCCCTCATCCAGCTGCGACAACAGGGCCGCAGGAATTTCAGGCGGGGCCGCCGTCACGATGATCGCGTCAAACGGCGCGCGCGCCTTCCAACCCTGCCATCCATCACCGTGTCGTGTCGAAACATTGTGTAAATCAAGTTGTTTCAGGCGACGACGCGCCTGCCACTGCAAACCTTTAATCCGCTCAACGGAGCATACATGATGAACCAGATGCGCCAGAATCGCGGTTTGATACCCCGACCCGGTGCCAATCTCCAGCACGCGTGATTCGGGCGTCAGCTCCAGCAGCTCCGTCATGCGCGCCACCATGTAAGGCTGCGAAATCGTCTGGCCCTGTCCGATGGGCAGCGCCACGTTTTCCCACGCTTTGTGTTCAAACGCCTCGTCTACAAATTTTTCACGCGGAACCAGGGCGAGCGCTTCGAGCACGTGCTCGTCGCTGATCCCCTGCGCGCGGAGTTGTTCCAGAAGAGTTTGTACACGTTTGTTTACCATTGCGCGTTCACTCCTGCGCGATCCAGCCAGCCCGACACCACATCATGCGCGCTATACGCGGTTAAATCTACGTGCAGCGGAGTAACCGAAACATAGCCTTCATCCACGGCGGCAAAGTCGGTATCCGGACCCGCATCGCACTTGTCGCCGGGAGGGCCAATCCAGTAAAGCGTGTTGCCGCGAGGATCCTGCTGCGGGATGACCTGATCGGCAGGGTGTCGACTCCCGCAACGGGTGACGCGAATGCCTTTAATTTCGTCGAGGGGAAGATCCGGCACGTTGATGTTGAGGATGCGCCCGGTACGCAACGGCTCGCGGCCGAGCGCCCGCAGGATCGAACAGGTCACCGCGGCGGCGGTATCGTAGTGCGTATGGCCGTTCAACGAGACCGCCAGCGCCGGGAATCCCAGATGGCGCCCTTCCATTGCGGCCGCCACGGTGCCGGAGTAAATCACGTCATCGCCGAGGTTAGGACCGGCGTTAATGCCGGAAACAACGATATCCGGACGCGGCCGCATCAGCGCGTTCACGCCCAGAAAAACACAGTCGGTTGGCGTGCCCATCTGCACGGCAATATCGCCATTTTCAAAGGTAAAGGTGCGAAGCGACGACTCCAGCGTCAGAGAGTTAGACGCTCCACTGCGGTTACGATCGGGCGCCACGACCTGCACATCCGCAAATTCGCGGAGATGTTTCGCCAGGGTCTGAATGCCTGGCGCGTGGATCCCGTCATCGTTACTCAGCAATATTCGCATAATCACCCGAGGTGTTGATTAGTTCCCTGACAACACTGGTGGCAAAGCTACCTGCCGGTAGCCAGAAGCGTAACTCGACGGTTACGTCATCCCACCAGTTCCAGCTTAACTGCTGCGGATAGAGCAGCATCGCGCGGCGTGCCGCTTCAACTTTTTCCCGCACCAGCAAGGATTGCAATTCTGGCGCATCCGCTACGGCTGACTGCTCGGCGGCCAGCGCGTCGCCCTGTGTTCCCCAGTCACCCGTACCGGGCAACGCGGCGGTAATCATCAGCGCTTTTGCGTCCACGCGCGACTGCACATCAGCCATCTCTTCGGCCATTGCCACAAACCAGCTTCCGCGTCCCGCTAATTGTAGCGCATCGCCAACAACAACTTGATTCGCGTCCGGTTTTTTCAGCCTTTCGCTCACAATCTGATTAAACAACGCGCTGCGGGCCGCCGACAACCAAAAACTGCGTTTATTCCTGTCACGTACCGGCGCATCGCTTTGCGCCCAGCGCAGCGCGCCCTGCAGGTTGCTGCCGCCGATGCCAAAGCGCTGCGCGCCAAAGTAGTTCGGTACGCCGCGGTCGCTGATGGCGTTCAGGCGTTTTTCAACGTCTTCTCGGTCAGTCACTTCGCGCAGCACCAGCGTAAACGCGTTGCCTTTCAGCGCCCCCAGACGCAGTTTGCGCTTGTGGCGGGCATATTCCAGTACCTTACAGCCCTCAAGCTCAAATTTGCTTAAATCAGGCATCGCATTGCCGGGAACGCGCGCGCAGAGCCACTGTTCCGTGACGGCGTGTTTATCTTTCTGCCCGGCAAAGCTCACCTCGCGGGCATGAATTTTGAGGAATTTTGCCAGCGCGTCGGCCACAAAGCGGGTATTACAGCCATTTTTCAGAATACGCACCAGGATATGTTCGCCTTCGCCATCCGGCTCAAAGCCCAGATCCTCGACCACGAGGAAATCTTCCGGGCTGGCTTTCAGCACCCCGTTCCCCTGCGGCTTACCGTGCAGGTATGTCAGGTTGTCGAAGTCTGTCATTTGCTCGCCTTCACCAGCAGCGCCACGGCTTCACAGGCAATCCCTTCGCCACGCCCGGTGAAGCCCAGCTTCTCGGTCGTCGTCGCTTTGACGTTCACGTCGTCCATATGGCAGCCCAGATCTTCTGCAATAAATACGCGCATCTGCGGAATGTGCGGCAGCATTTTTGGGGCCTGGGCGATAATCGTCACGTCGACGTTGCCAAGGGTATAGCCTTTCGCCTGAATGCGGCGCCACGCTTCGCGCAGCAGTTCACGGCTGTCCGCCCCTTTAAACGCCGGGTCGGTGTCCGGGAACAGCTTGCCGATATCACCCAGTGCGGCCGCGCCCAACAGCGCGTCGGTCAGCGCATGCAGCGCCACGTCGCCATCAGAATGCGCCAGCAGCCCTTTTTCATAAGGAATGCGCACGCCGCCAATGATAATTGGGCCTTCGCCGCCAAAGGCGTGTACATCAAAACCGTGTCCAATTCGCATTATGCCTTCTCCTGATGGGTCGAACGGGTAAGATAAAATTCCGCGAGCTGTAAATCTTCCGGACGCGTCACTTTAATATTATCAGCACGTCCTTCAACAAGCTCAGGGTGGAAACCGCAGTACTCCAGCGCAGAGGCTTCGTCCGTGATGGTCGCACCTTCGTTAAGCGCGCGCGTTAAGCAGTCGTGGAGTAATTCGCGGGGGAAAAATTGCGGCGTCAGCGCGTGCCATAGATCGACGCGATCGACGGTGTGGGCGATAGCCCGTTTGCCCGGCTCGGCGCGCTTCATGGTGTCGCGCACGGGGGCGGCCAGAATGCCACCCACTTTGCTGGTTTCGCTCAGCGACAGCAGGCGCGCAAGGTCGTCCTGGTGCAGGCACGGACGGGCCGCGTCATGGACCAGTACCCACGGGGCGTTTCCGGCAGCCTGAATGCCTGCCAGCACGGAATCGGCGCGCTCGGCACCGCCATCGACAACGGTAATCTGTGGATGATTTGCCAGCGGTAGCTGCGCGAAGCGCGCATCGCCCGGGCTGATAGCGATGATCACCCGCGTCACCCGCGGGTGCGCCAGCAGCGCCGCCACGGCGTGCTCGAGGATCGTTTTATCGCCAATAGAGAGGTACTGCTTGGGACATTCTGTCTGCATGCGCCGGCCAAAACCTGCGGCCGGCACCACGGCGCATACGTCCGAAAAAGTTACTGCCATGTCGTAATCCTGGGCCTGATTATCGATTATTTTGTGCTGAGCCCTGATTGCGTTTAGACGCATCCGGAACCAGACGATAAAAGGTTTCGCCCGGCTTAGTCATACTGAGTTCATTGCGTGCGCGTTCCTCAATCGCCTCTTGCCCGCCATTGAGGTCATCAATTTCAGCAAAGAGTTGATCGTTTCGCGCCTTAAGTTTGGCGTTTGTTGCCTGCTGAGCCGCGACGTCATCGCTTACCCGGCTATAGTCGTGCAGTCCGTTCTTACCGAACCACAGCGAGTATTGCAGCCAGATTAGCAAAGCCAGCAACAGCAGCGTTAGTTTACCCATCCTGCCCCCTGAAAAACGGCATCATCATCCCAAGACTTCCCCAGAGCACTACGCCGGGGTAACAGAGATGCCGCAACATCGCGGGCAAATGTACCACATTTTTTCCGCAGAATCGTCCTGCACAATATCGTTACACAGTTGGTTACGGTTTGAATTATGGCTGAAGTTAGCCCATGAGCCACAAAAATAACAGACCAAACATCAGAACCACCGTCACAATCGTGACCAAGGTGCTGTAGAGGAGCTTGCCGTTGAGCAGAGAGTGCAGCGCAATGCCGACAACAACCGCCACGGGCATCAACGCCAGAAAGAAAGGCCAGGTGTAGAGAAAGAAGAACAGCGTGTTGCCGCCGTAGATAAGAAACGGAATGCCAAGCGCCAGCAGCCATGAGACGAAGCCAATGATGGCCCCAGGAAATGACCAGGTCGTTTCGTCGTCGGTCGCTAGCGGCTCCGACCCGGTGGTGGTGATGTAATGTTCACTGTTGCGCATAGCTAATCCTGTGACCGTGACTCATCGTTCGGGAAGACAGCTCCCGAACGATACCACCTCAGGATCTGATAATATCGTCCCGCCTGAGCAGGTCTAATAATTGGCTTACTAAATTTGTTACCAATTGTTGACCTTCCAGGTGAATTTCAGGCGATTCAGGCGCTTCGTATACCGCGTCAATTCCGGTGAAGTTGCGCAGCTCTCCGGCACGCGCTTTCTTGTACAGCCCTTTCGGGTCGCGCGCTTCGCAAATCTCCAGCGGCGTATCGACAAACACCTCGATAAAGCGATCCTGGCCCACGCGTTCGCGCACCATCTGGCGCTCGGCGCGGTGCGGGGAGATAAACGCGGTCAGCACCACCAGCCCGGCGTCAGCCATCAGGCTGGCGACTTCGCCCACCCGGCGGATGTTCTCTTTGCGGTCATCGTCGCTAAACCCTAAATCGCTGCACAGGCCGTGACGCACGTTATCGCCATCCAGCAGGTACGTGCTTACGCCCTGCTGATGCAACGCCTCTTCCAGCGCGCCCGCCACCGTCGATTTACCCGAGCCGGACAGCCCGGTAAACCACAGCACAACCCCACGGTGACCGTGGAGCTGTTCGCGCTGGGCGACGGTGACCGGATGAGGATGCCAGACGACGTTCTCATCATGGGCGGCCATTACTTGCCTCCCAGCAGATCGCGTGCGCCCCAGTGCGGGAAGTGTTTACGCACCAGCGCGTTCAGTTCCAGCTCGAAGGCGCTGAATTCAGACGTCGCGGCAGCCTGTTTAATCGGTTCGCGAACCATACCGGCCCCGACGGTAACGTTGGTCAGCCTGTCGATAAAGATCAGCCCTCCCGTGACCGGGTTCTGCTGATACGGATCCAGCACCAGCGGTTCGTCGAAGGTCAGATCGACCAGACCAATGCCGTTCAGCGGCAGTTCGGTGACGTCACGCTGGGTCAGGTTGTTGATATCCACCTGGAACTGAATACCGTCCACGCGGGCGCGGGTTTTCTTGCCGGCAATTTTGATGTCATAGCTCTGGCCAGCGGTCAGCGGCTGTTCGGCCATCCAGACCACGTCCACGGAAGCCCCCTGCACTGCCGCCAGCGTTTCCTGCGCGTCGACCAGCAGGTCGCCCCGGCTGATATCAATTTCGTCTTTCAGCACCAGCGTTACGGCTTCACCGGCGCCCGCTTCCTGCAGGTCACCGTCGAAGGTGACGATGCGGGCGATAGTCGATTCCACGCCGGATGGCAGCACCTTGACGCGCTGACCTACCTTCACGGAGCCTGACGCCAGGGTGCCTGAGAAACCGCGGAAATCGAGGTTTGGACGGTTCACGTACTGCACCGGGAAGCGCATCGGCTGGGTATCGACCACGCGCTGAATTTCAACGGTTTCCAGCACTTCCAGCAGCGTCGGACCGCTGTACCACGGCATGTTCGCGCTCTGGGAGGCGACGTTATCCCCTTCCAGCGCCGAGAGCGGCACAAAGCGAATATCCAGGTTGCCCGGCAGCTGTTCGGCAAAGGTCAGGTAGCTCTGGCGGATCTCCTCGAACTTCTCTTCGCTGAAGTTGACCAGATCCATCTTGTTGACCGCCACCACCAGGTGTTTGATCCCCAGCAGCGTCGAGATAAAGCTGTGACGACGGGTCTGATCCAGCACGCCTTTACGCGCGTCCATCAGCAGGATCGCCAGGTCGCAGGTGGACGCGCCGGTCGCCATGTTGCGTGTGTACTGCTCGTGCCCCGGGGTGTCAGCGATAATAAATTTGCGCTTCTCGGTAGAGAAGTAGCGGTAGGCCACGTCGATGGTGATGCCCTGCTCGCGCTCCGCCTGCAGGCCGTCCACCAGCAGGGCCAGGTCGAGTTTTTCACCCTGGGTGCCGTGACGTTTACTGTCGTTATGCAGGGAAGAGAGCTGATCTTCATAAATCTGGCGCGTGTCGTGCAGCAGGCGGCCAATCAGGGTACTTTTCCCGTCATCCACGCTGCCGCAGGTCAGAAAACGCAGCAGGCTTTTGTGTTGTTGCGCGTGCAGATACGCTTCCACGCCGCCTTCGTTGGCAATTTGTTGAGCAATAGTGGTGTTCATGGCGGCTCCTTAGAAATAACCCTGACGTTTCTTCAGCTCCATGGAGCCTGCCTGGTCGCGGTCAATCACGCGCCCCTGTCGCTCGCTGGTGGTGGACACCAGCATCTCTTCGATGATCTCCGGCAGCGTCTGCGCGCTGGATTCCACCGCGCCGGTCAGCGGCCAGCAGCCGAGGGTACGGAAACGGACCATCTGTTTTTTGATCACTTCACCCGGCTGCAGGTCGATGCGATCGTCATCGATCATCATCAGCATGCCGTCGCGCTCCAGCACCGGGCGCTCGGCGGCCAGGTACAGCGGAACGATCTCGATGTTTTCCAGATAGATGTACTGCCAGATATCCAGCTCGGTCCAGTTGGAGAGCGGGAAGACGCGAATACTTTCGCCTTTGTTGATCTGACCGTTGTAGTTGTGCCACAGCTCCGGACGCTGGTTTTTCGGATCCCAGCGGTGGAAGCGGTCGCGGAAGGAGTAGATACGCTCTTTGGCGCGGGATTTCTCCTCGTCACGGCGCGCGCCGCCGAAGGCCGCGTCAAAACCGTATTTGTTCAGCGCCTGCTTCAGCCCTTCGGTTTTCATGATATCGGTGTGCTTGGCGCTGCCGTGCACGAACGGGTTAATGCCCATCGCCACCCCTTCCGGGTTTTTGTGCACCAGCAGCTCGCAGCCGTAGGCCTTCGCGGTACGGTCGCGGAACTCGTACATTTCGCGGAACTTCCAGCCGGTATCCACGTGCAGCAGCGGGAACGGCAGCGTGCCCGGATAAAACGCTTTACGCGCCAGATGCAGCATGACGCTGGAATCTTTACCGATGGAGTACATCATCACCGGGTTAGAAAACTCGGCGGCCACTTCGCGGATGATATGGATACTCTCCGCTTCGAGCTGCCGCAGGTGTGTAAGACGTTTTTGGTCCATAACCGTTCCTTAAGCCAAATTTACGACAGAAGAACCAAAGCCTTCTGTATCGGTTGTGTGTTGGAACCAGGCGAGCGTGCTGTGCAGCTGCACCACTTCACCCACCACGATCAGGGCGGGCATCGGGGCGTCTTTCGCCAGGGTTGCAAGATGTTCCAGCGTGCCCGTCGCAACGTGCTGATCGACGCGCGTGCCGCGAGAAATGACGGCAACGGGCGTCGTCGCCTCGCGACCGTGCTGAATAAGCTGTTCGCTGATGTCCGCGGCCTTCATCGTGCCCATGTAGATCGCCAGCGTCTGGCGGCTCTGGGCGAGATGCGACCAGTCGAACGGCGTGCTGTCGGCCTTGTAGTGGCCGGTCACAAAGGTCACGCTCTGGGCGTAATCGCGGTGGGTCAGCGGGATACCGGCGTAGGCCGTCACCGCAGAGGCCGCCGTGATGCCGGGCACCACCTGGAACGGTACGCCCGCTTCGGCTGCCGCCTGCAGCTCTTCGCCGCCGCGGCCGAAGATAAACGGATCGCCCCCTTTCAGGCGCACCACGGTTTTACCCGCTTTGGCGGCGTCAACCAGCATCTGGTTAGTGTCGTGCTGCGGCACCGAGTGCTCGCCAGCCCGTTTGCCGACGCAGATTTGCTCCGCGTCGCGACGGATCAGCTCGCGCACGCCGTCGGTGACCAGATGGTCGTAGAACACCACGTCCGCGTCCTGCAGCACCTGCAGGCCGCGCAGCGTCAGGAGCCCGGCATCGCCCGGCCCTGCCCCCACCAGAATGATCTCCCCGCCCGTGCTGCCGGGGTTATCCAGTTCGTCCTCGAGGATTTTCTGCGCTGCCGTCTCATTACCGGCCTGCATCAGGCTGGCAAAGCGGCCGCGAAAGACGCGCTCCCAGAAGCGACGGCGTTCCGTTACGCTGGTCAGGCGCGTTTTAAGGTGGTTGCGCCAGAAGCTGGCTTTTTCCGCCATGCGCCCGAGGCTGGTCGGCAGCAGCGCTTCGATTTTTTCACGCAGCACGCGCGCCAGCACCGGTGCGGTACCGCCGGAGGAGATCGCCACCAGCAGCGGCGAACGGTCAACGATCGACGGGAAGATAAACGAACATAACGGCTGGTCGTCCACCACGTTCACCAGGCGGCAACGGGCCTGAGCGGCGTCGGAAATCCGCCGGTTCAGGTCGCGATCTTCGGTCGCCGCAATCACCAGCACTACGGTATCGATTTGTGATTCGTCAAAATCCGCTTCTGCCACTACCCGCACCTGCGCCCCTGCGCGCTGCAAAAACGCGATTTTGCGATCGGCAATTTCACCCGTGCCTACAACCAGCACCGGCTTCTCTTTTATCGCGGCAAATAAGGGCAGATAGTCCACTAGCAACAACTCACTAACAACGAGGAATAAAGGGACTATAGGGGGCGGCTTAGACCGAATGAAATTACGAATTGGAATGAGTAGTTACTCAATGGAATAACGCCGTGAAAAAGCTAATACCAAAAAGTGCTTAACACGCGAAATATCGGGCATTTAAGAGCAATTCAAATTGTGTATGGGCGATCACAGTTTCATACTAGGCGGGTTAATATTTTGCTCTGTTTTTAAGGACTCACTATGTTTTCCGCAACGCGCCACCGTATTGCTGCCCTGGCGCTCGGCGTTTGCTTTATTCTTCCTGCCCAGGCAAAAAACCAACCTTATGGTGAAATCGCCACTATGCAGGCGCGGCATATTGCCACCGTCTTTCCTGGCCGCATGACCGGCTCGCCTGCGGAGATGCTCTCTGCGGACTATCTTCGCCAGCAGTTTGCCGGGATGGGCTATCAGAGCGATATCAGGTCGTTTCACAGCCGCTACGTCTATACCTCACGAAATAAAACGAAAAACTGGCATAACGTGACCGGCAGTACGGTTATCGCGGCGCATGAAGGTAGCGCGGCTGAACAGATTATTATTATGGCGCACCTTGATACCTACGCCCCGATGAGCGATGCCGATACGGATAACAACCTCGGCGGGCTGACGCTGCAGGGCATGGACGACAACGCGGCGGGCCTGGGCGTGATGCTCGAACTGGCCGAGCGGATGAAAGATATTCCAACCCGGTATGGCATTCGTTTCGTGGCTACCAGCGGTGAAGAAGAGGGCAAACTCGGCGCTGAGAATCTCCTCAAACGCATGAGCGCTGAGGAGAAGAAAAATACGCTGCTGGTGATCAACCTTGATAACCTGATCGTCGGCGACAAGCTTTATTTCAACAGCGGGCAGAGTACGCCGGGACCCGTGCGGAAACTGACGCGCGACCGGGCGCTGGCGATAGCCCGCAGCCATGGCGTTTTTGCCACGACCAATCCGGGCGGGAATCCTGCTTTCCCACGCGGAACAGGCTGCTGCAACGACGGGGAAGTCTTCGATAAGGCGGGCATTCCGGTGCTGTACGTGGAAGCGACAAACTGGGCACTGGGCAAAAAAGATGGCTATCAGCAGCGGGCTAAATCGAAAGCCTTCCCGGACGGGACAAGCTGGCACAACGTGATGCTGGATAATCAGCAGCACATTGACAGCGCGCTGCCTCAGCGGATTGAGCACCGCAGTCGTGATGTGGTGAAGGTCATGCTGCCGCTGGTGAAGGAGCTGGCGAAAGCGGGGAAAGCCTGAGGTGGTTAAGCATAGCGCGGCCTGATGCCCTCACCCAAACCCTCTCCCACAGGGAGAGGGAGGATAAAGGATCACCCTTCGTGCAGCCCGCACTCGCGCTTCAGCCCAAAGAATCGTGTCTCTTCTTCCGCCATTCCCGGTTCCCATTTGCGCGTGGTGTGGGTGTCGCCCACCGACAGATAGCCCTGGTCCCACAGGGGATGGTACTTCAGCCCGTGTTTTTGCAGATACTGATACACCGTCCGGTTATCCCAGTCGATAATCGGCAGCACTTTAAACACCCCGCGCTGGACCGCCAGCACCGGTAAGGTTGCACGACTGCCGGACTGCTCGCGACGCAGGCCCGCAAACCACGTCTGCGCATTGAGCTCTTTCAGCGCCCGGTTCATCGGTTCGACTTTATTGATCTCATTGTATTTCTCAATGCCCTCAATGCCCTGCTCCCACAGCTTACCGTAGCGCGCCTCCTGCCAGGCCGCGCTTTCCTTCGCGCGGTACACTTTGAGGTTCAGCTTGAGCTTGTCCGTCAGCTCGTCAATAAACTGGTAGGTTTCCGGGAACAGGTAACCGGTATCGGTGAGGATCACCGGAATGTCCGGACGGATCTGATTCACCAGATGCAGGCTGACCGCCGCCTGAATACCAAAGCTCGACGAGAGCACATAGTCTCCCGGCAGGTTTTCCAGCGCCCACGCCACGCGCCCTTCGGCGTCCAGCTTTTCAAGATGGGCATTGGTTTCTGCCAGCGCCAGAATGCGTTCGACTTTAGGCAGATCGTTAAGGGCGTTTAGATCGAGTACGGACATAAGAACCTCGTTTGCCTGTTTTGCCGGGCGGCACTGCGTTTGCCCGGCCTACAACACCTGTAAAACCATCGGGATGTTACTCCCAGAAATCCCTTGCGGGATCGAGCACCGGGCGAATGATGCCCGCACGCACCGTAAAGTCGCCGAAGCCTTCACCCGCTTCGCGCTCTTTCGCCCAGCGCCCGACAAGCTCGTCGATGGAATCAAGGATTTCCGGCTCGGTAATGTTCTCGCGGAACATACGCGGAATGCGAGTGCCGATACGGTTACCGCCCAGGTGCAGGTTATAGCGCCCCGGCGCTTTCCCCACCAGACCCAGCTCGGCCAGCATCGCGCGACCGCAGCCGTTCGGGCAGCCGGTGACGCGCATAACAATATGCTCGTCCGGAATACCGTGTTTTTCCAGAATCGCTTCTACCTTGTCAGTGAATGACGGCAGGAAACGTTCCGCTTCGGCCATCGCCAGCGGGCAGGTCGGGAACGACACGCAGGCCATCGAGTTTTCACGCTGCGGCTTAACCGCATCCATTAACCCGTGGTCGCGCGCCAGCTTCTCGATCTTCGCCTTCTGGCTCTCCGGCACGCCGGCAATAATGAGATTCTGGTTAGCGGTAATGCGGAATTCGCCTTTATGGATCTTAGCAATTTCCAGCAGACCGGTTTTGAGCGGACGGCCCGGATAATCCAGAATACGGCCGTTTTCAATAAACAGCGTCAGGTGCCATTTATTATCGATACCCTTCACCCAGCCAATGCGATCGCCGCGACCGGTGAATTCGTAAGGGCGGATCGGCTCAAACTTGATGCCTGCGCGACGCTCCACTTCCTCTTTGAACGTCTCAACGCCCACGCGCTCCAGGGTGTATTTGGTTTTCGCGTTTTTACGGTCGGTACGGTTGCCCCAGTCGCGTTGGGTGGTTACTACCGCTTCCGCCACGGCCAGCGTGTGCTCCAGCGGCAGGAAGCCGAACTCGCTCGCGGTACGGGCGTAGGTTTTCTTATTGCCGTGCTCAATGGACAGGCCGCCGCCCACCAGCAGGTTAAAGCCAATCAGCTTGCCGTTTTCGGCAATCGCTACGAAGTTCATGTCGTTGGCGTGCAGATCGATATCGTTCTGCGGTGGGATCACGACCGTAGTTTTGAACTTACGCGGCAGATAGGTCTGGCCGAGAATCGGTTCTTCGTCCGTGGTGGCGACTTTTTCCTGATCGAGCCAAATCTCCGCATAGGCGCGGGTGCGCGGCAGCAGATGCTCAGAGATCTTCTTCGCCCACTCATAGGCTTCGGCATGCAGCTCGGACTCATACGGGTTCGAGGTGCAAAGCACGTTACGGTTCATGTCGTTGGCGGTCGCCAGCGCGTCCAGCCCGACCGAGTGCAGCATCTGATGCACCGGCTTCACGTTCTTCTTCAGAATGCCGTGGAACTGGAAGGTCTGACGGTTGGTCAGGCGGATGCTGCCATAAATCGTGTTTTCACCGGCAAACTTGTCGATGGCCTGCCACTGCTTGGTGGTGATCACCCCGCCCGGCAGACGGCAGCGCAGCAGCATCGCATGACGCGGCTCCAGCTTCTGTTCGGCACGCTCGGCGCGGATGTCGCGATCGTCCTGCTGGTACATACCGTGGAAGCGGATCAGCAGGAAGTTGTCGCCTTTGAAGCCGCCGGTGAGACCGTCATTCAGATCTTCAGCAATGGTGCCGCGCAGATAGTTGCTTTCCAGCTTCATGCGCTCGGCGTCTGTCAGTTTACCTTCGACCACCAGTGGCCCTGGATGTTTTTCGCTCATTAGTAGACATCTCGCTGATAACGGCGCTCAACGCGCAGCTCACTTAAAAATTCATCCGCCGTTTCGGCATCCATACCGCCGAATTCGGCAATCACTTCCAGCAGTGCCTGCTCAACGTCTTTCGCCATGCGATTGGCGTCGCCGCAGACATAAATGTGGGCGCCGTCATTGATCCAGCGCCACAGCTCTGCGCCCTGTTCACGCAGTTTGTCTTGTACGTATACTTTTTCTTTCTGGTCGCGGGACCAGGCCAGATCGATGCGGGTCAGTACGCCTTCTTTCACATAGCGCTGCCACTCAACCTGGTAGAGGAAATCTTCGGTAAAGTGCGGGTTGCCGAAGAACAGCCAGTTTTTACCCGGCGCTTCATCTGCCGCGCGCTGCTGCATGAAGGCGCGGAACGGCGCAATGCCGGTGCCCGGGCCAATCATGATGACCGGCGTTTCCGGGTTCGCCGGGAGGCGGAAGTTGTCGTTGTGCTCGATAAAAACGCGCACTTCGCCCTCTTCTTCCACGCGATCCGCCAGGAAGCTAGATGCCCCACCCGCGCGAGCGCGGCCTTCGATGTCGTAGCGCACCACGCCGACGGTAACATGCACTTCACTCTCCACTTCGGCCTGCGAAGAGGCGATGGAGTACAGGCGCGGTGTCAGCGGTCGCAGCAGGCCGATTAGCGCATCGGCATCCAGCTGAGCCGGAGAGAAACGGACCATATCGACAATTGGCGTCGTCGCGGCGTAATGCTGCAGCTTCGCCTTGTCGCCCACCAGCGGCAGCAGGGATTCGCTGCGCGTTAAGGTGGCATAATTTTCGACGATATTCGGGGTATTCACCGTCAGTTCGAAATGCCACTGCAGCGCCTCTGAAATCGGCTGGGTTTTGCCATCAACGGTGACGGGCTCGTCACCCTTCAGCCACAGCAGCTCAACCAGCTCTTTCACCAGAGCCGGATCGTTCTGGTACCAGATACCCAGCGCGTCGCCCGGCTGATAGCGCAGGCCAGAGTCGCCGAGATCGATTTCGATATGGCGCACGTCTTTTTCCGAATCGCGGCCGGTAATTTTCTGGTTCACCGACAGGCTCGCCGTCAGCGGCGCCTCTTTGGTGTACGGGCTGGTATGGATGTCGTTGACGGCCCCCGTCGCGGTGAAGGCGGCCTGCGCCGACGTCTCTTTCGGCACGCGCGCTTTCAGCACCTCAACGATGCGGGCACGCCATTCGGCGGCGGCGGTCTGGTATTCGACATCCGCGTCAACGCGGTCCAGCAGGCGCTCCGCGCCCAGCTCCGCCAGCCTGCTGTCGAAGTCTTTACCGGACTGGCAGAAGAATTCATACGAGGTATCGCCAAGGCCAAATACGGCAAACGCCGTGCCATCCAGCTTCGGCGCTTTTTTCGAGAACAGGAACTTATGCAGCGCCACCGCTTCTTCAGCGGGTTCACCTTCACCCTGCGTAGAAGCGACCACCACCAGCAGTTTTTCTGACGCGATTTGCTTAAATTTATAATCCCCGGCGTTGACCAGGTTCACATTCAGTTTGGCGGCCAGCAGGTCGTCACGCAGCGCTTCGGCCACGCGGCGCGCATTGCCCGTCTGCGAGGCGGAAATCAGCGTAATGGCCGGAATTTCAACGGCCGTTACTGGTGCACCCGCCACAGCGCCAGGCTGCTGATTGAGCATTCCCCAGAAATAACCGGAGACCCAGGCAAGCTGAGTGGGAGAAAAATCAGAGGTGGCAGCCTGAAGGCGCGCCAGTTGCTCCGGGTTCAGGGGAAGCAAATTTGAAGGTGGGGCCTGTGTTGTCATGCGTCGTTATGTTCCAGTAGCCAAGCGGACTTTAAGCGAATAAATCCAAACTGAAGATAAGGTTAACGGCGAGGATAATAACAATTAAAGAAGGGATGGAAATAATAAATAACCAAATGGACTAACCTGTTTTAGTTGTCATACTTAACGATAAAACCGATTAATTAACCCACTGAAAATTATCGATAAAACCCACAAAAAAAGCCCGTTAACGAGACGCATGGCTTCAGAGCCGTTTTAGTTAATGCTAAAAATTGTGCTTTCCGGTACTATGCGGCGGTTTTTTCCGCATTACTGAGAGCGATCATGTCCACCACACTGTTTAAAGATTTCACCTTCGAAGCCGCCCACCACCTTCCGCATGTCCCTGAAGGGCATAAATGCGGCCGTCTGCACGGGCATTCGTTCATGGTGCGTCTTGAGATCACCGGTGAAGTTGATCCGCATACCGGTTGGATCATGGATTTTGCCGAGCTGAAGGCGGCGTTTAAGCCGACCTACGATCGTCTGGATCATTACTACCTGAATGATATCCCGGGCCTTGAAAACCCGACCAGCGAAGTGCTGGCGAAATGGATTTGGGATCAGATGAAGCCGCTGGTGCCGCTGCTGAGCGCAGTGATGATCAAAGAGACCTGCACCGCTGGCTGTATCTATCGCGGGGAGTGATGCTTGCCGGGTGGCGCTGACGCTTACCCGGCCTACAAGAGCCTCGAACCGTAGGCCCGGTAAGCGCTAGCGCCACCGGGCTTTTTTATGCAATATTCAGGTACTTATGCGTCTGCATCGACAGGCGCCAGTTGCGCGCAATACAGGTTTCAATGCACAGGCGCGTTGCATCCTCTTTCTGGCTGATAGGCTGCAGGGCAATCACCCGCTGCTTTTCATCCGTCAGCGTGGCCAGCAGTTCATCCAGCGCTTCGATATCACGCACGCGCCCTACCGGGTGCTTAATCTCATCCGCGCGTTCCAGCGCCTGAGACAGCACGTCATACCCGCCGCGCATATTCACTTTTGGCGATACCGTCACCCAGGTCGTGTGTGAACAGCGCACTTCATGGGTGCCGCTGGTCTCAATCTGGCAGCTGTAGCCGTTCTTTTCGAGCAGCTCGGTCAGCGGCGTCAGATCGTGGATGCAGGGTTCACCGCCGGTGATCACGACGTGGCGCGCCGTCCAGCCCTGACGACCAATAATGGCCAGCAGATCTTCAGAACTGCCCGCGCCCCACTTATCGCTCTCTTTGGTTTTCGCCAGAATGCTAAACAGCGACACTTCCCGATCTGCGAGCTTATCCCACGTATGTTTGGTATCACACCAGGCACAGCCAACCGGGCATCCCTGTAAACGAATGAAAATAGCGGGAACGCCGGTAAAGTAACCCTCGCCTTGCAGGGTCTGGAACATCTCGTTAATCGGGTACTGCATAGTCATCTCAGTAAAGGGGATAAACGATAAGTATCGCAGATCCCCGCCGGATGGTCATGCTCCATCGGTGCTTTGCGCGCCAATCGCCGCCATAAAACGCTCGGTAATTTGCTGTGGACGGGTGATCGCGCCGCCGACGACGACCGTATGCGCGCCCAGCGCCAGGCATCTGGCCGCGCGTTCAGGCGTATCCACGTTGCCTTCGGCAATCACGGGAACCGTCACGGCGGCCAGCACGGCCTTCAGGAACGCGCAGTCATTTTCCGGAAGCGAATGGCCCGCCGTTTCCGCCGTATAGCCGTAAAGCGTGCTGCCGACGCAGTCAAAGCCAAGCGCCTGCGCCGTCACGGCTTCGCCCACGGTGGAAATATCGGCCATCAGCAGTACCGAGGGGTAGCGCGAGCGAATGCGCGTGACCAGCGTTTCCAGGGATTCTCCACCGGGACGCTCACGCGCCGTCGCATCAAGCGCAATGATTTCCGGAGAGGCGGCCATGAGCTCATCCACCTCTTTCATCGTGGCGGTGATAAACACCTCGCTTTCCGGGTAATCCCGTTTGATGATGCCGATAACAGGCAAAGAGACCTGCTGCTTAATGGCCTCGATATCCACCACGCTGTTGGCACGAATGGCGGCGGCTCCGCCCTGCGCCGCCGCCAGCGCCATCCGCGACATAATAAACGGGCTATGCAGCGGTTCATTTTCCAGCGCCTGACAGGAGACGACCAGTTTTCCCTTCAGGTTATCCAGTACAGTTTTCATTACGATAAGATCTCTTCCACTTCGTTTTTGATAATCGTGACGTGCGGGCCATAAATGACCTGAACACCGTTACCGCGCACGATAACGCCGCGCGCGCCGGTGGCTTTCAGCGCCGCGTCATTCACTTTGCTACCGTCCTTCACCGTAACGCGAAGACGCGTGGCGCAGCAGTCCACCTCTTCCAGATTGTCTTTTCCGCCTAATCCGGCGATCACCGCAGCGGCGCGTTCGTTTTGCGGCAGACTGACCTCGTCAGCCATCGCCTCCTTTTCCCGACCCGGCGTGGCAAAATCAAAGCGGTTAATCAGGTAGCGGAAGGTGAAGTAGTAAAGGAAGAACCACGGCACGCCCACCAGCGGAACGAACATCCAGTTGGTTTTGGCCTCTCCCTGCAAAATGCCGAACAGCACGAAGTCGATAAAACCGCCGGAGAAGGTTTGCCCGATGGTGATATGCAGCATGTGTGCGAGCATGAACGCCAGCCCGTCAAACAGCGCATGAATGACGTAAAGCACCGGCGCAATAAACAGGAAGGAAAACTCGATAGGCTCGGTAATCCCGGTCAGGAACGAGGTTAGCGCCGCAGAGAGCAGCAGCCCGGCAACGCGCTTTTTGTTCTCCGGTTTTGCCGTGTGGTACATCGCCAGACACGCGCCGAGCAGGCCAAACATCATCGTAATAAAGCGCCCGGACATGAAGCGCGACGTGCCCTCATAGAAATGCTGCGTGTTCGGGTCGGCCAGCTGGGCGAAGAAGATCCGCTGTGTGCCCTCAACGAGGTGACCGTTAACAATCTCACTGCCGCCGAGCGCGGTAGTCCAGAACGGCAGATAGAAGATGTGGTGCAAACCAAACGGGCCCAGCATGCGTAAAATAAAGCCGTACAGCAGGGTGCCCAGATAGCCGGTGGCATCCACCAGCCCGCCGAGACCAAAAATCAGTTTCTGGAAATGCGGCCAGACCACGGTCATGAGCGCGCCGACGAGTATCGCCGCCAGCGAGCTGATGATGGGAACAAAGCGCGAGCCGCCAAAAAAGCCCAGGAACTGCGGAAGCGCAATTTTATTAAACCGATGATGGAGCGTGCAGGTCACCAGCCCAATCACCACGCCGCCAAACACGCCGGTTTCGAGCGTCTGTATCCCCAGCGTCATGCCCTGCCCTACAGCGCCCGGGTTCTCATGCGCCAGTTTGCCGGTGAGGATCAGCAGCGCGTTGATGGTGGCATTCATCACCAGAAACGCGAGCAGCGCCGCCAGCCCAGCCGTACCCTTATCGCTTTTTGCCAGCCCGACGGCGACCCCAACCGCAAACAGCACCGAGAGGTTCGCAAACACGATTGAACCGGCGCTGCTCATGATGGTGAAAATGGCCTGCAGCCAGCTCACATCTAAAAACGGATAAGCCGCCAGCGTATTGGGATTCGATAGCGCGCCGCCTATTCCCAGCAGCAGGCCCGCCGCGGGCAGCACGGCGATAGGCAACATAAAGGATTTACCAAAGCGCTGCGCTTTTTCAAACCATCCCCCCGAAGAAGCGCCACTGAACATTTGCATCATGTTTTCATCTCCCCACTAAATGATGAAAATTTTTACCACATAAATATATAGAAGTGAGAATTATCATCAATAACCAGGAAGCCGATCATACTTTTTCAAAATGACTGGCATCTTTCCCCTCCTTTCCGCCACACTAGTCGCAGCGAAACACATTAAGGACGTGGCATGTCGGACCATGAAAATCTGCTGCTGAAGCTCCGCCAGGAGGCTTCCGGGTACAGCCCAACGCAACAAAAACTCGGCGAGTTTGTCCTCAGCGATCCTGGCCGGGTGCTCTACCTGACGATCACCGAGCTGGCGCGCGAGAGCCACACCAGCGAGGCAAGCGTCACGCGCCTTTGCCGGACGCTGGGCTGCAAGGGCTATAACGAATTTAAAATGGCGCTTGCGCTGGATATTCAGCAGGGCCAGCCCGCGCGTCAGGCGGGGGATGAGATTGATAACGTCGTGGATGAGTCGGTGCAGGCCTTGCAGGATACCGCCAGACTCCTCGACCGCACGCTGCTTGAAAAGGCGGCGCTGGCGCTGCACCAGGCGCAATCCGTGCAGATTTATGGCGTCGCGGCCAGCGCGATCCTCGGCGAGTATCTGCATTACAAGCTGCTGCGGCTGGGCAAACCCGCACAGCTGTTTAGCGATATGCACCGCGCGGCCATGAATGCGACAACGCTTTCGAAAGATACGCTGGTTGTGGCCATTTCCAGTTCGGGTTCAACGCGGGATTTACTCCACGTGGTGAAGCTTGCCCGCAAGCGCGGCGTTAAGGTTCTGGCGCTAAGCAATACGCCCCGCAGCCCGCTGGCGTCCCTGAGCGACATGCAGCTGGTGGCCGCCAAACCAGAAGGCCCTCTAAGTGCAGGCGCGCTCAATGCTAAGGTTGGAGTCATGCTGCTGGTCGAGCTGCTGACCACGTCCATGATTGCGCTGGATGGTCATTACGGCGACGTTAGTCAACAAACAGCCAGCGCCACGCTTCCCCTTTTGCTCTGAAAATCATTCGCAGGCTAAATAAATCGGCCTGCGACTTATGTTGTCTGATTTGAGTTAAGTGGCATTTAAAACATCTATTCGATAAATGTTTGGTGTAACAAATTATTATATTTATTACATTTTGAATTACGTTCACCATTCGGCGCAGACCTCATAAAAACATTTAAATTCAGATGTTTAAAATTTAAATTTTAATAGAGTGAATTTTTACCCTTGCGATAGTGTCCAATATCTCCACCTGATTCCCTTTCCTTAAAATAAGCTTAAGACGCCATTGATTTCGGCGTTTTATTATTTAAATGCCGTTTACTTTTGCACGCCTACAATCCGCCTCATCAATCATAATGAGACGGTATTAATGAAGATGTTATTGATTACAGGCGTGACCGGATTTCTGGGCGGTGCAGTTCTTGAAAAAATCCTGACCAGCGATCAACCTGCAAAACTCCTTTTGCTTGCGCGCGCCAGCGATCCGCAGAGCGGGCTGGAGCGCGTGCTGGAGAACATGCGCAAGTTCAACGTTCCCGAGGACAAACTGGCCTCCCTGAAGGTGGATAATATCCTGATTGGCGACCTCAGCCAGCCTGAAGCCTTTCTCAACGATCCCCGTCTGGATCGGGTCACGCACGTGGTTAACTGTGCGGCCGTGGCCTCATTTGGTAATAACCCGCTGATCTGGAAGGTAAACGTAGAAGGTACGCTCGCGCTGGCGCGCCGTATGGAGCAGGTTACAGGACTGCAGCGTTTCCTCCACGTCGGCACAGCAATGTCATGCACGCCGGATCAGGATTCACTGGTCGCCGAAAGCGCTGAATTCAGAGAGAATGCTGAACACCTGGTGGAATACACGTTTTCGAAGTCAACTATCGAACAGCTGATGCGCCAGGAGTGTCCGAACCTGCCGCTGCTCATCGCCCGTCCGTCCATCGTCGTCGGCCATACCCGTCACGGCTGCACGCCGTCGAGCAGCATTTTCTGGGTCTTTAGCATGGGCCTGATGCTGCAGAAGTTTATGTGCTCAATGGAAGACAGGATCGACGTTGTTCCGGTGGATTATTGCGCCGACGCGATGTTAATGCTGCTCAACAGCAACGCTCGTACGGGAGAAGTGGTACACATTTCTGCGGGAGAAGAGAACAGCGTTCGCTTTGCGGATATCGATCAGGCAATGGCGCAGGCGCTGGAGAAAGCCCCCGTCGGGGATAAATATGCGCAGGTCAGCTACGAAACGCTGGTCAGAATGCGCCGCGAGCTGAAACATATTTTTGGGCCGTGCAACGAACGTCTGATGCTGAAAGCCATGCGTTTATACGGTGCGTTTGCCACGCTTAACGTGCGCTTCAGCAACGATAAGCTGCTGAGCATGGGGATGCCGAAGCCACCCCGGTTTACGGATTACATCGCCCGCTGCGTGCAAACCACTCAGGGGCTGACCATTCCGGAGCAAATGGCGGTCGATTTTAAATAGCCCAAAAAAATGCCAGTCATTCGACTGGCATTTTCATTTTAAGGCTTAAGCAATTATGCCTGGCCTTTGATCTCTTTCAGACCGTTGTATGGTGCTTTTTCGCCCAGCGCTTCTTCGATACGAATCAGCTGGTTGTATTTAGCAACACGGTCAGAACGGCTCATAGAACCGGTTTTGATCTGGCCTGCAGCGGTACCCACAGCCAGGTCGGCAATGGTAGCGTCTTCAGTTTCGCCAGAACGGTGAGAGATAACCGCGGTGTAGCCAGCGTCTTTCGCCATTTTGATCGCAGCCAGAGTTTCGGTCAGAGAACCGATCTGGTTGAATTTGATCAGGATGGAGTTAACGATGCCTTTCTCGATGCCTTCTTTCAGGATCTTGGTGTTGGTTACGAACAGGTCGTCACCAACCAGCTGGATTTTGTCGCCCAGTACTTTAGTCTGGTATGCGAAGCCAGCCCAGTCAGACTCGTCCAGACCGTCTTCGATAGACACGATTGGGTACTGTTTGGTCAGGTCTTCCAGGAAGTGAGTGAACTCTTCGGAGGTGAACGCTTTATTGCCTTCGCCAGCCAGAACGTATTTACCGTCTTTGTAGAATTCAGATGCTGCACAGTCCATCGCCAGGGTGATGTCTTTGCCCAGCTCGTAGCCAGCAGCTTTTACTGCTTCTGCGATAACAGCCAGCGCTTCTGCGTTAGAACCCAGGTTTGGCGCATAGCCACCTTCGTCACCAACAGCAGTGTTCATACCTTTAGCTTTCAGAACTTTAGCCAGGTTGTGGAACACTTCAGAACCCATACGTACCGCTTCTTTCAGGGATTTCGCGCCAACTGGCTGAATCATGAATTCCTGAATATCAACGTTGTTGTCTGCGTGCTCACCACCGTTGATGATGTTCATCATTGGTACAGGCATGGAGTATTTGCCTGGGGTGCCGTTCAGTTCAGCGATGTGCTCGAACAGTGGCATACCTTTCGCAGCAGCAGCCGCTTTGGCGTTTGCCAGAGAAACTGCCAGGATTGCGTTCGCACCGAAGTTAGATTTGTTTTCAGTACCGTCCAGATCGATCATGATCTTGTCGATGCCAGCCTGGTCTTTGGCGTCTTTGCCAAGGATTGCCTGAGCAATAGGACCGTTTACAGCGCCAACCGCTTTCAGTACGCCTTTGCCCAGGAAGCGGGATTTGTCGCCATCGCGCAGTTCCAGCGCTTCGCGAGAACCAGTAGAAGCACCTGATGGAGCAGCAGCCATACCAACGAAACCACCTTCCAGGTGAACTTCGGCTTCAACGGTCGGGTTACCACGGGAGTCGATGATTTCACGACCGATGACTTTAACGATTTTGGACATTAGATTTTCCTCAGTACAAGTTAAACTAAAACTCCAGACAAACAACGCGTACCAAAGGTACGCGTTGCCGTTCTAACTTTTTTTACTTCGCCTGACGCTTCTGGTAGTCGCTGGCGGCCTTCACGAAGCCTGCAAACAGCGGATGCCCGTCACGTGGCGTTGAAGTAAATTCCGGGTGGAACTGGCAGGCGACAAACCACGGATGGTTTGGCACTTCAATGATCTCGACTAACTGATCATCCCCGGAGCGGCCCGCAACACGCAGGCCCGCGGCTTCAATAGGTTTCAACAACATGTTGTTGACTTCATAGCGGTGACGATGGCGCTCGGTGATGACCGGCTCGCCGTACAGCTTGCGAACCACGCTATCGTCAGACAGCTGGCAGGCCTGTGCGCCAAGACGCATGGTGCCACCCAGATCGCTCTTCTCGGTACGGACTTCGACGTTACCTTCTTCGTCACGCCATTCAGTGATAAGCGCCACAACAGGGTACTTACAGTCTGGCACAAATTCCGTAGAGTTCGCGTTTTCCATTCCCGCTACGTTGCGCGCAAATTCGATCAGCGCAACCTGCATACCCAGACAGATGCCGAGGTATGGAATATTGTTTTCACGCGCATAGCGCGCGGTGGCGATCTTGCCTTCAACACCACGGTAGCCGAAGCCGCCAGGGATAAGGATAGCATCCAGATCTTTCAGGATTTCAACGCCACGCGTTTCAACATCCTGCGAATCAATCAGCTTGATGTTCACGGAAACACGGTTCTTCAGACCACCGTGTTTCAGCGCTTCGATCACTGACTTATAGGCATCCGGCAGTTCAATGTACTTACCGACCATACCGATAGTCACTTCGCCTGCCGGGTTGGCTTCTTCATAAATAACCTGTTCCCATTCAGACAGGTTCGCTTCCGGACAGTTCAAGCTGAATCGTTTACAAATATAATCGTCCAGGCCCTGAGATTTCAACAGGCCCGGGATTTTATAAATGGAATCGACATCTTTCATTGAAATAACGGCTTTTTCAGGCACGTTACAGAACAATGCAATTTTCGCACGTTCGTTCGCCGGAACCGCGCGATCGGAGCGGCAAACCAGGATATCTGGCTGAATACCAATAGAGAGCAGCTCTTTCACAGAGTGCTGAGTCGGCTTGGTTTTCACTTCACCTGCGGCGGCCATGTACGGCACCAGAGTCAGGTGCATGAACAGCGCGTGCTCACGGCCGATATCTACCGCCAGCTGACGAATCGCTTCCAGGAATGGCAGGGATTCGATATCACCCACGGTACCGCCGATTTCAACCAGCACCACGTCGTGGCCTTCGCCACCCGCAACAATGCGTTCTTTGATTGCGTTAGTGATGTGCGGGATAACCTGAACGGTTGCACCCAGGTAGTCACCACGGCGCTCTTTACGCAGAACGTCGGAGTAGATGCGGCCAGTCGTGAAGTTGTTACGACGGGTCATTTTGGTGCGGATGAAACGCTCGTAGTGGCCAAGATCCAGATCGGTTTCAGCGCCGTCTTCAGTAACGAACACTTCCCCGTGTTGGATTGGGCTCATGGTGCCCGGATCGACGTTGATGTACGGATCCAGTTTCATCATGGTCACATTGAGGCCACGGGCTTCAAGAATGGCTGCGAGGGAGGCTGCGGCAATGCCTTTACCCAGAGAGGATACGACCCCGCCGGTCACAAAAATATAGTTCGTTGTCATGCTGAACCTGAGAAGTTAGGGTGAAACGATGGAATAACCAGGACGGGAAAGTAGTATACCCGAACACGGCGAGCGCCACAAACTTTCATTCTCCGTCTCCATTCCAGGCCATGACAAACATAAGGAGTGAGAAAATAGCCCCTTTTGGGTAAATATTTTTGACGCAAATCAAGCGCTTGTCATTTAAAAAATCACACAAATTGCGCTTGATCGCAAAATCTCGTTAGAGATCAGATTCCTGGCGCTTTACTTCCTGCCAGACTTCTTCCATCGCTTCGAGGTCAATTCCGCTCATTTCCAGGCCTCGCGAGGCGACAATCCGCTCAACTTCGCGAAAGCGTCGTTCGAATTTTAGGTTGGCTTTTTGCAGGGCGGTTTCCGCTTTTACACCCAGGTGGCGAGAAAGGTTGACGGTCGCGAACAACAGGTCGCCCATCTCTTCCTCAAGCTTTGCTTCATCCACCACCGCCTGCTGCGCTTCGTGCATGACTTCGTCAATCTCTTCGTGCACTTTATCCAGCACCGGGCCGAGGGAGGTCCAGTCAAAACCGACGGCGGAGCAGCGCTTCTGGATTTTATGCGCGCGCATCAGCGCGGGAAGGCTCAGCGGAATATCATCCAGCGCCGAGTGCTGGGATTTTTCCGCCCGCTCAGCGCTTTTGATCTGCTCCCAGCGGGCCAGCACCTCAGCGCTGTTCCCTGCGGTGGCATCGCCGAAGATATGGGGATGACGGCGCTCAAGCTTGTCGCTGATGGCAGCGCAGATATCGTCAAAGTTAAAGCGCCCTTCTTCCTGCGCCATTTGCGCATAGAACACCACCTGGAACAGCAGATCGCCCAGCTCGCCGCGCAGGTCGTCAAAATCTGCGCGGGAAATAGCGTCCAGCACCTCATAGGTCTCTTCGAGGGTATAAGGCGCGATGGTGGCGAAAGTCTGCTCTTTATCCCACGGGCAGCCGTTTTCCGGGTCGCGCAGGCGTTTCATGATGCCGAGCAGGCGGTCGATTTGAGTCATAGTGTTTTCCATTAAAAAAACAAGCCGGGCGGCGGCAAAGCCTTACCCGGCCTACAGAAGAGTGTGTTTAACCGCCGTGCAGACGACGCGCGTCTATCACATCCGGCACCTGGTTCAGTTTGCCGAGCACGCGGCCCAGCACCTGCAGGTTGTAGATTTCGATGGTCATATCGATGGTGGCAAGCTGCTCGCGGGTATCGCTGCGGCTGGCGACGCCCAGCACGTTGACCTTCTCGTTGGCGAGAATGGTCGTGATGTCGCGCAGCAGCCCGCTGCGGTCATTGGCAGTGACGCGCACCACCAGCGAGTAGCCAGCGGAATAGCTCTCACCCCAAACCGCTTCCACGATGCGCTCCGGCGCATGCGACTGCAGCTCGGCAAGCTGGTCACAGTCGGAACGGTGAATCGAAATCCCGCGTCCCTGGGTAATAAAGCCGACGATATCGTCGCCCGGAATAGGCTGGCAGCAGCGGGCAATGTGGTGCATCAGGTTACCTACGCCTTCAACCACCACGCGGCCGTTGTCTTTGCTGCGCTGCTGCGGGGCGTAGGTTTTCTGCTGCAGCTGCTTCAGCGCCGCCGCGTCCTGCTCTGCCGCGCTTGGCTTATTGAACTGCGCCTGCAGGAAGTTCACCATCTGATTCAGACGGATATCACCGCCGCCAATGGCCGCTAACAGCTCGTCAAGCTCGTTAAAGTTGTAGCGCGGCAGCAGGAATTTCTCCGCCTCTTTCAGGCTTATCCCGATATGCTCCAGCTCGTCGTCGAGGATCTGGCGGCCGGCAAGAATGTTCTTGTCACGATCCTGTTTACGGAACCAGGCGTGAATTTTCGATCGCCCGCGACTGGTGGTGACGTAGCCCAGGTTCGGGTTAAGCCAGTCACGGCTCGGGTTGGGCTGCTTCTGGGTAATGATCTCAATCTGGTCACCCATCTGCAGCTGATAGGTGAACGGTACAATACGCCCGCCGATTTTCGCCCCGATGCATCGGTGTCCCACATCGCTATGGATATGGTAGGCAAAATCAAGCGGCGTAGAGCCGGCCGGCAGGTCGACAACGTCCCCTTTCGGCGTAAAGACATACACCCGATCGTCAAAGACCTGGCTGCGCACTTCGTCGAGCATCTCGCCGGAATCGGCCATCTCTTCCTGCCACGCAATCAGCTTGCGCAGCCAGGCAATGCGGTCTTCGTGGCCAGAACGCGCCCCACCGGAGGTGCCTTCTTTGTATTTCCAGTGCGCGGCCACGCCCAGCTCGGCGTCTTCATGCATCTGTTTGGTGCGGATCTGAATCTCAACCGTTTTACCGCCAGGGCCAAGCACCACGGTATGGATAGACTGGTAGCCGTTCGGTTTTGGGTTGGCGACATAGTCGTCGAACTCATCGGGCAGATGACGGAAGTGAGTGTGTACTATCCCCAGCGCGGCGTAGCAATCCTGCAGACGCTCCGCCACGATACGCACGGCGCGCACGTCAAACAGCTCGTCAAAGGCGAGGTGTTTCTTCTGCATTTTGCGCCAGATGCTGTAGATATGCTTAGGCCGGCCGTAGACTTCGGCGCGCACGTTCTCTTCTTTCATCGCCTGGCGCAGCCCGCCGACAAATTCCTCGATATAGTGCTCGCGGTCGATACGGCGCTCGTGCAGGAGTTTGGCAATACGTTTATATTCCGCCGGGTGCAGATAGCGGAAGCAGTAATCTTCCAGCTCCCATTTCAGCTGACCAATCCCTAAGCGGTTCGCCAGCGGCGCGTAGATATTTGTACACTCTTTGGCCGCCAGCACGCGCTCGTCTTCCGGCGCATCCTTCACCTCACGCAGGTGGGCAATACGCTCTGCAAGCTTGATAACCACGCAGCGGAAATCATCCACCATGGCCAGCAGCATCCGGCGAACGTTATCGACCTGTTCTGAGGAGACGGAATCGGTATGCGCGGCTTTGAGCTGGCGAATAGCCGCCATATCGCGCACGCCGTGGATCAGCGCGACGACGGATTTCCCGACGCTGTCGCGCAGTACGTCTTCGCTGACCACGTCCGCATCCGCGAGGGGGAAGAGAAGCGCGGCCTGCAGCGTTTCAATATCCATGTTCAGCATGGATAAGATTTCCACCATCTCCACGCCGCGCCACAGGAGAAGATCGGCATCCGGATGCCCCTGCGTGGTGCGCAGACAATAGGCCCAGGTTTCGGTTAAGCGTTCACACGACTGCTGGCTGGAAATTCCCAGACTTGCGATCCATTTTTGTGGGTCAAACTCCCCAGCTTTATTGAGATGTGCACTTCTTACCGCAACCATTGTCCTCTCCTTTAGGGACCAGGGCCTGTCGAAGTCGACAAGCCAAACAAATTAGATGTGCTCGAACAACACCATCGATTCCAGATGCCCAGTGTGCGGGAACATGTCCAGCATTGCCAGACGCTGAATCTGGTAACCCGCGCTGAGTAATGCCTCGCTGTCCCGGGCAAGCGTTGCCGGGTTACAGGAAACATAGACCACACGCTTTGGCGCGAGTTTAATAATATGTGCCATCACGCCCGGGGCACCGGCACGTGCCGGATCGAGCAAAATTTTATCAAAGCCCTGCTTTGCCCACGGCTGTTGGGTGACATCGTCCTCAAGATTTTGATGAAAGAATGTCACATTTTGCAAGCCGTTCTGCAGCGCGTTCTCCTGCCCTTTAGCCACCAGCGCCTCAACGCCTTCCACGCCGACGACGCTGGCCGCTTCTCGCGCCAGCGGCAGCGTGAAGTTGCCCATTCCGCAGAACAGGTCGAGCACCCGATCGCTTTTCTGAACGTCCAGCCACGTCAGCGCTTTCTCAACCATCAGTTGGTTAACGCCATCATTCACCTGAATGAAATCCCGCGGGCTGAACGTTAAGCGTAGCCCGTTTGACGCATACCAGGGCGCCTCACCGGTAACCTGCTCAAGTATCTCGCTTTGTGGTGCAAGGAAAAGCGCCAGGTCGTGGGAATGCGAAAAGCGTTCCAGTTTTTCGCGATCTTTTTTCGACAACGGCGCGGTATGGCGCAGGACCATCAGCGGTCCATTGTTTGCCATGACCAGTTCGACATGCCCGAGATGGCGAACGCCGTCCAGCCCGGAAAGACAGGTGCGCACTTCCGGAAGTAATGCCTCAAGATGGGGCACCAAAATGGGGCACTGCTGCACATCGACAATGTCGCTGGAACCGGCCTTGCGAAACCCCATCTCCAGCCGAGCCGTTTTTGGCTGATAGCTGAGGCTCAGGCGCGCGCGTCGACGATAGCCCCAGGGCACATCGGCGAGAATTTCGTTAACGTCATGTTTAAGCTGACGCGCCAGCGCGCGGCTTTTGCTTTTTTGCTGTAATTCTGTGCTCGCATGCTGTTGCTGGCAGCCCCCGCAAACGCCAAAATGTGGGCAGCGGGGCTTCACGCGCTCCGGGCTATCGTTGAGGCGACGCTTAACCTGTCCGCGCGCGAACTGGCGTTTATCTTCCGTCAGCATAATTTCTGCTCGTTCTGTTGGCAGTAAACCTGTTATAAACAGAGCTTTACCATTGTGACGTGCCACTCCCTGACCAAACGGATCGAGGTCCGTGGCTTCAACAGTAATGATTTGACGCGTCGTCACGCGTCGCTTTGCAGAGTAGAATTGCGCCATCGCCGAGATTTTTCTCACATAAACATAATTATCTTAATTGTCCCATAACGGAACGCCATGACCAACTACAGCCTGCGCGCGCGCATGATGATTTTGATCCTCGCCCCCACCGTTCTCATCGGTTTGCTGCTGAGTATCTTCTTTGTGGTGCACCGCTATAACGATTTGCAGCGGCAGCTGGAGGATGCAGGTGCCAGCATTATCGAACCGCTTGCCGTGTCCAGCGAGTACGGCATGAACCTGCAAAACCGCGAATCCATTGGTCAGTTAATCAGCGTGCTCCACCGCCGCCACTCGGACATCGTACGCGCCATTTCCGTTTACGACGAACATAACCGCCTGTTTGTCACCTCGAATTTTCATCTCGATCCTGCGGCTCTGAAGATCCCGGACGGTACGCCATTCCCGCGCCACCTCACCGTACTGCGGCGCGGCGATATCATGATCCTGCGCACGCCGATCGTATCGGAAAGCTATTCCCCCGATGAGTCTGCGCAATCCGATGCCAAATCCAGCAACAATATGCTGGGATATGTGGCGCTGGAGCTGGATCTCAAGTCGGTCCGGCTACAGCAGTACAAAGAAATTTTTATCTCTGGCGTGATGATGCTGTTCTGCATTGGCATTGCGCTGATCTTCGGCTGGCGCCTGATGCGCGACGTGACGGGCCCCATCCGCAACATGGTTAATACGGTTGACCGCATCCGCCGCGGCCAGCTCGACAGCCGGGTGGAAGGGTTTATGCTGGGTGAGCTGGACATGCTGAAGAACGGCATCAACTCGATGGCCATGTCGCTGGCGGCGTATCACGAAGAGATGCAGCACAACGTTGACCAGGCCACGTCCGACCTGCGCGAAACGCTGGAGCAGATGGAGATCCAGAACGTTGAGCTGGATCTGGCGAAAAAGCGCGCCCAGGAAGCGGCACGTATTAAGTCGGAATTCCTTGCCAATATGTCGCACGAGCTGCGTACGCCGCTCAATGGCGTGATCGGCTTTACCCGCCTGACGCTGAAAAGCGAGCTTAACCCGACTCAGCGCGATCACCTGCACACCATTGAACGTTCGGCCAACAACCTGCTGGCGATCATCAACGACGTGCTCGACTTCTCCAAGCTGGAAGCGGGCAAGCTGATCCTGGAGAGTATTCCGTTCCCGCTGCGCAGTACGCTCGATGAGGTGGTGACGCTGCTCGCGCACTCGTCGCACGACAAAGGCCTTGAGCTGACGCTTAATATTAAAAACGACGTGCCGGATAACGTCATTGGCGATCCGCTGCGCCTACAGCAGGTCATTACCAACCTTGTCGGGAATGCGATTAAATTCACCGAAAGCGGTAACATCGACATTCTGGTAGAAAAACGCTCCATCAGCAGCAATAAGGTGCAGATTGAAGTCCAGATCCGCGATACCGGCATCGGTATTCCTGAGCGGGATCAGTCGCGTCTGTTCCAGGCGTTCCGTCAGGCGGACGCCAGTATCTCCCGCCGTCATGGCGGTACCGGCCTGGGGCTGGTGATCACCCAGCGCCTGGTGAACGAGATGGGCGGCGATATCTCTTTCCACAGCCAGCCGAACCGTGGTTCAACCTTCTGGTTCCACATTAATCTGGACCTCAATCCGAATGTCCTGACCGATGGCCCGGTGACGGACTGCCTGAAAGGCAAGCGTCTGGCCTACGTCGAACCTAACGCGGCGGCCGCGCAGTGCGCGCTCGATATTTTAAGCACCACGCCGCTGGAGGTGGTCTACAGCCCAACCTTCTCAGCGCTTGCCGTTGAGCACTACGATATTCTGCTGATGGGGATCCCGGTTACCTTCACCGGTGAGCTGACCATGCAGCAGGAGCGGCTGGCGAAAGCCGCCTCAATGACCGACTATCTGCTGCTTGCGCTGCCCTGCCACGCCCAGATTAATGCAGAGGAGTTGAAAAACGACGGAGCCGCCGCGTGTCTGCTGAAGCCGCTCACCTCGACCCGCCTCCTGCCCGCGCTCACGGAGTATTGCCGTCTTAGCCAGCATGCTCTCCCGCTGATTAACGATGAGCAAAAATTGCCCATGAGTGTGATGGCGGTGGATGATAATCAAGCCAACCTGAAGCTGATTGGCGCATTGCTTGAAGACCAGGTTCAGCACGTTGAGCTGTGCACCAGCGGCGCGCAGGCGGTTGAACAGGCGAAGCAGATGCAGTTCGATTTAATCCTGATGGATATTCAGATGCCGGGCATGGATGGCATTCGGGCCTGCGAGCTGATCCACCAGCTGCCGCACCAGCAGCAAACCCCGGTCATTGCGGTCACCGCGCACGCGATGGCCGGCCAGAAAGAGAAGCTGCTGAGCGCCGGAATGAATGACTATCTGGCGAAGCCCATCGATGAAGAGAAACTTCATAATCTGCTGTTACGCTATAAGCCGGGTCACATTGGCGGGACGTACACGGTTTCCAGCGAGCCGATTGAAATCAGCGTTAACCAGAACGCGACCTTTGACTGGCAGCTTGCCCTGCGCCAGGCGGCGGGTAAACCCGATTTAGCCCGCGAAATGCTGCAAATGCTGGTCGCATTTCTGCCGGAAATTCGCAATAAGGTGGAAGAGCAGCTGGTGGGTGAAAATCCGGAAGCTCTGCTGGAAGCGATCCACAAGCTGCACGGCAGCTGCGGGTACAGCGGCGTACCACGGCTGAAAAACCTTTGCCAGCTGCTGGAGCAGCAGCTGCGTGCCGGCACGCCGGAATCGGAGCTTGAACCGGAGTTCCTGGAGCTGCTGGATGAAATGGATAACGTAACGCGCGAAGCGACGAAGTTGCTGGGAAGCTGAGATAAAAGCCCGGTGGCGCTACGCTTACCGGGCCTGCAATTGCGGGTGCGGCCTGATGCCCTCACCCCGATCCTCTCCCACAGGGAGAGGGAGAACTACATTCCCTGCCCCACTTTCAGCACCGCCGCGATATTCCTGGCGGCCATCCTGACGTTCTCGCTGGCATTTTCCATCGCATCCTCCAGCGAGCAGATGGTGTAAATCACGCTAAACACCGCATCAATGCCGTGATCGTGTACCACGCCAACGTCCGCCGTCAGGCTGCCTGCAATGCCGATGACGGGTTTGTTAAAGCGTTTCGCCACTTTCGCCACGCCCACCGGAACTTTGCCGTGGATCGTCTGGCTGTCGATGCGGCCTTCTCCCGTGATCACCAGATCCGCATCGGCCACCTGGTCGGCCAGGTGTAGTGCATCGGTCACGATCTCAATGCCCTGGCGCAGCTGCGCGCCGCAAAAAGCGTACAGCGCGGCCCCCATGCCACCCGCCGCGCCGCCGCCAGCAAGGTTTAGCACGTCGATATCCAGATCCCGGGCAATGACTCTCGCATACTGCGCCAGCGCGTTGTCCAGGGTGACGATCATCTCGGGAGTGGCCCCCTTTTGCGGGCCAAATACGGCTGACGCGCCATCCTTACCGGTGAGCGGATTCGTCACATCACAGGCGACCTCTATCCGGCACTCCGCCAGACGTCTGTCCAGCCCGCTCAGGTCGATACGCGCGAGTTTTCCCAGCTCGCCCCCGCCCTGCCCAAGGGGCTGCCCGCTGTCGTCCAGCAGCTTTGCCCCCAACGCCTGCACCATCCCTGCTCCGCCGTCATTGGTGGCGCTGCCGCCAATGCCGATGATGATATGCTTAACGCCTGCGTCCAGCGCGTGACGAATAAGTTCGCCCGTGCCCCACGAGGTGGTTTTCAGGGGATTACGCTGCGAAGGGACGACCAGCTCCAGGCCGCTAGCCGCCGCCATTTCAATAAAGGCACTCTGCTCGTCACCGGATAAGCCATAAAATCCTTCCACGCGCTCACCCAGCGGGTCGGTCACCGGAACATGTACAATGCGTCCCTGCGTTGCCGCGATCATCGCCTCAACCGTTCCTTCGCCACCGTCCGCGACCGGAAGTTTGACGTAAACCGCCTCGGGAAAGATCTCGCGAAAACCACGTTCTATCGCTGTCGCAACCTCAAGCGCACTCAAACTTTCCTTATACGAGTCCGGTGCGATAACAATTTTCATAAGCCATCCTTACGCATAGTCGTTACGTTAAGCATACACCACGTAAAAGACCGTTCGTGGGAGCGGTCCCAATGCGTTTATCGTACCATGCACGGGCGTTTATTGTCGAATGTCCAGTCGGGGATCAGATACTGCATCGCCATCGCATCGTCGCGCGCGCCCAGACCGTGTTTTTGATACAGCTCATGGGCTTTCATAACCTGGTCCATATCCAGCTCAACCCCTAGCCCCGGCGTGGAAGGCACCTGCACCATGCCACCTATGATCTCAAACGGCCGCTTAGTCAGACGCTGATTACCTTCCTGCCAGATCCAGTGCGTGTCGATAGCGGTAATCGTGCCCGGCGCGGCGGCGGCAACGTGCGTGAACATCGCCAGCGACACGTCGAAGTGGTTATTAGAGTGCGAGCCCCAGGTCAGGCCAAACTCGTGGCACATTTGCGCCACGCGCACCGACCCCTGCATCGTCCAGAAGTGCGGGTCTGCCAGCGGAATATCGACGGAGTGCAATGACAGGGTGTGTCCCATCTGACGCCAGTCGGTGGCAATCATATTGGTCGCGGTCGGCAGCCCCGTGGCGCGACGGAATTCCGCCATGACTTCACGGCCAGAGAAGCCCTGTTCAGCCCCACACGGATCTTCCGCATACGCCAGCACGCCTTTCAGCTGCTTACCAATTTTGATCGCTTCATCAAGCGACCACGCGCCGTTCGGATCCAGCGTCACGCGCGCCTGCGGGAAACGTTTTGCCAGCGCGGTGACGGCTTCCGCCTCTTCCTCACCGGCCAGCACGCCGCCCTTCAGTTTGAAATCATTAAAGCCATATTTTTCGTACGCGGCTTCCGCCAGGCGCACCACCGCATCCGGGGTCATCGCCTCGTCGTGGCGGAGTCGGTACCAGTCGCATTGTTCATCCGGCTGGCTCTGATAAGGCAATGGCGTCAGCCTGCGGTCGCCGACAAAGAAAAGATAGCCCAGCATTTCCACTTCGCTGCGCTGCTGCCCCTCGCCCAACAGCGAGGCAACGTTAACGCCCAGATGCTGACCCAGCAGATCCAGCATCGCGGATTCAATCCCGGTCACTACGTGAATGGTGGTGCGCAGATCGAAGGTCTGCAGGCCACGCCCTCCGGCATCGCGATCGGCAAAGGTATTGCGCACGGTGTTGAGGACATTTTTGTACTCGCCCAGCGTTTTGCCCACCACCAGCGGAATGGCATCTTCCAGCGTCTGGCGGATCTTCTCCCCGCCCGGAATTTCGCCCACGCCCGTATGGCCGGAATTGTCTTTGATAATGACAATATTGCGGGTGAAGAATGGCGCATGCGCGCCGCTCATGTTCATCAGCATGCTGTCATGGCCCGCAACCGGAACGATCTGCATGGCGGTGACGACAGGGGTAGAAAAAGTACTCATCGTGTAATCCTTTTATCAGTGACGTCCAAAAACAGGGCGCTTACGGTCAAATGTCCAGCCGGGGATCAGGTACTGCATCGGGCCCGCGTCGTTACGCGCGCCGCCCGGTAGCTTTTTATACGCCTCATGGGCTTTATGGATCTGATCCCAGTCAATTTCCACGCCCAACCCCGGCGCATCCGGTACGGCGATCTTGCCGTTGATGATTTCCAGCGGATTTTTCGTCAGGCGGGCTTCCCCTTCCTGCCAAATCCAGTGGGTGTCGATGGCGGTCGGGTTACCCGGCGCCGCCGCGCCAACGTGAGTAAACATCGCCAGCGAAATATCAAAGTGGTTGTTCGAGTGACAGCCCCAGGTCAGCCCCCAGTCATCGCAGAGCTGCGCCACGCGCACTGCACCTGAAAGCGTCCAGAAGTGAGGGTCCGCCAGCGGTATGTCGACGGCGTTCAGCATCACCGCATGGCCCATTTCACGCCAGTTGGTGGCGATCATATTGGTCGCAACAGGCAGCCCGGTGGCGCGACGAAACTCGGCCATGACTTCACGGCCCGAGAAGCCCTGCTCCGCACCGCAGGGATCTTCTGCATAGGTCAGGACATCCCCCAGCCCTTTGCACAGGCTAATGGCTTCATCCAGCAGCCATGCGCCGTTGGGATCGACGGTGATCCGCGCATCCGCAAAGCGTTTTTTCAGCGCCCGGACCGTTTCAATCTCCTGCTCGCCGGGCAGCACGCCGCCCTTCAGCTTGAAATCCTTGAAGCCGTAGCGATCCTGCGCCGCCTCGGCCAGCCGCACCACCGCGTCGCTGGAGAGCGCTTCCTGGTGGCGCAGGCAATACCATTCGTGATCGCCCGTGGATCGAGCCAGATAAGGGAGATCGGTCTTATTGCGATCGCCAACGTAGAACAGATAGCCCAGCACCGTTACCGCATCGCGCTGTTTGCCTGGCCCCAGCAGCTCGCAAACCGGAACATTGAGCGCCTTACCCAGCAAGTCGAGCAGGGCGGCCTCCAGCGCGGCGACCGCGTTGACGCGCAGTTCAAACGTCCAGGCACCTTTACCGAACGTATCAAAGTCCGCCGACTGATTGCCCTTATGGACCCGCTGAACGACCTTGTTCAGACGGGCGACCTCCTGGCCCACCACCTGCGGAATGGCATCGACCAGCGTCTGGTAGATCACCTCTCCGCCCGGGGCTTCGCCCACGCCGGTATTCCCTGAGCTGTCTTTCAGCACGACGATATTACGGGTAAACCAGGCGCTATGCGCACCGCCAATGTTGAGCAGCATGCTGTCCTGTCCGGCTACCGGAATGACCTTCATCTCCGTAACGGTTGGGCTCGATTGCGTTGTCATCATCCACGCTCCGCAACAGGTTTAAGTTCGACGCGTTTGATATCCCCAACCAGCACCAGGTAACTCAGCACCGCCACCAGCGCATGCACACCCACGTAGATCAGCGCACCGTTGAAAGAGCCGGTGGTGCCGACGATGTAGCCGATAGCGATAGGCGTAACAATCCCGGAGATATTGCCGAACATGTTGAACAGTCCGCCGCTCAGGCCGCTGATCTCCTTCGGCGCCGTATCCGCCATCACCGCCCAGCCCAGCGCGCCAATGCCTTTGCCGAAGAAGGCCATCGCCATAAAGCCGATAATCATCCATTCGGCGTTGACGTAGTTACAGAACACCATGGTCATGGAGAGCAGCATGCCGAGCACAATCGGGGTTTTACGCGCGATGTTCAGCGAGCCGGTCCGGCGCATCAGCCAGTCGGAAATCACTCCGCCGAGCACGCCGCCGACGAAGCCGCAGATTGCCGGGACCGACGCGACAAATCCCGCTTTCAGAATCGACATGCCGCGTGCCTGCACCAGGTATACCGGGAACCAGGTGATGAAGAAGTAGGTTAAGGCGTTAATACAGTACTGGCCCAGATAGATGCCGATCATCATGCGCGAGCCGACGAGCTGCTTGATCTGCGCCCATTTCTGGCTGAACGGGACTTTTGCTTTTGCGGATTTCTGATCCATATTGATCAGCGCGCCGCCTTCAGCAATGTACTCCAGCTCTTTTTTGTTCACGCCTGGATGCTGGTTGGGTTCGTGGATCACTTTCAGCCAGATAAAGCTGATGACGATCCCAAGCCCGCCCATAAAGAAGAAAACGTGTGACCAGCCCACCTCATGGGTCAGCCAGCCCATAATGGGCGCAAAGATCACCGTCGCGAAGTACTGTGCGGAGTTAAAAATCGCCACCGCCGTTCCCCTCTCCTGCGCCGGGAACCAGGCCGCCACAATGCGGCTGTTACCCGGGAAAGAAGGTGCTTCCGCTAAACCTACCAGGAAGCGCAGCGTGAAGAGCGCCACGATAATGCCGAAGCCGCTGAAGATATCGACGAAACCCTGCAACAGGGTAAACATCGACCAGATAAAAATGGACCAGAAATAGACGCGTTTAGATCCAAAACGGTCCAGCAGCCAGCCGCCAGGAATTTGCCCGATGACGTAGGCCCATGAGAATGCGGAGAAAACGTAACCCATGCCCACCGGATCAAGGCCGATATCTTTTGCCATTTCCGAACCGGCAATGGACAGCGTGGCGCGGTCACCATAGTTAAAGGATGTGACGATAAACAGCATCACCACTATCCAGTAGCGGGCATTGGTGCGCTTTTCAGCGCTGCTCGCTGCGTGGCTTAATGTACTCATTGTTGCACTCCTGAAACATAGCTTTCGCCTGGTTCATTCTGTACAGCACCGGTAGGGTAATCAGAATGAGATTGGTGTTTTGTCGTTTTGGTACGGCCTGACGCCGTTTTATAGTGACCGGAAAAGTATATGAAGGAGTGCCTCATCACCTCACCGTGCAGAAACACAGTATTAAAGGGTGTATGAGAGGTTGTTTATGGCATAAGCCCAGGGGAATGGAAGGTGGTTCACGGAATTGGCGTTTGGAGCGGGATGTATCGCCGGGCGGCGGCTACGCCTGACCCGGCCTACACAACTATTTAAGGAGAGTTGCCCAGTGCTCGACCCACGGGTTCGATTCGCTTTCGGGTTCAGGATGCTCCCCGGCATCAATCAGCAGCATCTCGCCGACGCGCTGGGCGCTCTGTTCCTGCAGGAGCGCATCGAACTGCTTGCCGCCGCCGCAGAAGTTAGCGTAAGAGCTGTCGCCCAGAGCAATGATGCCGTAGTGCACGTCCGGCTGATAGCCAAGCTGGTCTTTAATTCCCTGGAAAAGCGGCACGATGCTGTCCGGCAGATCGCCCTGCCCGGTGGTGGAGGTCACCACCAGAATGTATTTATCTTTATACTTTTCCCAGTCTGCCAGTTCCGGATCTTCATAGACCGTGGCTTTATGGCCCTGGCTGGCGAGTATTGCCTCAGCCTCTTCCGCTACCAGCAGCGAGTTGCCGTACATTGTCCCGACAAAAATGCCTACTTCAGCCATGCTATTTTCCCATAATGAATGCGTTTACCGTTCATCCTGAACGTTGCCCGATACAAACTCAACCCTTTCATTTTCGGGGAGTTGTCCCAGCCAGCCAAACTGTGACAGCGCCTGCATCCAGACGTCGTCCAGCCCAGCACGGATAGTCAGCGGCTCGCCGGTAAACGGGTGCGTCAGGCTCAGCTCGCTGGCGTGCAGCATCAGACGATGGCAGCCAAAGTGTTCGGCCGCGCTGCGGTTCTGGCGTAAATCACCGTGTTTGCTGTCGCCAATAATCGGGTGGCGCAGGTGCGCAAGATGGCGTCGCAGCTGGTGCTTACGCCCGGTTTTAGGCAGAAGCTCAACCAGGCTGTAGCGTGTGGTCGGAAATTTGCTGGTGGCCACCGGCATTTCGGTCGTCGCCATGCCGCGATAATCCGTCACTGCGGGCTGCGGACCTTTGTCATCGCGGGCAAATTTATCGGCGATTTTGTCCAGCTCCTCCACCAGCGGATAATCCAGCGTGGCGGCTTCCGTCAGCCAGCCGCGCACGATCGCGTGATAGCGCTTTTGCATCTGATGCTGTTCAAACTGCTGTGACAGCAGGCGTCCCGACTCACTGGAAAGCCCCATCAGCAGCACGCCGGAGGTCGGCCTGTCGAGACGATGGGCGGTAAAAACATGCTGACCAATCTGATCGCGAACGGTCTGCATCACCACCACCTTCTCATCGCGATCGAGCCAGCTGCGGTGTACCAGCCAGCCTGACGGTTTATTCACCGCCACCAGCCACTCGTCCTGATAGAGGATCTCAAGCGTCATGCATCTTCACCGGCAAACAGGGCATCCAGTTTTTCCAGTTCGACCAGCATCACGTCGCGCGCAGGGTGCGTCGTCTCGAGCGCCATTTCATAGTAGGGAGAGACAGCAAACGCCTGCGGAAGCGGGTGACCGCCCTCAAGCAGGGCGTGCATGCGCGGAATTAACACCCACTGCAGCCATTCAAACGGGGCCAGCGTATCCAGGCAGAAGGGCTGAGTGCTCGCGAACGCTTCTGGCTGCGGCGCGGTCTCCTGCCACAGCTGATGTTGGCGCAAAAGGGCTTCGATGGCGTGCAACTGAGCACGAACGCTATCGTGTTGCGTCATAGTAACCTCAACTGAAAAAGTGAACGGCGCGCAGCATAGCATTGCGGAAGGCAGAAATAAAAAAGGGAGCACTGTAAAAACAGTGCTCCCGGTTCGTTTCGCAGCATTCCAGCTACAATTCGTGCTCCCTGCTCATCCGTGACAACTTTTCCTGAAGCCCGAAGGCCTGGTCATCCGTAAGCCAATGCATCCTGCACACATCTTCCTGACGCGTTTGTTTCATCCCGAAACGTCCTGGCCTTCCTGACCCACCGACCATCCTGACCGGCTCTCATTCTCCTTCCTGGAGGTGTCCCTTACGCATCCTGCGTTATCCACTTCGCTTCATCCTGAAGCCTTCCTGCAGTGCCATCCTGACGAGTCCTGTGTGAGAAACGCCATCATCCTGATGTTCGTTTCTCGTGTCGGCGTCCTGTCGACGGAGATAGAATCCGCTATTCCGCTTCGTCTTACAACCCACTCAGCCGGAGTTGTAAGACGCACAGGCTCCCTAAAAATAATAGGATGAACAACTAATCTGTTGAAAAATAGAGTGATATTAATCTGAATTTAATGAGGTAATACTGAATGTTCCAGCGATCTCTCACAAACCTTGTAAGAGATCTCTCACACGCGCTGTAGCAGCATGGATTACAGAAGGGGCTCAAGTCGGGTGAGGAAATCCGCAAGAGAGGGGGCGAGAGTCTCGCGATTGCGGGTGCCGATAGTCTCTTTAACCACTTCACCTGACAGGTTACAGACGGATAACACATCCAGTTCGCTGTCCAGCGTGGCAATAAAAAGCGTCGGAGAAAGCTTAAGGCGTTTTTGCGTGACCAGATGACCAATCAGGTTTTCCTGAACACGCTGCAGATCGTCTTCGCTCCAGGTCTGCAACAGCGTCAGCGTGATATCAGCAAAGCGCGCGGGCATATCCCCTGCGAACTGCGTGGTATAAAACGCGTCAACCGCTGGTTGTACCACAATGTCCATTGCACGCTCAACCGCATTTACATTTTGCTCGCCGTCGAAAGGTTTTGGCTGCCAGATAACGTAATCGTCGACTGAAGAGATAATGCATGGCGAGGGTACGCCATACAAATCAGTGCTTTGTGGCCATGTTCCGTGCTTTTCATGCCATGCATCGCAGTAGCGGGCCGTGAAGGTAGTGAGGGCATTTGCAGTTTCGATGTCCACCGATTTCTCTCTTCTTGTCAGACAGGATAAACTCAGGCCATAAGTGTACCTGTAAAGTGGTTATGAAACATGTCTTACGAAAATCATCAGGCGTTAACCGGCTTAACGCTGGGTAAATCGACCGATTACCGCGATACCTACGATGCAAGCCTGCTGCAGGGCGTGCCGCGCAGCCTGAATCGCGATCCTCTGGGCCTGCATGCGAGTGCCTTGCCGTTTGTCGGCGGTGACATCTGGACGCTGTACGAACTCTCGTGGCTTAACGCGCGCGGTCTGCCGCAGGTGGCAGTGGGCCACGTTGAGCTGGATTACGCCAGCGTTAATCTCGTCGAGTCCAAAAGCTTTAAGCTCTATCTCAACAGCTTTAACCAGACAAAATTCAACAGCTGGGACGACGTTCAGCACACCCTGGAACGTGATTTGAGCGCCTGCGCGCAGGGAAAGGTGAGCGTTTCACTGTATCGCCTGCACGAGCTGGAAGGGCAGCCAGTCGCCCACTTCAACGGGACCTGCATCGACGATCAGGATATCGAGGTGGAGAATTATGAATTCAGCGCGGACTACCTCGAAAACGCGGCGAGCGGCAAAGTGGTTGAAGAGACGCTGGTCAGCCACCTGCTGAAATCCAACTGCCTGATCACCCACCAGCCGGACTGGGGCTCGGTGCAGATCCAGTACCGCGGCCCGAAAATTGACCGGGAAAAATTGCTGCGCTACCTGGTCTCGTTCCGCCATCACAACGAATTTCACGAGCAGTGCGTGGAGCGCATCTTTAGCGATATTCAGCGTCTCTGCCAGCCAGAAAAACTGAGCGTTTACGCGCGCTACACCCGCCGCGGCGGTCTGGACATCAACCCGTGGCGCACCAACACCGATTTTGTGCCAGCAACGGGACGGCTGGTGCGTCAGTAATATAAATATTTTCACAATATGCGCGGTATCTTCCGCGCTTTAGGTTGTGAAACGTCACGCGCCAGGGCTATTGTAATCAACAGGGAAAGACGATAATCGTCCCGTAAGGAGCTCACTTGATTACACATATTAGCCCGCTTGGCTCAATGGATATGTTGTCGCAGCTGGAAGTGGACATGCTTAAGCGCACGGCCAGCAGCGATCTTTATCAACTGTTTCGTAACTGTTCACTTGCCGTTCTGAACTCCGGAAGCCTGACAGATAACAGTAAAGAACTGCTGTCCCGCTTCGAAAGCTTTGATATCAACGTGCTGCGCCGCGAGCGTGGCGTGAAGCTTGAAGTCATCAACCCGCCGGAAGAGGCCTTTGTCGACGGGCGCATCATCCGTTCACTTCAGGCTAACCTGTTTGCCGTGCTGCGTGACATTCTGTTTGTTAACGGGCAGATCCACAACGCAGGCCGTTTCCAGCATCTCGACCTGGAAAGCTCGGTCCATATCACCAACCTGGTGTTCTCCATTTTGCGTAACGCCCGTGCCCTGCACGTTGGCGAAGCGCCGAACATGGTCGTCTGCTGGGGCGGCCACTCCATTAACGAAACTGAATACCTTTATGCGCGTCGGGTGGGCACCCAGCTCGGCCTGCGTGAGCTGAATATCTGTACCGGCTGCGGTCCGGGTGCGATGGAAGCACCAATGAAAGGAGCGGCGGTTGGGCATGCGCAACAGCGTTATAAAGAGGGACGCTTTATCGGCATGACCGAACCGTCCATCATCGCCGCTGAGCCACCTAACCCGCTGGTTAATGAGCTGATTATCATGCCGGATATTGAGAAGCGTCTTGAAGCGTTTGTCCGTATCGCCCACGGCATTATCATCTTCCCGGGCGGCGTGGGGACAGCGGAAGAGCTGCTCTATCTGCTGGGTATTCTGATGAACCCCGCCAACAAGGATCAGGTTCTGCCGCTGATCCTGACCGGGCCAAAAGAGAGCGCCGACTACTTCCGCGTGCTGGACGAGTTTATCGTGCACACGCTGGGTGAAGCCGCACGTCGTCACTATCGCATCATCATTGACGATGCCGCGGAAGTGGCGCGCCAGATGAAAAAAGCGATGCCGCTGGTGAAGGAGAACCGTCGCGATACCGGCGATGCGTACAGCTTTAACTGGTCAATCCGTATTGCGCCAGACCTGCAGATCCCGTTCGAGCCAACTCACGAAAATATGGCGAACCTGAAACTCTACCCGGACCAGCCGGTGGAAGTCCTGGCTGCCGATCTGCGTCGCGCCTTCTCCGGTATTGTCGCGGGCAACGTGAAAGAGATGGGCATCCGCGCCATTGAACAGTACGGTCCGTACAAGATCCACGGTGACCCGGAGATGATGCGCCGCATGGACGACATGCTGCAGGGCTTTGTCGCCCAGCACCGCATGAAGCTGCCAGGCTCAGCCTATATTCCTTGCTACGAAATCTGCACATAACGCTTAGCGATATCTCATCAAAGCCGGGTCGCCCTGTTGCGCGTCCCGGCTTTTTTTTATTCCCGATGTAATTCATACGAATCACTTATGTCTTTAACAAACTATGCACAAACGCAAACGATTACCTTGTTTTCTCAACCGTAAATTATCAGCCTTAATCTAAATTACCCGTCAGAAAATACTAAAAACCCCTTTCTTTACAGCTAAAGACACCTATATCACGGGTCAGTCTTTCAGCTCACATGTCGTTGGTGGTAGCCTTCGCGCCCGTAAATTCTCTTTGGTGTTTTTTTAACAGATAAATGGTCTAAAGATGCCCACATCATAAGTGGATTATTGCATTTGGGATCAGGATCACTGATAGATTCATAACTAGAATGTATCTTTCCGCCCGCCAATAGTTACGGGCAAAAATTATTAAAAAACCGTCACTGAACGAATTTCATATTACCGTCAGGCACTTTTTCATCGGATTTGACTAAAAACCTGACAATTCGCTTCCTCCAGGAGATACAGATGGAAACCACTCAAACCAGCACCGTTGCTTCGATTGAATCCCGAAGTGGTTGGCGCAAAACGGATACCATGTGGATGCTTGGCCTTTACGGCACGGCAATCGGCGCTGGTGTACTGTTCCTTCCTATCAACGCAGGCGTCGGCGGTCTGATTCCGCTGATCATCATGGCTATCATTGCTTTCCCGATGACCTTCTTCGCACACCGCGGTTTGACCCGCTTCGTGCTGTCCGGTAAAAACCCGGGTGAAGACATCACTGAAGTGGTTGAAGAGCATTTCGGCGTGGGCGCAGGTAAACTGATTACCCTGCTCTACTTCTTCGCGATTTACCCTATCCTGTTGGTTTACAGCGTGGCGATCACCAACACCGTTGAAAGCTTCATGCTGCACCAGCTGCACATGACGCCGCCACCGCGTGCCATCCTGTCTCTGATCCTGATTGTCGGCATGATGACCATCGTGCGCTTCGGTGAGCAGATGATTGTGAAGGCGATGAGCGTACTGGTGTTCCCGTTTGTGGCCGCACTGATGCTGCTGGCCTGCTACCTGATCCCACAGTGGAACGGTGCAGCGCTGGAAACCCTTTCCCTGAGCAGCGCATCGGCAACCGGTAACGGCCTGCTGATGACCCTGTGGCTGGCGATCCCGGTTATGGTCTTCTCCTTCAACCACTCTCCTATCATCTCCTCTTTCGCCGTGGCGAAACGTGAAGAGTACGGTAATGGCGCAGAGAAGAAGTGCTCCAGCATTCTGGCACGCGCTCACGTCATGATGGTGCTGACCGTTATGTTCTTCGTCTTCAGCTGCGTACTGAGCCTCTCCCCGGCGGACCTGGCGGCAGCGAAAGAGCAGAACATCTCTATTCTGTCTTACCTGGCGAACCACTTTAACGCACCGCTGATTGCGTGGATGGCACCGATCATCGCGATGATCGCCATCACCAAATCCTTCCTGGGCCACTACCTCGGCGCGCGTGAAGGCTTCAACGGTATGGTGATTAAATCTCTGCGCGGTAAAGGCAAGAGCATTGAAATCAACAAGCTGAACAAAATCACTGCACTGTTCATGCTGCTCACCACCTGGGCGGTAGCGACCCTGAACCCAAGCATCCTGGGCATGATTGAAACCCTGGGCGGCCCGGTCATCGCGATGATTCTGTTCCTGATGCCGATGTACGCGATTCAGAAAGTCCCTGCTATGCGCAAGTACAGCGGTCATGTGAGCAACGTCTTTGTGGTTATCATGGGTCTTATCGCAATCTCTGCGATCTTCTACTCCCTGTACACCATGTTCTGATTATCACCCGCGCCGACTTCGGACGGCGCACTCCTCCCTCTCTGACTGAAAGCAATGGACGCATCATGATTAGCGTATTCGATATCTTCAAAATCGGTATTGGTCCTTCCAGCTCTCACACCGTCGGACCAATGAAAGCCGGTAAGCAGTTCACGGATGACTTGATTGCACGCGGCATCTTGCATGACGTTACCCGCGTGGTTGTCGATGTATACGGCTCGCTTTCCCTGACCGGGAAAGGCCACCATACCGATATCGCCATTATCATGGGCCTGGCGGGAAACCTGCCGGATACCGTTGATATTGATGCGATCCCTGGCTTCATCCAGGATGTGAACACCCACGGTCGCCTGCTGCTGGCGAACGGTGAGCATGAGGTTGAATTCCCGGTTGACCACTGCATGAATTTCCATGCGGACAACCTGTCGCTGCACGAAAACGGCATGCGCATTACCGCGCTGGCCGGCGACAAAGCGGTATACAGCCAGACGTATTACTCTATCGGCGGCGGCTTCATCGTCGACGAAGACCACTTTGGTCAAACCAATACCTCTTCTGTCGAAGTGCCGTATCCGTACAAAACGGCGGCGGATCTTCAGCGTCACTGTCAGGAGACGGGCCTTTCCCTCTCCGGCCTGATGATGAAAAACGAGCTGGCACTTCACAGTAAAGAAGAGCTCGAACAGCACTTCGCTAACGTCTGGGAAGTGATGCGCGGCGGTATTGAGCGCGGGATCACCACCGAAGGCGTTCTGCCGGGCAAGCTTCGCGTACCGCGTCGTGCTGCAGCGCTGCGCCGTATGCTGGTGAGCACCGACAAAACGACGACGGACCCGATGGCCGTTGTAGACTGGATCAACATGTTCGCCCTGGCGGTAAACGAAGAGAACGCCGCAGGGGGCCGCGTGGTCACCGCGCCGACTAACGGCGCCTGCGGTATCGTTCCGGCGGTGCTGGCGTACTACGACAAGTTTATCCGAGAAGTGAACGCGAACTCGCTGGCGCGCTACCTGCTGGTCGCCAGTGCGATTGGTTCGCTGTATAAGATGAACGCGTCTATTTCCGGTGCGGAAGTGGGCTGTCAGGGTGAAGTCGGCGTGGCGTGCTCCATGGCGGCGGCGGGTCTGGCCGAACTGCTGGGTGCAAGCCCGACACAGGTGTGCATTGCTGCGGAAATCGGCATGGAACATAACCTGGGACTGACCTGTGACCCGGTTGCCGGACAGGTACAGGTGCCGTGCATCGAACGTAACGCGATTGCCTCAGTGAAGGCGGTGAACGCGGCACGTATGGCGCTGCGCCGCACCAGCGAGCCGCGCGTCTGTCTCGATAAGGTTATCGAAACCATGTACGAAACAGGTAAAGATATGAACGCCAAATACCGCGAAACCTCTCGCGGCGGCCTGGCGATGAAGATCGTGACCTGCGATTAAGCCCCTCAGGAAGCCTCGTTTTGCGAGGCTTCTTCCTGTTTTCCCCACCATTCATAGTTTCACGCTGCTGACAGTGTTACCCTTTACGCATGAGATAGAAGGGAGATTATCTGTGGCCGTTCATTTACTTATCGTCGATGCTCTTAACCTGATCCGCCGTATCCATGCGGTACAGGGGACGCCTTGTAAAGACACCTGTCTGCACGCGCTGGAACAGCTTATCCGCCACAGTGAGCCCACCCATGCGGTCGCGGTATTTGATGACGAAGCCCGCAACACGGGCTGGCGACACCAGCGTCTACCTGACTACAAAGCCGGACGCGCCCCGATGCCGGACGATCTTCACGCTGAGTTGCCCATGCTGCGCGCTGCATTTGAACAGCGTGGCGTTCCATGCTGGGGTGCACAGGGAAATGAAGCCGACGATCTCGCGGCCACCCTGGCCGTAAAGGTGGCAAGCGCCGGGCATCAGGCCACTATCGTTTCAACTGACAAAGGCTACTGCCAGCTGCTCTCCCCGACTATCCGCATTCGCGACTATTTTCAAAAACGCTGGCTGGACGCGCCGTTTATTGCCAGCGAGTTCGGCGTCTCGCCCGAGCAACTGCCGGACTACTGGGGGCTGGCAGGCATCAGCAGTTCTAAAGTTCCGGGTGTCGCCGGTATTGGGCCAAAGAGCGCCGCGCAGCTGCTGACCGATTTTCAGAGTCTGGAAGGGATTTACGCCCGTCTGGATGAGGTACCGGAAAAGTGGCGCAAGAAGCTGGAGACGCAAAAGGAGATGGCGTTTATCTGTCGGGAAATCGCAACGCTACAGACGGATTTGCAGCTGGACGGGAATTTACAGCAGCTGCGGTTAGAACGTTAATATCCCCTCCCCCTAACCCTCTCCCCATGGGGGAGAGGGAATTTCTCGGTGCGGTCTTTTCCTCCTCGCCCCTTTGGGAGAGGACCGGGGTGAGGGCAATCAGCGGACTATCGCTCGTCGCGACGTCCGCCGACCGCAGCCCACCAGCGACGAATATGCACCGTCACCTCTTCACGGTCGTGGTACAGCTGACGCGCCTGGATCTCCACGTTAATTCCGTGTTCATCCATCTGCTCCTGAATATAGGCCAGGTTCTGCGACACTTCCTCATAGCGCTTTTTCATCGGCAGCTTGAGGTTGAAAATGGTCTCACGACACCAGCCGTTGACCAGCCAGGAGGCCATCAGCGCGGCCACTTTTGCCGGTTTCTCAACCATATCGCACACCATCCACGAGATGTTGTTACGGTTCGGGCGATAGCGGAATCCGTCTTCACGCAGCCATGTGACCTGCCCGGTGTCCATCAGGCTTTGCGCCATTGGACCGTTATCAACGGACGATACCCACATATTGCGTTTCACCAGCTGATAGGTCCAGCCGCCCGGGCACGCGCCAAGGTCGACGGCGTACATGCCGTTTGCCAGACGCTCATCCCACTCATCTGCCGGGATAAAAACGTGGAACGCCTCCTCCAGCTTGAGCGTGGAACGGCTTGGCGCATCGGACGGGAAGCGCAAACGCGGAATACCCATAAAGAAGGGAGAGTTGTTGGTGGTGTACGAATAGCCTGTATAACAGCAGCCCGGTGCTATAAAGAAGATATGCACCACCGGACGCTTCGGCGTTTCGTAGTTCGTCAGCACGCCCGCATCACGCAGCGCCGCACGCAGCGGCACGGTGAACTTACGGCAGAACTTCATCAGCTCTTTACTTTCGTTGGTATCCGCCACTTCAACGCGCAGATCGCCGCCCTTCTCCACCACGCCCTGCAGCATGCCGACAATAGGCGTGATGCGGTCTTCCGGCGGAAGATCCTTCAGCAGCTCACCCGCGACAAACATCTGGCGAGCAAAGATCAGCGAGCTGAACGGCAGCTCGCGCGCCAGCTTGTCCGCGTCTTCAGGCTGATAGCACTCGAATACCACATAGCCCGCGTTTTCTTTTACGCGGGCAAAGCCGAAGACTTCGCGCTTCGCCGCTTTATCGGTAATTTCCGCGGCGCACTCTTTCTCAAACCCCGGGCGACAATATAAAACAACCTTATTCATGAACAACGCCCTTGCGTTTCAGACGGATAGCTCCGATAAACATTAATACCCAACCCGCCAGGAAGCTGAAGCCGCCGACAGGTGTAACAAACGCCCACAGGCGCAAATGTGAGAGCGCAAGGCAGTACAGGCTACCGCTGAACAACACGGTACCCAGCGCCATAAACACGCTGCTCCAGTAAAACCAGATACTGATACGACGCTGCATCGCCACCGCCAGCCCAAAAATAGCCAGCGTGTGGAACGCCTGATATTCAAGGCCGGTCTGGATCCAGCCCATCTCTACTGCGCCTAAAGACTTGCTTAATACATGTGCGCCAAAGGCGCCCAGTGCAACAAAAATAAAGCCACTCACCGCGGCAAAAATCAGCATGAATCGGCTGGTCATGTTTAAGTCCTGAGTTAATGCGTGCCCGGCACACAAACGTTATTGCTCATACCTGAAGCGGAATTTTTCTTGCTCGGTTGCCGCTTTCGCCAGTATCCACTGCCGGAAGGCGGCTATTTTACCCAGTTCTGCCTGACTGTCATGACAAACCAGATAAAACGCATTCTTGCTGACCAGTACATCATTAAAAGGGCAAACCAGGCGGCCTGCCTCAATTTCGGACTGCGCCATGACGTTGTTTGCCAACGCCACGCCCTGCCCGTGAATGGCAGCCTGTAACACCATCGCACTGTGGCTAAAAATGGGTCCCTGCTGCACGTTAATATGTGTAAGACCTAATTGACGGGTATAAGTTTGCCAGTCGCGGCGAGAGGCATCATGCAAAAGCGTATGCTGAGCCAGATCAGCGGGTGACTTCAGCGCCTTCTCACCTGTTAACAGCAGAGGAGAACAGACCGGCAGGAGATATTCTGCGTATAATTTTTCAACGCGCAAGCCCGGCCAGTTACCGCGCCCATAAAAAATGGCGACATCTACGTCATCGGCCAGCTTGTCCTCCTGACGATCTACAGCCTGGATTCGAACGTCGATCCCCGGATAAGCTGAGTTAAAGCTTGAGAGTCTTGGCACCAGCCAATGAATGGCAAAACTGGGCAATAAACTGACGGTCAGAGCACCTTTTGCACTCCGAGCCTGCAGCTTACGAGTGGCTTCCGTAAGCTGGGAAAAAATCTCTTTAATATCCTGAAAATAGCTCTGCCCCTCTTCGGTCAACAGCAACGAACGGTTGCGTCGACGAAACAGCTTAAGGCCCAGAAAATCCTCCAGAGACTTGATTTGGTGACTTACTGCGGCCTGTGTCACAAAAAGCTCATCTGCTGCGCGGGTGAAGCTCAGGTGACGTGCTGCTGCATCAAAAACACGTAATGCATTAAGGGGTGGCAATCGCTTTGACATGGTTATCTGGCTTAGATGTTAACGGATTTTAACAAACAGGAAACAACGTTTAACCTATTAGTTTTTTTTATCTGAGCCATTATAATTTGTCCGTTGAGGAACTACCAGCAAATACCTATAGTGGCGGCACTTCCTGAGCCGGAACGAAGAGCTTTTTTCGGAATGCGTGTTCTGAAGGGCTTTTGGCTTACGGTTGTGATGTTGTGTTGTTGTGTTTGCAATTGGTCTGCGATTCAGACCACGGTAGCAACGCTACCAATTTTTCACTTCCTGTACATTTACCCTGTCTGTCCATAGTGATTAATGTAGCACCGCCAATTTGCGGTGCTTTTTTTTCGCCTGCGATCTGTTAATGCTCGATCTCTTTCATCTCTTTCACGTCCGTGCGGTTGATCTGCTGCTTGTTCCCGTTAGCATCTTTGTACGAAATCATCCCGGTATCATTATCGGTAGTCGGTTTCCCTTCCGAAACGATAGAACGACCATCGTTGGTGTGCATCACGTAGTTGTTACCAGAACACGCGCTCAGGGCAAAAGTAAACGCACAGGCAGAAATGATTGCAGCTGTCTTATTCATGATTATTCTCCTTTAGCAATTAATGCTATTCAAACCTCGATTTATAACAGGCTAAAACATCCGCCTAACACTATTTAGCATAACCTGCTTTTTTGAGGTCGTAAGGATAAGCAGACAATTCTGATAGATATCAACCTCCTTGCCCTGCCGCTGAAATTGCGCGACGATCGCTATATTGAAATGAGGAATCCCATGAACGCTTTCAGTCCTGCGCAGTTCCGCGCACAGTTTCCGGCCCTCGCCGATGCCGGTATTTACCTGGATAGCGCCGCCACCGCCCTTAAGCCACTGGCGGTGATTGAGGCCACGCAGCAGTTCTACAGCCTGAGCGCCGGGAACGTGCATCGCAGCCAGTTTGCCGAAGCCCAGCGATTAACCGCGCGCTACGAAGCCGCACGCGATCAGATCGCGCGCCTGATCAATGCCGAAAGCGGGAAAAACATCGTCTGGACGCGCGGCACCACCGAAGCCATCAATATGGTGGCCCAGTGCTACGCGCGCCCGCTGCTTCAGCCGGGCGATGAGATCGTCGTCAGCGAGGCGGAACATCACGCCAACCTTGTGCCATGGCTGATGGTGGCCGAGCAAACGGGTGCGCGCGTGGTGAAACTCCCACTGGGTGCAGACCTTCTGCCCGACGTGGCCCGTCTCCCCGAACTGATTACCCCTCGCAGCCGCATTCTGGCGCTCGGACAGATGTCGAACGTCACGGGAGGTTGCCCGGACCTGGCTCAGGCTATTCGCATTGCCCATGCAAGCGGGATGGTGGTGATGGTCGACGGCGCTCAGGGCGTGGTGCACTTCCCCGCTGATGTGCAGGCGCTTGATATCGATTTCTATGCCTTCTCAGGGCATAAGCTCTACGGGCCAACCGGTATTGGAGCGTTGTACGGCAAGCCTAAACTGCTGGCAAAAATGACGCCGTGGCTGGGTGGCGGCAAAATGATCACCGAAGTGTCGTTCTATGGCTTCAAAACTCAGGATGTTCCCTATCGCCTGGAGGCCGGTACGCCGAACGTGGCGGGTGTGATTGGCTTAAGCGCGGCGCTGGAGTGGCTGGCAGAAACAGACATCGTTCAGGCTGAAAGCTGGAGCCGGGGGCTGGCGACGCTGGCAGAGGAAGAACTCAAAAAGCGCCCGGGTTTCCGCTCGTTCCGCGTTCAGGATTCAAGCCTGCTCGCCTTTGATTTTGCGGGCGTACATCACAGCGACATGGTGACGCTGCTGGCCGGGTACGGCATTGCCCTGCGTGCCGGACAGCACTGCGCCCAGCCGCTGCTGGCGGCGCTTGGCGTTAACGGTACGCTGCGCGCCTCGTTTGCGCCGTATAATACCCAAAGCGATGTCGACGCGCTGGTTGCCGCAGTTGACCGCGCCCTTGAAATACTGGTGGATTAATGACTAGCGCTGCTTTAGCCGGACATCCGTTTGGCACCGTCATCACAGAAGAGACCTTAAAACAGACCTTCGCCCCGCTCCAGCAGTGGGAAGATAAATATCGACAGCTGATCCTGCTGGGTAAACAGCTCCCTGCCCTTTCAGACGATCTTAAAGCGCAGGCGAAAGAGATCGCAGGCTGTGAAAACCGCGTCTGGCTGGGCGTGAGCGTCTCCGGCGAGAAGCTGCACTTCTTCGGCGACAGCGAAGGCCGCATCGTCCGGGGCCTGCTGGCCGTATTGCTGACCGCTGTGGAAGGGAAAAGCGCGGCGGAACTGCTGGCACATTCGCCGCTGGCGTTATTTGATGAGCTTGGGCTGCGCGCGCAGCTCAGCGCCTCGCGCGGTCAGGGGTTGATCGCGCTCAGCGACGCGGTACTGGATGCCGCACGCCAGGCTCAGGCCTGACGTTCCGCCTTCGCCATCATTTTCTTGAGGGCGTGAGACACCGCCACAAAGCCGAAGGAGGCGGTCACCATGGTGGCCGCACCAAAACCTGAGGCGCAATCCATTCGTTTTGGCCCTTCCGCCGTGCTTTTCATCGCGCAGACTGAGCCATCCGCCTGCGGGTAGACCAGCGCTTCCGTCGAGAACACGCAGTCGACGCCGAGCTTGCCCTTGCTGTTTTTCACCACGTTGAAGTCGCTCTTCAGGCGCTCACGCAGCTTGGCCGCCAGCGGATCCTGGATCGTTTTCGCCAGATCGGCCACCTGGATCTGCGTCGGATCGATTTGCCCGCCCGCACCGCCCGTCGTGACCAGCGGCACCTTGTAGCGACGGCAGTAGGCGATCAGCGCCGCTTTTGGCCGCACGCTGTCGATGGCGTCAATCACATAGCTGTAGCCTTTGCTCATGTATTCGGCGACGTTATCGGCCGTCACAAAGTCGTCGATTACCGTCACGCGGCACTCCGGGTTGATCAGGCGGATACGCTCCGCCATCACCTCGGATTTTGCCAGGCCGACGCTATCACGCAGCGCATGGATTTGACGGTTAGTGTTGGTGACGCAAACGTCATCCATGTCAATCAGGGTAATTGCGCCAATACCGGTTCTCGCCAGCGCTTCTGCCGCCCACGACCCCACACCACCAATGCCCACGACGCAGACGTGCGCATCCGCAAACAGCTGCAGGGCTTTTTCACCATATAAACGTGCCGTACCGCCAAAACGCTGGCGCCAGGCGTCGCTGATTACCACAGACATAAGACCTCAGATGTAAAAAGGGTGAGGTTTTCCTCACCCTGAACAGTAATCCGTATTGTGCTCAGAATATCACAATCAGCCGCTGAATACGTTTCCAGCACCCGGCGCCGCCTTCAGTACCCACACGCGTCCGTAGTGGTTATACCAGCCCGCGCGATGGCCTGCGTCAGGGCCAATACCCTGATAGATGTCGAAGTGCTGGCCTTTAATTGCCCCGCCGACGTCCAGCGCCACCATCAGACGCAGCTCATACTGACCGTTGAACTTGCCGTTATTGTCCAGCAGAGGGACTTCAGCCAGCAGCGTGGTGCCTGCAGGAATAATCGAACGATCCGATGCTACCGACGCGCGGCCAATCAGCGGAATCGCGCTGGCCCCTTTCACCGGCGCGAAGTTTTGCGGTTTGAAGAAGACGAACGACGGGTTCTGCTCCAGCAGCTCGCGCACCTCGGCTTCGCTGTGTTTCTCGCCCCACTCGCGGATCGCCTGCATCGACATATCTTCTTTCTTCACTTCGCCGCGGTCGATCAGCACCTTACCGATACTGCGATAGGCGTGGCCGTTTTTACCGGAATAGCTGAAGAAGTTAAGCGGCGACCCGTCGCCAAAATCAATGTAGCCGCTGCCCTGAACGTCCATGATGAAGTTATCCATCAGGGAGTTGCTGTAGGCCAGAACGTAGTTTTCGCTTAGCGCACCGGCGTAGATCTCAGCGCGAGACGGCAGACGACCGCGTTTTGGCGGCATACGGTAGATCGGGTACTGGAACTCGCCCTGACGCGAGTGCCGTGCCTGGATAACCGGGGTGTAGTAGCCGGTAAACTGGACGTTGCCGTAGTTATCGGCCCCTTCCATCTGCCAGGCGTCGATACCAAACTGGCGCATGTTGCGCGTATCGCCGCCTGCTTTCAGCCAGTCCTGGACCGCGTTATACACGCTACTCTGGGTACCATACAGACGCGGTGACGCGTTGCGGATCTGGTAGACCTGTTCGGAGAAATCACCGGCATTAATCGGTGCGCCGACGGCATCAGGCTGATTAACTAAAGAGAAAGGCTGGGATAACTTCCCGTCTTTATACTGTTGACCGCGATCGGTCGGTTTGGAAGAACAGGCCGCAAGAATCGCTACCATTGCGCCCGCCATCAGATACTTCGCCCAACGTCCTTTCATTATATCTCGTCTTTAAGTTGCCCATTTCCGCGTGATGAAGATAACAAACCGCCAGGGCTAATGAAATGCGATCGCATGCCCTTTGGCAAATTTTGCGCAAAAAATAGTCCAAACAGAGCCGTGTCGTTCAATTTGCATACAAAATCATGATTTATGTGAAAAAGGGGTTGCATCACAAACCTATCCGAGTATAGTGCGCATCCACGGACGCGGGGTGGAGCAGCCTGGTAGCTCGTCGGGCTCATAACCCGAAGGTCGTCGGTTCAAATCCGGCCCCCGCAACCAATTAAAATTTGATGAAGTATCTTCTACGACTGTAGAAAGACGGA
>NZ_JBLKCZ010000108.1:0-481 GCF_047530595.1 Enterobacter sp. 01-M-02-SI-ECC | reverse complement strand
GGAGCGTAACGCGGCAACGACCGTCTCCGCTCCTCCTTCGACCGGACCAATCGCTTTAAGTGAGGCATGCACCATCAACAGGTCACCGGTTTGGACTCCGAGTTTTCGAATTGCCTCCGTTATTGCCTTCCGCGTATGCATCGCGATATCTCCTCTAAACTGCAAAACACTATACCTATCGAGATAGAGATATCACTCTACCTCTCGCTGCTTGACCGAGGTGGAGGACCGTCGCCGTTGGTGGCTTTTTGGCCAAGCGTTTTGGTCTTGCACCGGTTGTGTTCCGGTCTATCTCTCATTTTAAGCGGCTTTTTTCTCAAATGCCACCGGCGATTTCCAGCCGAGTGTTGAATGTCTTCGGCGTGGATTATAAAAGCCATTTACGCTGGATCTGCGTGAATTCCAGCAGCAGCAAGAGAAAGACTTTCTACAAACCAGCTTACAGCAGGCTAAATTTAACCAGAAAAAAGCCGCTGAATTA
>NZ_JBLKCZ010000107.1:0-523 GCF_047530595.1 Enterobacter sp. 01-M-02-SI-ECC | reverse complement strand
CAGCTTGCCCCAGGCACTGTTCACCCCCTCCCAGCGCACCTGCCCTTCACTATCCGTCATCCGCTCCGGCGTGCCGTTGGGCTGGCAGTGGAACCAGAAGATCTCCGGAGCATCCACGCCATCAATACGCGCCAGCGGATCGTAGCTATCCTGATCGCTGTAGACGTAGGTCAGCGGCACATCCCCGTGCACCTCCTGCAGCAGGCGGAACCCTTCCCAGACAAATCGGGTTGTGACCGGCTTGCCGGTTGGCTGTCCGCCCAGCATCTGGCGTCGCGTTTTGCTGATGCGGCGACCGAGCGGATCGTAGCGGAAGCTGACCTGCGTCTGCGGTTTATTGCGGTCCCGCGGCTGGCTGATGACCTCCGTCAGGCGATGTTCGCCGTCGTAGCGGTAGTGCCAGCGGGTCTGGCCGTTATCTTTCTCCACGGTGCGGCCGTGGATGTCATAGCGCCAGCGAATGCCGTTCAGCTGCGTCAGGCGGTTGTGCGTGACCTTCTCAGCGGAACCTTCGAGCGGGTTA
>NZ_JBLKCZ010000106.1:0-524 GCF_047530595.1 Enterobacter sp. 01-M-02-SI-ECC | reverse complement strand
AAATGAATACCAAGTCTCTGAGTGAACATACGTAATTCATTACGAAGTTTAATTCACGAGCATCAAACTTAAATTGAAGAGTTTGATCATGGCTCAGATTGAACGCTGGCGGCAGGCCTAACACATGCAAGTCGAGCGGCAGCGGAAAGTAGCTTGCTACTTTGCCGGCGAGCGGCGGACGGGTGAGTAATGTCTGGGAAACTGCCTGATGGAGGGGGATAACTACTGGAAACGGTAGCTAATACCGCATAACGTCGCAAGACCAAAGAGGGGGACCTTCGGGCCTCTTGCCATCAGATGTGCCCAGATGGGATTAGCTAGTAGGTGGGGTAACGGCTCACCTAGGCGACGATCCCTAGCTGGTCTGAGAGGATGACCAGCCACACTGGAACTGAGACACGGTCCAGACTCCTACGGGAGGCAGCAGTGGGGAATATTGCACAATGGGCGCAAGCCTGATGCAGCCATGCCGCGTGTATGAAGAAGGCCTTCGGGTTGTAAAGTACTTTCAGCGGGGAGGAAGG
>NZ_JBLKCZ010000105.1:0-631 GCF_047530595.1 Enterobacter sp. 01-M-02-SI-ECC | reverse complement strand
TGAAGTGAATTACTCATGGAAACTTAGAATCTTTGAAAAAACAATACAGTAGCCACAAAATTATCCATGAACCTAGTTTTTACTCAACATAAGTTAAATTCAATGGTAAAATCATTATAAATCAATATCTTAAATATCGAACAAGCCCCTTTCTTCCTCAAACCTCACTGTGGTAACTTTAAAAACAATGTCCGTTCCTGAGTTTGTGATGCCTTAAAGCCATGGTGAAGATAAAAGTTTTTGGCTTCTTCAGTCAGTGCATGAACCATAATCGCACGGACTCCAATATTCTCAGCTACACGGTAACAGCGCAGAACTGCATCATGCAGTAAATCGGCCCCGAGCCCTTGGCCACGGTATGAAACATCAACTGCCAGGCGAGCAAGTATGATTACGGGAATTGGATCTGGCATATTGCGCCTGAGGCTTCCCATTGCTTCCACGTGGTTAACGCTGCCGGTGGCCAGAGAGTAAAAACCGACAACCTGTTTAGTGTCTCTTTTACAAACGACGAACGTTCGTGCTGCACCAAGTGACCTGCCCCCACGATTAGATACAACACTCAGTTAGTAACGTCGGAATCTTCATTCTCAGAATGACCCTTTCTCCAGCCCGCTGCAAATTCAGACGG
>NZ_JBLKCZ010000104.1:0-631 GCF_047530595.1 Enterobacter sp. 01-M-02-SI-ECC | reverse complement strand
GGCTTAAAGATACCAGGCGTTTCCCCCTGGTGGCTCCCTCGTGCTCCCCCGCATTCCTGCCTTTCGGTTTACCGGTGTCATTCCGCTGTTATGGCCGCGTTTATCTCATTCCACGCCTGACACTCAGTTCCGCGAAGGCAGTTCGCTCCTGGATGGACTGTATGCACGAACCCCCCGTTCAGTCCGACTGCTGCGCCTTATCCGGTAACTATCATCTTGAGTCCAACCCGGAAAGACACGACTTATCGCCACTGGCAGCAGCCACTGGTAACTGATTTAGAGGAGTTAGTCTTGAAGTTATGCGCCTGTTAAGGCTAAACTGAAAGAACAGATTTGGTTACTGCGCTCCTCGTAAGCCAGTTACCACGGTTCAAAGAGTTGCTGCTCTGAGAACCTTCGAAAAACCGCCTTGCAGGGCGGTTTTTTCGTTTACAGAGCAAGAGATTACGACGCCACAGAAAGGATCTCAAGAAGATCCTTCACCGTAATGGAAATCTATCCAATCCGAGCACATAGGATACACATCGTTATAACGCTGGATCTGCGTGAATTCCAGCAGCAGCAAGAGAAAGACTTTCTACAAACCAGCTTACAGCAGGCTAAATTTAACCAGAAAAAAGCCGCTGAATTA
>NZ_JBLKCZ010000103.1:0-657 GCF_047530595.1 Enterobacter sp. 01-M-02-SI-ECC | reverse complement strand
GAGCTTCACGTAAGCATTTGCTATAGTTTCGACCGCATCCGGCTTTCCTTCGATAGCAAAGCAATCGAGAATGCCGTTTGAATCGTATTCTGATGCCGTTTTCCAGGCGACTTCACCGTTTCTTCCAAGCATCGGCATCTCATACGTCACCCATCGTTTGTTGGGGATATCCGCAACCGCCTCGGCGTAGTGCAATGCGGTAACGGAGTTTAGCGGCGCACCCAACAGCAGGGCCTTCCCGCCAAGGCGGACGAACCGCTCGACGGGCGACCCTTCCCCCAAGGCGTGACCGAGTTCGTGAGGCTCCGTCAGCGTTTCAGCTAGCGGACCAACCGCGACCATCGATGCATCGGGGTGCGCGCTGCGCCGCGCGCCGGGGGCTTGAACCAGAAATTGATTCAGCAGGCCGAACCCACGGTAAGTCCCGGCCGTTGCGGGATCGAACGGCGGCCAGGTACGGCGGGCTTTGTCATCCAACCGAGCGCCATTCAGAGTCTCCTCGTAGGGTGATCGGTCCCACGACGCGTATCCCATCACAGTGCCAGTCGGCCCAACCGCGGAGCGTAACGCGGCAACGACCGTCTCCGCTCCTCCTTCGACCGGACCAATCGCTTTAAGTGAGGCATGCACCATCAACAGGTCACCGGTTTGGACTCC
>NZ_JBLKCZ010000102.1:0-723 GCF_047530595.1 Enterobacter sp. 01-M-02-SI-ECC | reverse complement strand
GTCGCCATCGAGAAGGTGTCGTGGGCTTTGCTCAGTGCTACCTGTTCGACGCGCAGGACATCGTGACGTTCGGCGTCACCTATCTTGAGAAGCACTTCGGAGCCACTCCGATCGTGCCAGCACACGAAGCCGCCCAGCGCTCTTGCGAGCCTTCCGGTTAGAGGCCGTCGACAATGATAATCTGGATCAACGGACCTTTCGGCGCCGGAAAGACGACTCTCGCTGAGCGGCTGCGCGATCGGCGTCCGAAATCGCTGATCTTTGACCCTGAGGAAATCGGGTTCGTGGTGAAAGAAACGGTCCCCATACCAGCGAGCGGAGACTATCAGGATCTCCCCTTGTGGAGGGGACTTACGATCGCTGCGGTCAGCGAGATTCGCAGGAATTACTCGCAGGACATCATCATCCCAATGACGCTCGTGCACCCGGACTATCTGACTGAGATACTCGACGGGTTAAGGCAGATCGACGATCAGCTGCTGCACATCTTTCTGATGCTTAACGAGGACCTATTGCGTCACCGGATCTCGAACCAGACCATGCATCCTGACCCGAATCGGAATGCGGAGATTCGAGAGTGGCGATTAGCGAATGTCGCCCGATGCTTGGCCGCAAGGGAACGGCTTCCGTCCACAACCCGTGTTCTCGATAGTGGTGCACACACCAGCGATGAACTTGCAGCGATGGTGCTCGACAGACTCGATCAGCGCACCTGATCGCCTT
>NZ_JBLKCZ010000101.1:0-727 GCF_047530595.1 Enterobacter sp. 01-M-02-SI-ECC | reverse complement strand
TTTTGTCTTATTCAAAGGCCTTACATTTCAAAAACTCTGCTTACCAGGCGCATTTCGCCCAGGGGATCACCATAATAAAATGCTGAGGCCTGGCCTTTGCGTAGTGCACGCATCACCTCAATACCTTTGATGGTGGCGTAAGCCGTCTTCATGGATTTAAATCCCAGCGTGGCGCCGATTATCCGTTTCAGTTTGCCATGATCGCATTCAATCACGTTGTTCCGGTACTTAATCTGTCGGTGTTCAACGTCAGACGGGCACCGGCCTTCGCGTTTGAGCAGAGCAAGCGCGCGACCATAGGCGGGCGCTTTATCCGTGTTGATGAATCGCGGGATCTGCCACTTCTTCACGTTGTTGAGGATTTTACCCAGAAACCGGTATGCAGCTTTGCTGTTACGACGGGAGGAGAGATAAAAATCGACAGTGCGGCCCCGGCTGTCGACGGCCCGGTACAGATACGCCCAGCGGCCATTGACCTTCACGTAGGTTTCATCCATGTGCCACGGGCAAAGATCGGAAGGGTTACGCCAGTACCAGCGCAGCCGTTTTTCCATTTCAGGCGCATAACGCTGAACCCAGCGGTAAATCGTGGAGTGATCGACATTCACTCCGCGTTCAGCCAGCATCTCCTGCAGCTCACGGTAACTGATGCCGTATTTGCAGTACCAGCGTACGGCCCACAGAATGATGTCACGCTGAAAATGCCGGCCTTTGAATGGGTTCATGT
>NZ_JBLKCZ010000100.1:0-790 GCF_047530595.1 Enterobacter sp. 01-M-02-SI-ECC | reverse complement strand
AGTCGTAACAAGGTAACCGTAGGGGAACCTGCGGTTGGATCACCTCCTTACCTTAAAGAACCTGCCTTTGCAGTGCTCACACAGATTGTCTGATGAAAAGTAAATAGCAAGGCGTCTTGCGATTGAGACTTTACGTCCCCTTCGTCTAGAGGCCCAGGACACCGCCCTTTCACGGCGGTAACAGGGGTTCGAATCCCCTAGGGGACGCCACTTGCTGGTTCGTGAGTGAAAGTCACCGGCCGTCATATCTCAAAACTCATCTTCGGGTGACGTTTGAGATATTTGCTCTTTAAAAATCTGGATCAAGCTGAAAATTGAAACGACACATCTTAATGGTGTGTTCGAGTCTCTCAAATTTTCGCAAGTCGACGATGTATCGAAAGAAACATCTTCGGGTTGTGAGGTTAAGCGACTAAGCGTACACGGTGGATGCCCTGGCAGTCAGAGGCGATGAAGGACGTGCTAATCTGCGAAAAGCGCCGGCGAGGTGATATGAACCTTTGACCCGGCGATGTCCGAATGGGGAAACCCAGTGCAATTCGTTGCACTATCGTTAACTGAATACATAGGTTAACGAGGCGAACCGGGGGAACTGAAACATCTAAGTACCCCGAGGAAAAGAAATCAACCGAGATTCCCCCAGTAGCGGCGAGCGAACGGGGAGCAGCCCAGAGTCTGAATCAGCTTGTGTGTTAGTGGAAGCGTCTGGAAAGTCGCACGGTACAGGGTGACAGTCCCGTACACGAAAGCACACAGGCTGTGAACTCGAAGAGTAGGGCGGGACACGTGG